>CAYQRM010000102.1:0-1889 GCA_964419785.1 uncultured Solibacteraceae bacterium | reverse complement strand
GTGGGCGATGTCGCGGAGCGATTCGCCATGACGCCATCGTCCCCACAGCTCGTTCCTTTCACTCCACGACATCCTCGACCAACGCACGCCCATAACGTCTCCGTTCGCTTATGGTGTTGCGTCGACCGATTGAATTCACCTCACCCATGACTCCGGAATGGACCCGTAAATATTGGCTCCTCGGGCTGGATTCGAACCAGCAACCCTCCGGTTAACAGCCGGATGCTCTACCGTTGAGCTACCGAGGAACATCGAGGCGCATGGCACGCCCGGCACACAACCTTATCGGACCAGGCCCACCACGACGGCAGGAACCTCAATTCTAGCAAAAGGCGCCGGATCCACTAACCGCCGCGCGAACGGCCCTACTCCATTCGCTTATGGCTCGCCGACAACATCATCGGATCGTCACCCGACGGTCCGTAGATCGACGGCACCTTGCCGCCCATCGGGCGGATGTACGTCGAGAGTTGCCCGCGGTGATGGATGGCGTCGAAGAAGAAGAGCCACAGGAAACCGCTGACCGGCTGCTCCATCCGCACCTGGCCTTGCAGCATGAACTTGCCCTTGCGATCCCACGCGGCGTCGTCCATCTTCTCGATCTTGCGAAGCAGCGTCTCCCACGCCTTGTCGAACTCCTCAATCATGTGCGGCGGCGGCAGCTGCGGCGGCGCGCCGAACGTGAATTCGCCTTTGTCGACGAGCTCCGAGCACGCATTCGTTTCGCCGATGAGCGTCCAGATGATCTTCGACGCCGACTGTGATTTCTCGTGCGGCGTGTAATCCCACTTCTCGTGCGGCAGCGCGTTGAGCACGCGATGGAACGCCAGCGTTTCGTTTTTGCGGCACTGCAGATGAAATTCGCGGTTCGTCATGGCAAGGGCCCTCGGGGCTATTCTATGTCGTCTTGCGCAGGCGGCTTCCGGCGATCCTCATCGCCTCGGCGCTCCTCTCGGCCGCGCCCGGGGCCGCACAATCGGCCCGCGAACAGGCATGGCGCGAGGATGTCGCGTTCTTCGCGCACGAATTTGCGGCGCGACAGCTCGACTTCGCGAAGTTGTATCCGCGCGAGCGATTCGACCGCGACCTCGATGCCCTCACGCGTTCGATACCGACGGCCACGGACGCGGATCTCGTCCTTACCTTGATGCGGCTCGTCGCGAGCGCGCACGTCGGTCACACGTACGTTCGCGTGCCCACCGACGGCCCGCTCGCCTTCCATCGTCTGCCGCTCGGCTTTCAGTGGTTTGCCGATGGACTCGCCGTCACCGCCGCAACCGACCCGAATCGCGCAGCGCTCGGCTTGCGTGTCACGTCGATCGGCTCACTCCCGCCCGAGAAGCTCGAAGCCGCGATCGCGCAATATGTGGCCTATGAGGACGACGCCTGGTTGCATCCACAGAGTCAGACGTTCATGGTGATGGAGGAAGTCCTGCGCGCGGCCGGCCAGGTCGACGCGGCTGGACACGTCGTGGTCTCGCTAGCACGCGCGGATGGAACGACGATGACGCTGAGCGTGACGCCGACGGCCTGGAACGATCATCCGCCGCTCGTAACCGCCGTCGAGGCGTTGCGCCTGCCGATCGGCCTCGCGCTCGTCAAATCAAAGCGCTTCTACCGATACGAGATTCTGCCCGCGACCAGGACGCTCTACATCCGTTACAGCAAGTGCGCGGACGATCCTCAGCAGCCGTTCGCGGCGTTTGTGAAGGACCTGTTTGCCGCAGTCGATGCGAACCCGTCCGCCGGTAAGGCTGGATTCGAGCCGGACGTCACCGTGCGGACGACGATCGGCGAATGGCTGGCCGGGCGTGATCCGGTGCTCGAGGCCGCGATCAAACGATGACTTCGGGATTATTGGGCCATTGGGTCATTGTCTAGAGGAGTGT
>CAYQRM010000101.1:0-6896 GCA_964419785.1 uncultured Solibacteraceae bacterium | reverse complement strand
CGCGGCATCGGTCAATCGTATCGCGGCTCGCTCCTCTTCCTCACCTCGACACTGACGATGCTACTGGCCGAGCGCCGCGAGCTTCTTCAGGTCGATCCGGTCGAGGACACCCCGCAGCATATCGAGCCCGCCGGTTGACGTGCCTTCCACTTTCGCGACGAACCGATTGTCTACGACGACAGTGAACTCGCCTTCGTGTTTGCTGGCGGTCCACATCGTGGCCGCGGGCCAATCGCGATAGGTGATTCGGCTGATCGCCGTATCCGGCGGGATGGTCTCCGTGTGACCGGCCGGGAAGGACTGAACAATTGTCGCCACCGTCATGAGCGCGTCAGTGTCGAACCCGGTGTCGGCGACGGTGACCCGCAGCTTCTCGTCACCTTTGCGAAAGACCGAGTCCGCGAACGCATAGAGACATCCGTCGGTCACGCGGTAGCTCGTCGACGCACCTTTGGTCCAGCCCTCCAGCGCACCGGGAAGCAGCGACTCGAGTGCGGCGGGCGCGACGACGGGCACGACCTTCCGGGTTTGGTCCTGCAGCGCCGTTGGGTTCGCAGCCCAGGCGATCAGCAGGAAGAATGACACGACGACAGTCACGTGTGGACTCAATGAGACTGACGATTTCGGGGTCATAAACACCGCTCCACGCCCGGTTTGTGCAAAGGCACTGCCAGGGTTCGGATGCACGCGCCGCGCGCCTGAGCCGCGGTGCGACCCCGCGAGCGGTGAATTTCTCCTGGGCGCTGCGGAAAAGCACGCTGCGGCAGTCGAGCCCCGACGACGTCCTTGGACCACGCGGTGCCTCTACAGCCACACGCATGAGCATATGTTTTAAAGCATATGGTCTATAGTTGATCGTATGCGCACTACCTTGCTGCTCCCCGACGATCTCGTCGACGCCGCGCGCGAGATCCTCGGCTTTACGTCGAAGACCGACACCGTCGTCTACGCGTTGCGCGAAGTCGTGAGGCGTGGCCGGCGCGACGAGCTCAAGGATCTCTTGAATCGCGTGGCCTTCGAGTTCGATCCGGCAGAGATCCGAAAACGCGATCGGCGGCGCCGTGATCGTCGTTGACTCCTCAATCTGGATCGACGCCCACCGGCGGGCAGCGGGAAAGGTGTCGACGACCCTCAAGCGACTGCTCGACGATGACCTTGTTGTGCTGGCGCTGCCGGTTCAACTGGAGCTGCTTGGCGGAGTCGCGCGGCGCGATCGGCCGGCCCTCGCGCGCGGCCTGTCCGCGCTACCGCTCCTCCGTCCGTCGGACGACACATGGGCGCTTGTTGAACGGTGGGTGCCGGCGGCGGCGGACAAGGGATTTCGGTTCGGCCTCTCGGACTGGCTGATCGCCGCACTGGCCGACGAGATCGGTGCACTGATCTGGTCGCTTGACGACGACTTCACGCAGCTCGAGAGACTGAAGCTGGCGCGCCTCTATACGCCCTAAGCGCCCGGAGCCGGCCGACCTGTGAGGCCACCCGAAGCGGTATGCTTCTTCTTTCCGGAGTTGCCATGTCCCCCCAAAACGATGATGCGCCTGTTCGCCCATCACCCGACCGGCGCGATTTTCTCAAGACTGCCGGCGCGCTGACCGCCGGCGCCGTGGTCTTTCAGCGCCTCGACGGCCTGACCGCACCACTGTTCGGCGCCGAGGCGGCGGCGCTCGCGCCCGTTGCGCGACGGGTCGCGCCGTTCGCGCTCAATCAAGTCACGCTCGGCGACAGCCTCTTCACGCAGAAGCGCGATCGCATCCTGAATTACGCGCGAAATTACGGCGGCGCGACCGACGTGTTCGCGGGTCCGGATCGGATTCTGCGCAATTTCCGCTTCAACGCCGGCGTCGATACGAAAGGCGCTCAGCCGATCGGCAGTTGGGACAACGCCACCGGGTATCTTCGTGGCCACTACTCCGGTCACTTCATGAGCATGCTGGCGCAGGCCTACGCCAGCAGCGGCGACGCGATCTACAAACAGAAACTCGACTACATTGTCGCGGGTCTGGCCGAGTGTCAGGATGCGCTTGCCGCCGCCGCGCGACAGCCGACGCCACGCGAAGCTGGCAAGTTCGGCCAGGCGTTGCGTCTCAGCGGGTCGCCGATCGGACACGCCGAGCATGTGTCCCTGCCCCAGGGCATCGTCAGCGGGCTCACTGATTTCACGATCGCCGCATGGATCAACCTCGGACTGTACGATCGCATGCTCTTGTCCGACTCCGGCCCGAACGGCAGTCCAGCGGCGCTCAACAACGGCGCCGCGGTCTTCGATTTCGGGAGTCCGAATCCCGAGTTCGGATCGCCGGCGCTCGCGCACATGTCCCTCGTCGTCCGGGCGTCGAACGAACAGCCCGTGCCGCGATTCGCCATCACGACGAAGGGCGCAGACACCGAGCAGCGCATCGACGGCTCTCAGCCCATCGCGACGGGTGAGTGGACGCACCTGGCGGTGACGCGACGTGGAAACGTCGGCACGCTTTACGTCAACGGTCAGGTTGCGGGCACGAACGATTCGATGACGATCTCGCCGTCGGACTTGGGCCAGACGACAGGGAATTGGATCGGACGGGTGCAGTTCCCGCAGCGCAACACGCCGTTTCTGAATGCGTCGGTTGACGAGTTCCACATTTTCGATCGAGCGCTCAACCCGGATGAAATGCGATCGCTCGTCGAGTCCGCGGCCGGATCGACCAAGGGCGGCAACGTCGCGTGGTACCGCTTCGATGAACATGACGGCCCATCGGCGACCGACGCGTCAGGCCGCAATCGTCACGGCACGATCATCGCGCCGACCGACGGCAGACGGCATCCGGGATTCCTGTCGGCGTATCCGGAGACGCAGTTCATCCGACTCGAAGAGTTCGCGTCGTATGGCGGCAATCCCGGTATCTGGGCGCCGTACTACACGTTGCACAAGATCCTCGCGGGCCTTCTCGACGCGCATCAGCACGCGAACAACACCCAGGCACTCGACATCGCCGCGAGGATTGGCGACTGGGTGCACAGCCGGCTGGCGCCGCTTCCGCAGCAGCAGCTCGATCGCATGTGGAACACGTACATCGCGGGCGAGTACGGCGGGATCAACGAGAGCCTGTCGACGCTGGCGTCGCTCAAGCCGGGCGGCACCGACTACGTCGCGACCGCGAAGCGCTTCACCAACAACGCGGTGTACCAACCCGTCTCCGCCAACAACGACATTCTCGACGGCCGGCACGCGAATCAGCACATTCCGCAGTTCATCGGCTACCTGCGCGTCTACGACCAGACCGGCGAGCCGGAGTTTCACGCGGCGGCGCAGAACTTCTGGGACATGGTCGTGCCGCACCGCACCTACAGTCACGGTGGCGTCGGCGTCGGCGAGATCTTGCGTGCGCGCGATGTCATTGCGGGATCGCTCTACCAGGACGCGCGCAGCCCGGATCACGCCGAGACGTGCCCGCTCTACAACATGCTCAAGCTCAGCCGGAATCTGTTCTTCCACGATCCGGACCCGAAGTACATGAATTACTACGAGCAGGGCTTGTTCAATCAGATCCTCGGGTCTCGACGTGACCTCGACAGCGCGACGAGCCCGATGGTGACGTACTTCGTGCCAGTGCGGCCCGGCCAGCGACGCACGTACGGGAACGTCGGTACGTGCTGCGGCGGCACGGGAATGGAGAACCACACGAAGTATCAGGACTCCATCTACTTCAAGTCTGCAGACGGATCGGCGCTGTACGTAAACTTGTACATTCCGTCCACGCTCACCTGGGCCGACAAGCATTTCACGATGGCCCAGACGACGAATTACCCGCTCGAAGGCGCGAGCACGCTCACCGTCAGCGGCGATGGCCCGCTCGACGTCAAACTGCGCGTGCCGTCGTGGGTGCGCAAGGGCTACGTGGTCAAGATCAACGGCGCCGCGCAGAAGATCGATGCAAAACCTGGCACCTACGTGACGCTCAGCCGCACGTGGAAGACCGGCGATCGAATCGAGATTGCGATGCCGTTCACGTTCCGGACCGAGCGCACGATCGATAACGCGGCGGTGCAGTCAATCTTCTACGGACCGAATCTCCTGGCCGTGCAGCACGAGCCGGTGGGGCAGAACCTCGAAACCGGCCTCATCAGGTTGTCGTTCTACGAGCACGTCAAGCTCGACGGCGATCTCGCACCCGCAATGACGCCAGGGGCGCCGCCGCTGCACTTCACGACCGGCGGCTACACGCTCGCGCCATTCTTCATCGCCGATCCGTCGGCCGACGCCGAATCGCGCACGACCGCGCCGTACCATGTCTACATCCGGCGCGACGAGCCGAAGATCGTGTTCCGATCGATCGATTCTGGCGTGCCGAACCGCGCGCGTGAGGATGGCGTGACATTTCTCGACGAGCTCTGGAGCGAGGCGCCGTTCGCGAATCACAAACAGTTCATGACCGTCGTCAATCGAATCGCGACCGCGTGGCAACAGGCGGGCAAGCTCAGCGCGACCGAGCGCTCCGCCATCGTCTCGGCCGCCGGCAAGGCGGAGAGTGAGCTCGTTGGGAAGTAGCGAGACCGAAGCGCAAATCTGAAACTGCGCGACGAGCGATCGCTTCGCAGCCGCGATCCAACACGCCTTCCGACGCAAATTGCATTACAAGGTTGTGCGTGCGCGACGAAGATTCAGTTCTGTGCGCACAGGATTCGTACGACGAAAAAACCTTTGAAAATCGGCGTCAGAAGCCAAATTGCGCCTCGTAGACTGGTCTGACCAGAGCACTGGAATCTGAGGCGCCATGAGAACTCATCGCATCGTCAAGATGATCGCTGCCGGCGCGATCGCGCTCACGCTCGTGATGATGTCGCCCGCGGTCGCTGCGGGACAGAGCTCGCTCCTCCAGACCGTTGCGCGACTTCCGTTCGATCTTATCCAGAAGATCATCTCGGGCGGGCGGATCCTAGCGCGGCTTCTGACAGCGTCGGGGCTCGTTGCGGCGTTATGATCTCGCCCGAGATCACTATGCAGCGACTCTTCCTCTCTCTCTGCCTTATCAGCGCGGTTGCCACCGGATTTGCGCAGGTGCCGGTCGCGGATCTGGCCAAGCCGCCGGCGGACGCGCGCCACCTCATCATTCATTCAACGGGCGGGAAGCACGGTGACTCGTGGATGTGGGTGGCCGCCGATGGCACGCGCATGGGCCGCGAGAGCATGAACTTGCGCGGCCAGGTGTTCGAGCTCGACTCGAGGGGCACTCCGGGCGCCGACGGCATGCCCTCGAAACTCACGATTCGCGGCGTCACGCCCAACGGCGATGCCGCGGAGACGTTCAACATCAATGCCGGTACCGCGACTTGGAAGAGTCCGGTCGATTCCGGATCGGCGGCATACTCGAATCGCGCGTTTTATCTCTCGCAAGGCGGCCCGGTCGAGACGACGGCCTGGTTCCTGGAGGCGCTGCTCGCCGCGCCGGATCGATCGCTGGATCTGTTGCCGAGCGGCAAGGCGCGCGCGACCAGGCTCACCGATCTCGAAGTCGGCACCGGAACGCCACGCCAGACGATCACGCTGTGGTCGATCACCGGCATCAGCAATTCGCCGGTGCCGATCTGGTCGGATGCGAAGAACAAGTTCTTCGCGCTGACTGTCGGTCTCGCCTGGCTGCCGGAGGCGTACGTCGACGAGCAAGCAAGAATTGAAGCCGCGCAGCAAAAGGCGATGGCTGCGTTGGCGCCGGCGCTGCTCAAGTCGCTCGTCACCGTTCCAGCTGCGCCCGTGGCATTCACCGGCGTCCGCCTGTTCGATGCGGACAAGCTCCAGTTCCTTGCCGATCAAACCGTGGTCGTCGATCACGGAACCATCACCGCGGTCGGGCCGCGCGATTCGACGAAAGTTCCGGCCAACGCGCAGGTGATTGACGGGCGCGGCAAAACGCTCGTGCCTGGTTTGTGGGATTGCCACATGCACGTCGGCGACGACTTCACCGGCGTGCAGGAGTTGTCGATGGGCGTGACGTCGGTGCGCGATCCCGGCAACGACGATGCGCAAACGATCGATCGACGGACTCGAGTGGCCTCGGGTCAGCTGCTGTTCCCGCACGTGTATCCGTCGTCGCTCATCGACGGCAGGGGGCCGTACACCGCGCAGGTTGCGAACGTCGCGACGAGTGAGGCCGAGGCCATCGCGCTCGTCGACAAAGCGAAGGCGAACGGCTTCATTGGCGTGAAGTTCTACGGCACGTTCAATGCTGCGTGGCTGCCGGCGGCGATTCGCGAGGCGCACAAACTCGGACTGCACGTGCACGGCCACATTCCCGTCGGCATTCGGCCGATGGAGGCGATCAACGACGGCTACGACGAGATCACGCACATCAACTGGGTGATGATGCAGGCGATGCCCGACGACGTGATCAACGCGTCGAACGGGATCATGCGCTTCGAAGGGCCGGGACGATACGCGAAAGATGTGAACATCGAGGACGCGCAGCTGGAATTGATCGTCCGCACGATGGCGACGAAGCACATCTACCACGATCCGACGATGGTCGCGTTCGAAGGGTTGTATGTGCCGGAGAACGGCGACCTCTCGCCGTCGTACGCGCCGTTCGTCGGCACGCTGCCGCCCGCGACCGAGCGCGGGTTCCGGCTGGGCGGATTCGCGGTGCCGAAGGACCTCACGCGCGCGGACTATCGCGCGAGCTGGGCGCGGATGGTCGAGCTGCTCGGCAAGATGCACCAGGCGGGCGTGCCGATCGTGGCGGGCACTGACGGGTCGGGCATCGAGATCGTCCATGAACTTGAGATCTACGTGCAGGCGGGATTCACACCGGCGGAGGCGCTCGCCGCGGCGACCATCGTCCCGGCGCGTCTGGTGGGGCAGGACGCCAAGACGGGATCAATCAAGGTGGGTAAGACCGCTGATCTCGCGCTCGTCGAGGGCG
>CAYQRM010000100.1:0-8201 GCA_964419785.1 uncultured Solibacteraceae bacterium | reverse complement strand
AGCCTCGCCGTCCGCCTCAACAAGACCGTCGGACTGGCGGCCAACTGTCTCCTCGTTCGGCGTGACGGCCGTGAGGCCGAGATTGAAGACTCGGCTTCGCCCATCCACGACCGGGAAGGCCATGTCACGGGCGCCGTGATCGTGTTTCGCGACGTCGGCACCGGCTCGAGAGGTCCCGACAGATGTCGCACCTGGCGCAGCACGACGCGCTGACCGGCTTGCCCAACCGCCTGCTCTTGAACGACCGTCTCGCCGAGGCGATCGCGCTGGCGCATCGTCGCGGCAAGCCGCTGGCGGTGCTCTTCCTGGACGTGGACCGATTCAAGGCGATCAACGACTCGCTGGGTCATCTCGCGGCCGACCGGATCCTTCGATCGGTCGCCACGCGACTGAGCGGCGCGCTCCGTCAGTCAGACACGGTCTGCCGTTACGGCGGGGACGAGTTCGTGATCGTGCTGCCGGAGATCGAGCACATGGACGATGCGGAATTCGTGGCGACGAAGCTCCTCCGGGCGGTCGCCGAGCCGCACCGCGTGGACGCTCACGACGTGACCGTCACCGCCAGTGTTGGAGTGAGCCTCTATCCGGATCACGGCCGGGATGCAGTCACATTGATCGCTCACGCTGATGCCGCGATGTACGACGCCAAGCGCGCTGGACTCGGCGCCTCTCTATTCGCGAGCGTATCCGGATCGCGCGCGTCATGATCGCAACGTGCTGATCGGATGGCACCGCGCCGCCATTCGCATCTAGCCCACGGTCACGCCGACGATCCGCCCGATCGCAGCAGTCACGGCCATCGCCAACGCTCCTCCGATGGTCACGCGCCACGCGGCACGCGTGATCGGCGCCCCGCCGAGATAACCGCCAAACGCACCGAGCGCGGCGAGGCTGAGGAGAGACAGCGCGGCCACGGCGGGGATGCGTAGGGCCGAGGGGGCGACGAGAAGCGCCACGATTGGAATCACCGCGAAGGATGCAAAACTCACGGCCGATATCCATGCCGCTTGGAGCGGACGAGCGAGGGAGGCTTGGTCGATGCCGAGCTCGTCCTTCAAATGCGCGCCGAGCCGATCGTGCGCGCTGAGTTGCTCAGCGACTTTCATCGCGAGCGCCTTCTCGAGGCCTCGCTTCACGTAGATCAGCGCCAACTCGTTGAGCTCGGCTTGCGGCTGACCGGCAAGCTCTTGCGTTTCACGCGCGACGTCTGCCCGCTCCGCGTCGCGCTGCGAGCTGACCGACACGTACTCCCCCACGGCCATCGACATCGCTCCGGCGACCAGGCCCGCCACACCGGCGATCAGAATCGCCTCCTTGGACGCGGAGGACGCCGCGACGCCGATCATCAGGCTCGAGACGGAAACGATCGCATCGTCTGACCCCAGCACCGCGGCGCGAAGCCACCCGGCGCGTCCACTCCGATGTGCCGCTTCCATCATGGAGAGTTACTGGAAAGTGTCAATCCCAGTCGACGACTATTCGGATCGCAGGGCCTCAATTGGATCCATGAACGCCGCTTTTCTCGCGGGATAGTAGCCGAAACTGATGCCGACCACGGCGGAGAAGAAGACCGCCAGCGCCACCGCGCCCGGCCCGACGGACGTCGCCCATCCGGCGAGGCTCGAAATCAGCACTGAGACGACGATTCCCAGCAGGACTCCGACGAACCCGCCGGCGATGGACAGCGTCGTCGCCTCGACCAGAAACTGCGTGAGAATGTCGCGCGTCTTCGCGCCGATCGCCTGGCGCAATCCGATTTCCCGCGTCCGCTCCCGAACCGAAATCAGCATGATGTTCATGATGCCGATGCCGCCGACGACCAGTGACACCGAGGCGACGGCCGCGAGCATGATCGCCATGATGCTGGAGGACGCCTCCTGCGCAGCGAACACCTCCTGCAGGTTGCGAATCGAGAAGTCGTTGGCGTCGGACGCCTGCAGATGGTGCCGCTGCCGGAGCAGCGCTTCGGCCTCGTCCTGCGCCGCCTGAATCTGGCCGCCGGACTTGGCCTGCATCATGATCGCGTCCACGGCATCGGTGTTGCTCGCGGATCTCGCACCGATGACCTTTCGTTTGGCGCTCGAGATGGGAAGCAGGATGACATCGTCCTGATCCTGGCCCTGCGCTGACTGTCCTTTGGGACTCAGCACGCCGACCACGGCGAACGGGACGTTCTTGATCCGAATCGTCTGACCGATCGGATCCGCCCCGCCGAAGAGATTGTCCGCTGGCGTCTTGCCGAGCACCGCCACGTTGTTGGCGGCATCGACATCCTGCCGGACAAACTCCGCGCCGACGGCGACGTCGAGTTGGCGAATGATCAGATAGTCGGGAGTCACGCCAAAGATGCTGGTCGCCCAGTTGTTGTTCCCGTTGACGACCTGTGCGCTGCCGCGGACATACGGCGCCGCCAGCGCAACATCCGGACACTGTGCTGGAATATCCCGCGCGTCCGCCTCGGACAAGGTCACTGCGTTGCCGGCGCCGAGACGCACGCCGGAGCTGCTCGTGCTCCCGGGCGTAATGATGATGATGTTGCTGCCGATGCTCGCGATCTGGTCCTGGATCCGCTGTGTCGCGCCCGAGCCGATCGCCACGGTCGCAATGACGCTCGCGACGCCGATCACGATCCCCAGCATCGTCAGCGCCGAGCGAAGCTTGTTCATCGCGAGCGCCTGAAACGCGATGTGCACGGAGGACATGAACTTCTTCATGGCGTGACACCCACCAGTGCGAGGGCCGCGGCGTCCGTCGCGGTGCCGCTGGGATGGCTCGCCGGCGTGTCGCTGACGATCCGCCCGTCGCGAAATCTGATGATGCGGTCCGCGTTCGCGGCCACCTCGTCGGAGTGCGTGACCACCACGACGGTAATGCCCTGCGTGCGGTTAAGACTCTTGAAGATGGTCATGATGTCGGCGCTGGTGTGCGAGTCCAGCGCGCCCGTGGGCTCGTCAGCCAACAGTATCTGCGGCGTGTTGATCAGCGCGCGCGCGATCGCCACCCGCTGTTGCTGCCCACCTGAGAGTTGCGTGGGAAGACTGCGCTCCCGGTCGGCCAAGCCGACGAGCGTCAGCACCTGCAGAGCCTGCCCGTCCGGGTCAGGCGTGTCGGTGTCCTTGTACAGCAGCGGGAGCTTCACGTTCTCCAACGCGCTCATGCGCGGAAGAAGGTTGAAGTTCTGGAAGACAAAGCCGATCTTCTGATTCCGTATCTCCGCAAGCTGGTCCCGATCGAGACTTTCAACCGGAATGCCGTCGAGCAGATATTCGCCCGAGGTCGGCCTGTCGAGGCAGCCAATCAGGTTCATGAACGTTGACTTGCCCGAACCAGACGGTCCCATGATCGCGACGTACGAGCCCCGCGCGATCGTGACCGTCACCCCCGCCAAGGCGTTCACCAACACTTCGCCAAGCCAATACGTTTTGGTGAGATTGCGGACGTCGATCAGCGGCGGCACGTTGCCTCCCCGGACGACCTAGAACCCTGGCCCGCGGCCGCGGCCGGCGCTCACGCCTGGAGATGTAGTCACGGTCGGCGTACTGGCCGCCGTGGTGAATCTCGACACCACCTGGTCACCCTCCTGCAGGTCTCCTGAGGTGATCGCGGTGTACTTTCCGTCCGACAGCCCAAAGGTCACCGGCACGGACCGGAGCGCTCCGCCTCGCACGACGTACGCCTGCTGCGCGTTGGACGCAGCAGCCGGCAAGCCGAGTTGTGTCAGCATCGCCGCGGTGGGACGGTTTCGCAGGACGGCGTTGGGAACCTTCAGCGAGTTATCGACCTTCGCGGTCAGAATGCGGGCCGTGGCCGTCATGCCCGGGAACAGCTTCAGATCCGGGTTCGACACCGAAATCACGACGTCGTAGGTGACCACGTTCTGGGCACTGGTCGGTGCCTTGCGGACGGCCGCGACTTGACCGCGGAACGTAGTGTCTGGATAGGCACCGACCGTGAACGTCGCGGGCTGACCGGCGGCAATGTTGCCGATATCCGACTCGTCGACGCTGGTATCCAACTGCATCTTCGTCAGGTCTTGCGCGATTTCGAAGATCGTCGGCGCGGCGAACGATGCGGCGACCGTCTGGCCCACGTCCATGCGGCGCGCGATCACGATGCCGTCCACCGGTGCCGTGATTCGTGTGCGGTCCAGGCTGATCTTCGCTTGCTCGAGCGAGGCCTGCGATTGGCGCTCTTGATCGCGCGCAGAACTCAATTGGGCCTGGGCCACACCGACTTGCGCCTGCGCGGACTGGATGGTCTGCTTTGACGCGTCGATCTGCGACCGGTCGGCTGCGAGCTGGGCTTCGGCGGCGTCCATCGTGGCCTTGGCCAAGTCAAGATCCGATTGGGCAATGATTCCGCGCAGAGACAACGCCTCTTGCCGTTGGTATTGATTCGTCGCGTTCAGGGCATTGGCCTGATCCTTGGCCAACGCCGCCTCGACGGATTTTTCGTTGGCGATCGCTCCCAGAAGATCGGCGTTCGCCTTCTCAACTTGCGCGCCGGCCGTCAGCGTGCCAGCGTGAGCCGAAGCCACGGCAGCGACGGCCTGATCCACCTGGGTCTGAAAGATCTTGGGATCAATCTCTGCGACAAGCTGCCCCTTGGTCACCTTCGTGTTGTAGTCGGCGTAGAGGGCCTTGATGTTGCCCGAGACCTGACTGCCCACTTGCACGTCGACCACGGCGTTCAGCGTGCCAGAGGCAGTGACGCTGGCCTGGACGGTTCCTCGCTCCACAGGCACCGTGTCATAGCCGATCGCGTTGGCGAGATGTACCCGCCACAGTTCCGCCCCGACGGCCAGAGCGATGACGGCGCCGAAAATCACGGCCCACCTGGTCCAATTCCGGCGCCTTTGAGGGCGTTTCAGAGCAGACGTCAGCGGGAACTGAGTCGGCGGTGGCTGTGCCGGAGGCTCTGTATGAATTCGATCAAGAGCGGTGGCCATACCTCATTCCACACTTTCACACTCGAGCGAACCCGGTTGTGCAAATGGGCACACCCTTGATGAAGACGGGTGCAATCTCTGAGCCAAAGCCCGTGCCGAGCCATTCACATAGTCGCGACGCGGCGGATCCAGGACGCAAGGAATTCCCCCGCGACCGCGGAATAATTCTCGCCTTCGGCTGCTCCTGAGAAGGCGTCAGAGGCGCAAGTTCACGATGAGTAAGCCTCTCGAACTGGTACGTAATGTGCGCTCTTCCATCGTCAGAATTCGGGAGGATCTATGAATCGCGATGAACTGGAAGGCAACGCCAACGCGCTCAAGGGGAAGATCAAGCAGGTCGCCGGCGATCTGACGAAGAATCCTCGTCTGCACGACGAAGGTGTCGCAGACGAACTCGCTGGCAAGACGCAGGGCGCGGTGGGGCGCATCAAACGCAAGGTGGGTGAGGCCATCGAAGACGTCGGCCACGCCATCAAGAAGTAGACCGTGGTCAAGGACGCACAGCACCAAGGTGGGGCCGATTGAGCTGTCGGTGAAGGACAACGAGACGGTGAACATCCCGGTATGGGCGGGAGTAGCGGCCGTCGCGGCCGGCGGTGTGCTCCTACTTATTGGCAGCAAGAAGATCGCGTGACACCCGAGCGGATCACGCCGACAAGCCGTCGCTAGCGGCGCTTTCGCGGCGAGCGATGGCTTGGCCGCGCGCGTTTCTTGGTCGAGGTGCGAGGCGTCGATCGCGCGGTCGATAGTTTGGTCGTGGCCGCGACCGGATCCGTCAGATGGGCAGTTTCGCGCGCACCGGGCTCTTCCGGCGATCGAGTCGCGTCGCCACGTTGGGTCGCCCGAGCGCCCTTCGCCTTCTGGAAGTCAGGAAGGTTGTCGCGCCGATAGGGCGCGTCTTCCTTCAATCCGATTTCGAGTTTGTCTTTCCAGGTCATCGACATCTTCGAGCCTACGCCGATCCGCGAGACTCGCGTGTGCCCTTGTGCACACACACAATCCGCCGATGCGCGTAGCGTGGTGAGAAGACCTATTCAGATCATCAGATCAGTTGGAGGCACGATGTTTGTTAAGAACACATCAGTCTTTGGAATCTACCCGACGCACGAGAGCGCCGACGCGGCCGTCGACGCGCTGCGAGCGAAGGGATTTCGGAACACCGACATTTCGGTCCTGTTTCCACAGAATTCTGGATCGAAGGAGTTCGGCCACGAGCGGGGAACCAAGTCCGCTGAAGGCGCCGTCGCAGGCGGCGGCACGGGCGCGGCCATCGGCGGCGCGCTGGGATGGCTGGCCGGCATTGGCATGTTGGCGGTTCCCGGCGTCGGGCCCTTCATTGCGGCCGGCCCCATCGTCGCGACGCTCGCCGGCATTGGTGCGGGGAGCGCCATCGGCGGCATGACCGGAGCGATCATCGGATTCGGGATTCCGGAGTACCAAGCGAAGCGGTACGAGGGCCGGATGAGAAGCGGCGGAATCCTGCTGTCCGTGCACGCGGATGACCAGGAGTGGGCGACCAAGGGCAAGCAGGTGCTCGAACAGACCGGCGCCGAGGATATCGCGTCGACTGGTGAGACCAAGGGCGACTTCGCAAACACGGACCGCCCCACCCCGAGACTCGACCACGTTACGCCGATGCCTGTCGAAGTCGTCAAGCACTAAGCACGCCCGACGGTTCGGGTTCAAAATGGCCCGAGCCGTCGCGCCAGCCTACGCGCGTTCCGCATTGGCGACGACCGTCCGCCACTCCAGCCACTGGCGGTAGACCACCGACACAATCGCCACGGCGGGCACCGCCAGAAACATTCCTGCCACGCCCGCAAGCTCGGCGCCGCTGAGCACGGCAACGATCACCGCCAGCGGATGGACATGGATACCGCGGCGCATGAATCGCGGATAGATCACATAGTCTTCGACCAATCTGAGGACCGCGAGAAACCCGAGCGTCCAGTAGACCAGCCCCGGCGCGTGGAGCGCGCTGACGGTCGCCGCAACGATCGCAAAAAGCAGCGGCCCGACGAGCGGGATGAATTCCAGCACGCCCGCCAGCGTGCCGAGCAGCGCGGAATACGGAACCCCGAGCACCGCGAATCCGAGCCCGCATACGCCGCCGACCAGCAGACAGGCCAGAAGTTGTGCGCGAACAAACGCTGCCAGTGTCGCGTTCACTCCCTCGAAGAGCTGGTGTGCCCGCAACTGGAACCGATGCGGCAGGGCGATGACGATCGTTCGCCGTAGACTCGTCGCGTCCTTCAGGAAGAAGAACGCCAGGATCGGGATCAACAGGAGCCAGGGCAGGTCTGAGGCGAGCGCACTGATGAGCGCCAGCACCGATCCTCGAACGGACTCGACAACACCCTGTCCCGCCACAAGCATCGACTGATCGATCTTCTCCCGCACCTCGGGCGGGATCCGCAAACGCTGGTAGTACCTCGACCAGCCGTGCACCCATGTCACGATCGACTGCGCATACATCGGTGCGCGTGACACGACGTCGTTGACCTGCTGCGTCACCGTGGGGAGCACCAGGGCAGCGGCGCCGGACACGCCGCCGGCCAGGATCAGGTAGACGAGGGCGATGGCCATCCCTCGCGGCAAGCGACGCGACCGGCCGGCGAGAGGAATCGGGCGGCGCGCCAGGTTCACGAGCGGTGCGATCACGTACGCAAGGAGCGCGGCCAAGACCAACACCAGCACAAGCGACGCGAGCCGATACAACACCCACAAGCCGAAGACCATCCCGACGATTACGAGAAGGATGACAAGCGCCTGCAGTGCGACATGAGCTTGCGAGGGCGGCGCGGCCGCCGGGGGGCCGGGCGGCACCTCGGGAGCACGTGGCTCAAAAGGATTCGAGGTCTCGGACACGGCGCGGGCTCCTCCACGATACGCCGATGGCAAACGGGAGCTTGTTCAAGACGGTACAGACGATTCGAGGTCCCTCGCGCAGCCTATGAGTTGGAGATCACGTGAATCAAGAGAACTTGCACACCGGCGACATCGTCATTTCCCGAGAGCGCGGCGCTCCCTCAGGTCGATGTTTGGTCGGCGCCGTCGGAGAGGTTGCGCACGCTGAGACGGCAACGTACGCCGAAGCGCTGAGGCGCGCAAAGCGGCTGGCGGCCGGCCAAAGTGTGGATGTGTGGGCCACGTTTCGCGTCCGCTGGTCGGACGACAAGCCGCAATTGTTTCAGCGCCTGGCGACGCATCGCGTTCGGGCGTGATCGAGAGGACTTACCGGCACGCGGCGCGG
>CAYQRM010000099.1:0-11132 GCA_964419785.1 uncultured Solibacteraceae bacterium | reverse complement strand
GCCGTGCACGGCAGGATCCAGAGCGCGCGCCGTACGAGCTCGAATTGCGCGGAGACGTCCGACACTCGCTCCCTCCCTCGATCGGGCGGAGGCCGCGCTTGCGGTCACCCCGCCACGATCGTTGGTTGGAGCAAGTCCGGTGCCACGCGGCGATGGAAAAAATCACGCGCCGCGCGGCCCCAATGAGTACTCCGCTACTACTTGTTGGCTAACGGCTGCTCGATCCGCTGGGTGGGCCTATTCGCCCCACCACGCGCTGATGCGAATCGAGTCCTCGACGCGGTAGCTATGGTCAACCGCGCAGAGCTGGCCGTCGACGAGCAGATACCGATCGCCTCGCGGCGGTGGTGGCAGTCTGTGCATCAGATCCGCCGGCACTGCGTGCGCGCGAGCGCGCAGGTCGCGGTCGAGGTAGCTGCCCACCACGATGCGGCCGCTCATATTCGCGGGCAGCCGGTCGCGATCGCGCAACCCCGGAGGCGGCGCGTTTCGATGACGCCGGTACCATTCGTGGACTGTCTGTCGATCGTGATCATCGAACCGAGCGCGACCATACGAACGTTCGTACGGCGCCCCGTCTCGGCGATCCTGACGACCCTGAGCCGCCATGGACGCGCTCGCTGGCACGCTGACGGCCAACATCAACGCCGTAGTGGCCACTGCGGCCCAGCCTCGACGAAGAGTTGAGAATCTCATGAGGGCTCCTTTCTTGGTGATGCGATCGCTCGCATCGACACTTCAGAAGTGCAAGAGCCGATCCACGAGATGAGGGGACGGAGGTGACGAGATCGTCCTCCTCGCTGCCATGAACCGGCAGCGACAGCGTCAATTGGGGCGTGCGAAAGGCCGATGAGAATCGGTCGCGCGAAGGTGGGAGATCGCGCGGTTCCCACAGCGGAACGTACTGCGAGAACCGCGCGCAGGGCTCGTCTATTCGTCTTCGCCCGGTGCGCCTGATCCGGCGTTGCGATTCGCCTTCGTCACGAAGCTGATCTGCAGATCGAAGCCTTCGGGCGTCGTGGTGTGATAGCTCTGGAACGCGGCGGTATGAATGTCGCCGCCGCCGCCGGTGTCGATTTGCGCACGCAGTCCGCGCTTGTCCAACTCGGCTTTCACCGCGTCCGGATCCCACGGCTGGATGCCAAACGAAATGTGATCGATCGTCGCGTGTCGTGGAGGCGGCGGGGCGTTCGGATCGGCGCCGCGGCCGCCCCCACCCGCGCGAATGATGATTCCGCCGACATCGCCGATCTCGCACTGGTTCTGCCGGCCGGTGTCCTTGCCGAGCTTCCAGCCGAGCAGTGCGTTGTAGAACGCGACCGACTCCTTGTAGTTCGAGCACTGGAAGGAGATGTGATCGAGCCACACCGTCTTCCAGTTCGTGTTGTCGAATGGCGCCGGCGCCGAGGTCTTGCCGTTGGCCGCGCTCTTGCGCCGATTCTTCATGTTCCCGTTGCTGATCTGCAGATCGAATCCGTCGGGATCCTTGACGTGGAAGCTCTGGAAGTTGTTCTTCGAATCGTTGTCCGCGACGGGATTGAGGCCGCGCTTCTTGAGATCGGCTTCGACCTTCTTCGCGTCCCAGGGCTCGATGCCCCAGCAGAAATTGTCGATGAGGACCTGACGCGGCGGCGTGGGTCCGCGTCCGCCGCCACGTTGGCCTCGACCGGCGGCGTTTGGATCGGCTCCGGCCGCTGCCGGCGTCGGCGCCGGGGGCGGCGGTGGAGCCGGCGGCGGCTGATAGCCGCCGCGAAGCACGAAGCCGCCCCAATCACCGATGTCGAGCACCGCCTGTTTCCCGTCGTCGCTGCGGATCTTCCAACCCATCAGCGCCGCGTAGAACGCGGCCTCTTTCTGATAGTCGACGGCCTGAGCCGAGAAATGATCGAGAAGCACCGTCGTCCAACCCGTCGGCTCGAACGGCAGCTTCGCCGGCGTCGTGTCGGCGGGTGCGCCCTGGCGCTGACCTTGCCCCCGGGCGCCGGCCGGATCTTGTCCCGCGCCCTGACCGAAGGCGAGCGCGGAAATTGGTCGAACTGCGACCGCGATGCCGAGCGCCTGCAGCAGCTGCCGGCGTGAGATGCGGCCACGGTCGTACTCATGGAATAGCCTCGCGAGCCTGTCACTCATCGTTCCATCCTCCCGATATCCGCGCAGGGTGGGAAATTCGACCAGAGTATGCTCCGGGAGATCGCGCTTGGCAAGCGCGGCCGTATCGGGAGTATCCTTTCCGGCGACAGGAGCGTCCCCCATGAGGATCGCCGCCACGGTTTTTACTCTCTTTGTTTTCGCGACCACCGCTGCCGTCGCTCGCCAGCAACCCGGGGCGCAACAGCCTGCCGCGCCGGCTGGTCCGATGGCGCCAGAAAAGTACAAGAACATCCAGGTGCTGACCGACGTACCAGCCGCGCAGCTCGACGACACGATGCAGTACTTCATGGCGGCGACCGGCATTTCCTGCGCCGGCTGTCACGTGCGCGATCAGGCGACGGGACAGTTCACCTACGATCTCGACACGCAGCGATCGAAGCAGACGGCGCGGCAGATGATCAAGATGGTCAAAGCCGTCAACGCCGGTGATTTCGGCGTGCGGATCAATTGCGGGACGTGCCACCAAGGCCGCAATCAGCCCGCGGGCCTGCAGCCGGCGATTCCGCTGACGCCCGATCAGATCGCTGCGATCGCCGCGCGCGCCGGCGGTCCGCCGCCCAGAGGCGGCGGCGCACCGGGCGGCGGGGGCGCGCCAGGCGGAGCACGCGGCAACGCGCCAGCCGCGCCCCCGGTCGATGATCTGCTGGCGAAATATGTCACGGCGATGGGTGGGCAAGCGGCGATCGAAAAGGTGACGTCGATCGTGATGACGGGCACGCTCGTCAATCGCGCGAACCAATCCACGAACATCACCATCGAGCAGAAGGGTGACAAGTACCGCGAGAGCACCGACGGCCAGCAAGCGACGACATTTGGCTTCGACGGGACGACCGGCTGGGTGCAAGGCGGTGGCGTCGTCGGCGATCTTTCGGGATTCCGGCTGCGGCAGGCGACCAAGCTCAACGACCTCGGCCGTCCGGTGCAAATGAAGACGCGCTACACGAATCTCACGGCTGGCCGGCCCACGCGGCTGCCCGCGGCAACGCCGGGCGGCACGCCGACCGACGTGAATCTTGTCCAGGGCAACCTGGCCGACAACGTGACCGAGCGGCTGTATTTTGACGCCTCTTCCGGCCTGCTTCTTCGGCGTCAAATGGTGACGCGCACGCCGCTGAATGGTTCGCTCACCGAGACCATCGACTACAGCGACTACAAGCCGGTCGCGGGCGTCATGGTGCCGTTCACGATCAAACGGACGAACTGGAACACGCTCGACACGATCACGATCACCGACGTGAAGCCCGGCGCGTCGATCGACGACGCGCGATTCGCGAGGCCGAAAGGCTAGCCGCGCGGTTCGATCGCGAAGGGCTCGAGCCGAAGACCGCAGAGCAAGCGCGGCACCTCTGACGCTGGAAAACGCCGCAGCCAGCTGCTGGCTTCACCAGCGGCCTGTGTGCGCCACATCGATCGTCTCCGCTCGCGCGGGTCCATGGGTCCGCGCGCGTGCATCTGTCGAATGCTTTCCGCGCTGAACGCGCGCAGCGGCGCGTACGCGTCCTCAAGTGACTGGCCAGCGTCGAGGCCGGCGAGAATCGTGCGGTACCACTGTTGTTTGGCGGCGACGTACGTCCCGAACAGCTCGCTCAGCCATCCGTCCTGATTTGCGCCAACGAGCGTGCCGTCGTCGAAGATCGCGGCGTCGAGGTCGATCGCGACCGCCGTCGCGCCTTCGACCACGCGATCGCGCTCGGCCACGAGATGTTCAATCCATCCGTCGGACTCGCCCTCGAGGGCATCGAGTGCTTCGACGAACCGATGAGCGGGCGCGCCATTTCGTCGAACGCCGAATCGAGCGGCGACACGAGCGACAGACCGTGACGATCGAGGCCTGAAACCGTGACGGGTGCCGACATTCCCGTGAGAATACCTCGTCGGATATCATGCGCACGCGCGAGTTCGGCGGCACCCGCCGCCACCATCGCGCGAGGAGCGTGTATGTTTCGGAAGGCGATCGGTCCGGTGCTGGCGGGGAGTCTCGTGGTTGTCGTCTCGGCAGCGCCGCCGCCGCAGCAGCCACAGCAACAGCCGCCGCAGAATCTTACCGTCTGGGTGCCCCACACCGTCACGCCAGAAGTCATCGACACGGACGCGATCGCGAAGATCCGCACCGAGGGCATGGAGCACTCGAAGATCATGTGGATCGAGCACAACCTGACCGACGTGTACGGTCCGCGGCCGATCGGTTCGCCCAATCACAAAGCCGCCGCCGACTGGGCGGTGAAGACGATGACGAGCTGGGGGATGAAGAACGCGCACCTCGAGCCGTTCACGTGGCGCGGCGTCGGCTGGCTGCCCGGACGAGCGAGCGGGTACATCACCGCGCCGGTGAAAGCCAACATCAAGTTCGAGGCGATTCCGTGGACGCCGTCGACCAACGGTACCGTGAGCGGCGAAGTCGTTCAGGTCCTGCCGCCCGAGAATCCGACTGAAGCGGAGATGACGGCGTTTCTGACCGCGCTCGCGCCGAAGGTGAAAGGCCGCATCGTGATGGTCGGCGCGTCGGTGACCGTGCCCGTCAACTTCAACGAACCGCAGAAGCGGATCGCCGACGATCAAGCGAAGGCGCGGTACCTGCCGCCCGATCCGAACGCGCCCGCGCGCGGCGGACGCGGCGGACGCGGGGGCGGGGGCCGCGGCGGCCGAGGCGGCGGTACGCCGACGCCCGAAGGCCATCTTTCGGCGCAGCAAGTGAACGCGCGCATCACCACGCTTCTGCGGGACAACCCGCCCGCGCTCAGGCTGACGCAGCAAGGCGGCGGTCGTATTCCTGGCGTCATCGTCGCGCAGAACGGCGCCGGACAGACCTACGAGCAGGCCTCGCAGATTGGGCCGGGCGTCATTCTGCGCAACGACGACTACGGGCGCATCTCGCGGCTCCTCGCCGATGGCACGCCAGTGTCGGTCGAGTTCAATGTCCAGAATCAGTACTTCCCGGAAGGATCGACGTCGTACGTGACGGTCGGCGAGATTCCGGGCACCGACAAAGCGGACGAAGTCGTGATGCTCGGCGGCCACCTCGACTCGTGGACGAGCGCGACGGGCGCGACCGACAACGCGATCGGCTGCGCGATCATGCTCGAGGCCGCGCGTATTCTTCAGACGGTCGGCGCCAAGCCGCGCCGCACGATTCGCGTCGCGCTCTGGAGCGGCGAAGAAGAAGGTCTGCTCGGATCGTTCGCGTACGTCGCGAATCACTTCGGCTCGGCCGAGCAGCCAAAGCCGGATTACACGAAGCTCGACGCGTACTGGAACATCGACGACGGCACGGGCCGCGTGCGCGGTGCGAACATCTTTGGACCGCCCGAGGCGGCGATCGTGCTCGCGCAGTTCCTCAAGCCATTCGAGGACTGGGGCGTGTACGGCGCGTCCGCCTCATCGGCGCGCGTCGAGGGCGGAAGCGACAACGGCGCCTTCGCCGTGGCGGGATTGCCGGGCATCGGCGCGCAGCAGGATCCGATCGAATACAACAGCACGACGTGGCACACCGATCTCGATACCTACGAGCGCGTTGTGCCGGACGACGTGATGAAGAACGCCGTCGTCAGCGCGGCCATCGTCTACAGCATGGCGAATCGCGACAAGATGATGCCGCGTTTCCCGGCCGGCGAAATGCCGGCCGTGCCGCCCGCGCGCGGCGGTGGCGCGGGACGAGGCGGCGGAGCGCCAACCGCTGAGGCGCATCTCTATCTCGTGCCGAAGGGCAAGGCGCTGACGATCGCCACGCCAGGTCTGGTGGGGATCACCGCGGGCGCGACCGCGATCACGACGCCGCCGGCCACCGTCACTGCCGCGTCGCAGCCGACGCACGGCAAGCTCGAGCTCAAGGCTGACGGCAGCTTCGTCTACACGCCCGAGCGCGGCTTTACCGGCGCCGATACGTTCACGTACACGACGACGCGCGGCTCAACGACGACGAGCCCCGGCACCGTGACGTTGATTGTCCAGTAGCCGCTAGTCCTGACGGAGCGCCGTCAGGGGATCGACGGCAAGCGCACGTCGCGCGGGCACGTACGCCGCGACGATCGCCATCGCCGCGAGCGTGACCGCGACGACGACGCGCGTGGGCACGTCCGCGGCGTTGACGCCGATGAGCAGACTCTGGAGCAAACGGCCGACGCCGGCCGCACCGGCCAGGCCGAGCGCGACGCCGGAGGCGAGCAGCGGCGCCGCCTGACCGAGCACGAGCCCCAGCACGCGATGGCGCGGTGCGCCGAGCGCGACGCGAAGGCCGATTTCGCGCGTCCGCTGCGCCACGGCGTACGCAAGCACGCCATAGAGGCCGATCGCCGCGAGCAGCAGCGCGATCCCTCCAAGAATCGATCCCAGCAGCGCGGCGGCGCGACGCGTGAACAGCGCCGCGTCCGTGTAGCTGGCCAGCGTGACCACGAGATCGGTCGGCACGGCCGGATTCAACTCTCGGACAGCTCGTCGTACCTCCGGCAGGATCGCGAGGGGATCGCCCGCAGTGCGGATGTGCACGGCGAAGCCCGTGCTCGGCAGGTAATGCTGGCGCATCGGCACCCAGAAGTACGGGGTGGCTGGCTCGGAGACTTCGGCGACCTTGATATCGCGCGCGACGCCGACAATCGTGATCGGCGTGCCCCACCCGGTGAAGCGTCGCCCGATCGGATCGGCACCACCAAAATAGCGCGAGGCGAATGTCTGGTTGACGACCGCCACAAGCGGTGTGGTCCGATCGTCGCGCTCGGTGAAGTCGCGCCCGCTCACGAGCGGAATCTTCATCGTGCCGAAATAGCCGGGTGAGACCATGTTTCGATAGATCTTCATGTTCTCGCCCGCCTGTGGGACATAACCGTCGATCTCGAGCGTCTCCCACGAGCCCAGCGACAGGCCAAGTGGCACGTCCTCAGCGAAACTCACGGCGTCGACGCCTGGCAGCTGGCGCACGCGCTCGCCGAGGCGATCTTGAAAGGCGAGACCGTCGTCGCGTGTGTAGCCCGCGGATCCAAGATCGAAGCCGACGAGCAGCACACCGCGCTCGTCGAAGCCAGGATTCACTGCACGAGCGTTCTGAAAGGTGCGCAGGAGCAAGCCGCAACCAACGAGCGCCATCATGGCGAGCGTCAGCTCGACGATGACGAAGCCGCTGCGGAGCCAGCGGGCGCGTGGTCCCGGCGTCGAGGCGCGCGAGGCCGTGAGCGCGTCGGCGATGCGCACGCGGCGCGCCGTGAGCGCAGGCATGACGCCGAAGAGCATCGCGACGAAAAGAGACAGTCCACCGGCGAACGCAAGTACCTGGACGTCGATGCCGCCGGCGAGCGAGAGTGGCAGCTCGGTCGCCGGCAGGAGCGCGATCAAGCCTCGCGACGCCCAGGCCGCGACGAGCACGCCGCCGACCCCGCCAAGTATCGCCAGCAGCGCCGCCTCGACGAGCATCTGCCGCACGATTCGTCCGCGCGTCGCCCCCACGGCGAGCCGGACGGCCAGCTCGCGATCGCGTCCAATGGCTTGCGCCAGGAGCAAGCTCGAGACGTTGGCGCTCACGATGATCAACACGACGGCCCCAAGGCCGAGCAGCGCGACGAGCAACGGACCGAGATCGTGCTGCGCCCCGTACGGAGCATCGACGAGCGGCAGCGCGGCCGCGCGAACATCGGCGTTGCTGTCGGCGTGCTCGGTGGCAAGCTGGCGCGCGATCGATGCCACATCCTCGTTGGCAAGCGCGACGTTCGTATCCGATCGCAACCGCCCGAGGATCTTGAGCGGACGACTTCCGCGGATCGACAGCCAGTCGCCACTCTCGCTGAGCGTTTGTTCCATCATCAGCGGCACGTACAGCTCGAACGCCAGTCCGGTGATGGTTCCGTGAAACTCGCGTGGCGCGACGCCGATGACGGTGAGGTTGTGCCGGTTGAGCCGAATCGTCGCGCCGATCGCGCCAGGACCGCGTTGGAACAGCCGCGCCCACAACGCGTCGCTGATCACGGCCACGGGCGCGCCGCCAGGACGTTCCTGCTGTTCTTCGGGAGAGAAGAACCGGCCAACCGCCGGCGCGACGCGCAGCACGTCGAAGTAGTTACCCGAGACGAACAGTGCCCACGCGCGCTCCGATCCATCGTCGGGTCCGAGCCGCAGCGGGCGATCGTTGAAGGCGAGCAGGCCGTCGAAGGCGCGCGAGCGGTCGCGCAGGTCGCGGTAATCAAGCCAGGATGAATCGATGAACGTGCCGGCCGGCGTGACCGATTCGACCGCGACGATGCGGCTCGCGGAAGGAACGCCGGACAATGGGCTGAGCAGCACGTCCTTCATCCAGCCGAACGCCGCGGTCGTCGCGCCGATGCCCAGCGCGAGCGACAGTACGGCGATGGACGAGACTCCTAAGTGGCGACGCAGCACGCGCCCGCCGTACCGCGCGTCCTGCGCAAGGGAATCGAGATGGGGAAGGCCGCGGCGATCCCGGACGGCCTCTTTCACGCTTTCGACGCCGCCGAATTTGAGGAGCGCGGCGCGCCTTGCTTCGTCCTGCGCCATCCCGGCGCGCACGTTATCGTCGATCTGGAGCTGCAGGTGGCTCTCGAGCTCGGCGGCGAGATCCGCGTCGTCATGGCCAGCACCCATCGCGCCGGCGGCTCGGACGATCCAGGCGCGTAGACGGCCGAACACGGTCATGACTGCTCGGGCGCGAGGAATCGCGCGAGGATGTCGGTTGTCCGCGCCCATTCGCGCGCTTCCTTTTCAATCTGCTTCCGGCCCGCGCGCGTGAGGCGGTAGAACTTGGCGCGACGGTTGTTCTCGGAGACGCCCCACGCCGCGGCGATACATCCTTCCTGCTCGAGCTTCAGGAGGGCAGGGTAGAGCGTGCCGTAGTTGAGCGTGATGCGGTCGCCGCTCGTTTGCTCGATGCGCCGCGCGATGCCGTAGCCGTGGAGCGGCCCCAGCGCTTCGAGCGTTTTCAGCACCATCAGCGCCAGGGTGCCCTGCCAGACGTCGGTCTTGTCGCTGCCCATGCCGCCGTTGCTCCTATGGGATCGCCATAGGCATGATGGCACGAGACATATGGGAAGGCAATAGGGAAGCCGGACGCGCCGCAGGCCGGGGCACGAGATGGGCGTGGAAAGTCGTCAGGGCCGCCGAGCGCTTGCCGGCTTCGGCTGTGCGACAAACGCGATCCACTTCGCGTCAGGACTGACGGCGAGTCGCGTGATGTTCGTCACGCCAGTCGCGGAGAGATCTATCAACGCGGTGCGACCATCTGCCGACAGCCCAATCAGTGATGAAGGGCCCGAGGCCACGATCAGACGCCCAAGATCGATCGAGGGATCCCAGGCGTAGTCTTCTGGAACCGAATTGGGACCTGCGCCGGTACCTGCGGGCATTCCCATGACGAGCGCCGACTCTCGCTTCACGGGGTCGAGCTCTCTGAGAATCGGCCCATTCGGTTTCTTGTCCACGTACGTCACGCGCACTGGCGTTCCTGGCCGCAGCGCGAGACACCGCCCGATGTTCGTCGCCACGATGTCCGCCTTGCCCGTCGTCGTGTCGGCAAGCTGCAGCGTGGCGGGCTGACCTTGGGCGCCGAGGACGAACAGCGCGAGGTGTGTCGCGTCGATCCACGCGTGATACCCGACCGGCTTGACGTTCTCGAGCACGAGCCGCGGATTCGTGCCGTTGAGATCGAATCGCCACAACCGCTGCGTACCGTCCGCTTCAACTCGAACAACCGAGAAGGTCTTGCCGTCCGGTGTCACAAGCGGCGAGTACTCGCTTTCCGGCGTACGCGTCAGCTGGGTCAGCGTCTTCGACGCGATGTCGTACCGATAGATGTCCGTCTGCTTGCCGTCTCGTCTGGACGTGAACAGCACGGCGCGGCTGTCGGGCGTGAAGCTCGGTTGATTGTCGTACTCCGGGTCATTGCTGATGTTCGTGACTCCGGAGATCGCAACGGTCTGGCCGCCGGAGTACGACGCGAGGTACACCTCGGTGTTGACTGGCGGTGGCTGACTCGCGCGTGCAAGCGCGGTCACCGAGACGAAGCCGATCGCCAGCGCGATTCCCAGAGTTCGCATGTCCGGAGCTTAGCGCAATCGCTAGTCGCCGAGCACGCGGACCGGATCGAGCGTGAGAATGCGCCGCGCGGGCACCCACGCGGCCGCGGCCGAGACGATCACGAGACCTATCGCGAGCAGCCCCGCTCGCGGCCAGAACGGCATGGGCTGGGCGCTGAGCGAGGCGACGACGTGGGGCTCGAGAAAACGCGCGACAATCACGCCCGTAACGATGCCGGCGACGCCGAGGCGCAGCAGCCGGCCGACGACCTGTCGCCGCACCGCCTCGGCCGACGCGCCGAGCGCGAGGCGCACGCCCATGTCACGTCGCTCGCGCGTCACCACGAAGGCGACCAGTCCGTAGACGCCGCACAGCGCAAGCGCGCCACCGGCCGCGCCGAACGCCGACGTGACGACCGACGCCTGCCTCCGCTGAGACAGCGCCGTCTGCTTGATGTCTTCCATCGTGCGCAGCTCGAGAACGGGCAGTGTCGGGTCAACCTCGCGCATGCCCGCGCGAATCGCCGCGGCCGTGCTGCCGGGATCGTTCGTGCGAATCCACATGTACAGATCGCTCGTCGAGGGTGCGTCTGGATATTGTCGATACGCGATGTACCACGTCTCGGTGAGATCGCCCGCGTCCTCGACCGACGAGACCACGCCGACGACTCGCATCCACGGGAACGGCGAATCGGTCGAGCCGCGTTTGACGCGTTTGCCGACAGGATCGACGCCGTGGAAGTACCGTTGGGCGAAGCGCTCGTCGATCACGACCACCGGCTCGCTGCCCGCCACATCGTGATCGTCAAAGACGCGTCCGGCAAGCGTCCGCAAGCCGAGCGCAGAGAAGAAATGCGGTGTGACCAAGCGCCAATTCACCAGGGTCGCCGTGTCGTTCGTCGTCGGCTGTCCGTCGATCGACATCTGCGAGCCCCAATCACCGCAGCACAGCGGGTTGACGGTGCTCATGCC
>CAYQRM010000098.1:0-13374 GCA_964419785.1 uncultured Solibacteraceae bacterium | reverse complement strand
GATGTCGGATCGACGTCTGGCGAGTACACGTAGAGGCCGGCGGTGTCCTTGCCGGGTTTCGGCGCGGCGATGGCCTTCTCCGCGGCCTCGGCGATCTCGCGGTCGACGTCCTTGGCGATGGCCGCAAGGTCGGCGTCGGTCGCGAGGCCGCCCTCCTTCAACATCGTGGCGAACTTCGCGATCGGATCGCGCGTCGCTTCCTCGGCGCGCTCCGACGGCGTCTTGTACAACTTCTCATCGTCGGACAGCGAGTGCGAGTACGGGCGGATGCACTTCGCGTGGACGAGCGCGGGTCCTTTGCGCGCGCGGCACCATGCGACCGCCTCGGTCATTGCTTCGTGACTGGCGAGGAAGTCGGTGCCGTCGCACCGCAGGACTTTGAGTCCGGGGAAGTTCTCGACGAGCTTTGAAATGCTGCCGCCCGGCGTCTGCACCTCGACCGGCACGGAGATCGCGTAGCCGTTGTCCTCGACGAGGAAGAGCACGGGCAGCTTGCGTACGCACGCCGTCGAGAGCGATTCCCAGAATTCGCCTTCGCTCGTCGTGCCGTCGCCCACCGACACATACGAGATTTCGTCCTTCTCGAACTTCGACGAGCGGTCAGGAATGTCGGTGACGCGCTCGTAAAGCATGCCGGCTTCCGCGCAGCCGACGGCCTGGAGGCACTGCGTGCCGGTCGGGCTCGACTGCGAAACGATGTTGAGCGCCTTGTGACCCCAGTGCGACGGCATTTGCCGGCCGCCGCTGTTCGGATCGTCCTTCGCGCCGACGGCGCTGAGGAACATCTCGTACGGCGTCATGCCGAGCATCAGGCAGAGCGCGCGGTCGCGGTAGTACGGGTAGAACCAGTCGTGCGCGGGCTTGAGCGCGAGGCCAGCCGCGACGAGCACGGCTTCATGGCCGGCGCCGCTGATCTGGAAGAAGATCAGGCTCTGGTTCTTGAGCTGGATTTCCTTGTCGTCGATTCGCCGCGACAGCACCATCGTGCGATAGAACTTGAGCAGCTCGTCGCGCGAGAACGTGTCGGAGCGGGTCGCGCCTGACACGGCGCGCGGAGAGTCTGGCGTGCTGGTTCGCATCAGTAGAGGCCCTGTGTCGCTCCGGCGGCGACCGGGCAACCGTTCAATTATACTCCTATGAACTTTCCTATGACCCGCCGCGTCTCTCTCTATCGGTGGGACGAAATCGCGCTCGATAAAGTGACGGAGATGGTCGCCCGCAAGGCGATCGCCGGCGAGCGCCAGACCATCGTGCAGGTCTACTTGAAGAAAGGCACGCTCGTTCCGCGACATTCCCATTCGAGCGAGCAGATGATTTACGTGCTGCAGGGCGCGCTCCGCACGCTCGTCGACGATGAGGAGCTCACCGTCCGCGAAGGCGAAGTGCTGCAAGTGCCCGCCGGCGCGCCGCACCAGGCCGAGGCGCTCGACGACACGTTCGTACTCGACGTCCGGCAGACCGAGTCGGAGGAGGAGGCGTCACTGTCATGATTTTTCTGGTACCGCTCGGGATCCTTGTCCTGATCGCCTTGTGGCTCATGGGCATGTACAACCGGCTTGTGAGTCTCAAGAACCAAACACAGAACGGCTGGCGGCAGATCGACGTGCAGCTCAAGCGCCGGCACGATCTGATTCCGAATCTCGTCAACACCGTGAAGGGTGTGATGGAGTTCGAAAAGGGCACGCTCACGGCGGTGATGGACGCGCGCGCGAAGGCGATGGGCGCGTCCGGACCGGCCGACGCGAGCCAGAAAGAGGGCGAGCTGTCGCAAGCGCTCGGACGGCTGCTCGCGGTCGCCGAGAATTACCCGCAGCTCAAGTCCAATGAGAACGTCAAGATGTTGCAGGAGGAGCTGTCCGCGACGGAGAACAAGATCGGCTTCGCCCGGCAGTTCTACAACGACATCGCGACCAAGTTCAACATCGCGCGCGAGACGTTCCCGACGAATCTCTTCGCCAGCACGTTTGGGTTCAGCGCCGCGGAGCTCTTCCAGATCCAGGACGCCGCAGATCGCCAGGTACCGACCGTCGACTTGAGCATGGGCAAGTCGTAGCGGAACGTACGGCCACGGCCCGTTCCAATCTGTCCCACCAAAGGAGGCCGTTGCTTGACCTACACGTATGTCCTCCTGTGCGAGGCTGATGGGGAGTGGTACACGGGATCGACTCGAGACCTGCGCGTTCGGTTGAGGCAACACACCGAAGGCCGCGTTTTCTCGACGGCCAAGCGTCGTCCCGTTCGCCTGATCTACTACGAGGCGTGCTTGAGCACCAATGATGCCTTCCGCCGTGAGCGCTTTCTAAAGACCGGCAAAGGGAAGCGCTTCTTACGGCGTCGGTTGGCCGTTTACCTGAGCGGCCTTCGGGACGACAGATTGGAACGGGCCACGTGAACCTTCTCGAGCAACAGGCCGCCAACCGCCGCCGCACGTGGCTGGTGATGGCGCTGTTCGTCCTCGTCTTCGTCCTCATCGGCTTCGGCGTCGACGCCTTCATCATCGGCGACTTGCAGGAGTCGATGCCCATTGCGACGATCGCGGCGCTCGCGATCGGCACCGGCCGTGCGTGGTGGAGCTTACGCTACGGCGATCGCGCGGTGCTCGGGTCCGCCAGCGCCGAGCCGATCGAAGATCGCCTGGCGCGTGCGACGACCGATGACGAGCGCCTCCGCTACCGTCAGCTCCAAAACATCGTCGAGGAGATGGCAATCGCCGCAGGTATTCCCGTACCCAAGCTCTTTGTCATTCCCGACAGCGATCCGAACGCGTTTGCGACCGGGCCCGACCCCGCGCACGCGTCGATCGCGGTGACCGACGGCCTCTTGTCGACGCTCAATCGTGAACAGCTGCAAGGCGTCGTCGCGCACGAGATGAGCCACATCCGCAATTTCGACATCCGCCTGATGATGGTCGTCGCGGCGCTGGTCGGCGCGATTCTGCTGCTCGCCGATTGGTCGGGGCGCGCGCTGCGCTTTGGCGGGCGCGGAACGAGCCGCGGCCGCGGGCGCAGCAACAGTGGCGCGGCCGGCCTCGTGTTCTTCGCGATTTGGATCGTCGCGATCATTCTCGCGCCGATCATCGGTCAACTGCTCGCGCTAGCCGTGTCGCGGCGCCGCGAGTATCAGGCCGATGCGACGGGCGCCGAGCTGACGCGCAATCCGATGGCGCTTGCCGATGCTCTCGAGAAGATCGAAGACGCCGTCGAGCCGACGCCGGCGATCAAGCGGGGCACCGCGCATCTCTGCATCGCCGACCCGCTCGGTAAGAGCGCCGAAGAGAGCGAGGGACTGTGGGCAAGGATGTGGTCGACGCATCCGCCGATGGACCGCCGTATCGCTGCGCTCAAGGAGATGGCGTTGATGCCCACAACTCCTGCGCCGGCCCAGGCTGGGCGGTAGCGAGCTTCCATCCGAACCACGCGAACACCCCGACGTTGACGAACGCGAGCAGGACGGACGTGTCGATGCCCGTCCACCAGCGCGGGAGGATCGTCGGCCAATCCGATCCGAATCCGTAGAACAAGAGCAGATTCAGCGCCGCGATCGCCGAAATCGCGACGAAGGGTCCGGTGTATCGCCGATCGGCCGAGGCGGCGAGGCCGAGGAACGGCACGATGGGATACCAGTGGTTCTCGTGCACTTGCGCCGCGAGCATCGCGTACGCGTACGCGCACCACGCGGCGAGCGCCGCCGTCTGGCTGAGGCCCGTCAGCCGGCGCGATCGCCAGCACGCCCAGCCGATGGCCGCGACGACAAGTGCGAAGCCGATCTCGCGTGGGTTGGGATATCCGAGCGCTTCCGCCCGTGTGATCCCAAGAATGCGCACCGGCTGAGTCAGCGCCCGCCACCAGCCCCACTCGCTCCGTACATCGGCGACGCGCAGGCACCACGTGAAGATCCACCAGACGTTGGCTGCTTGCGCTGAAAGCATGTCGTGCGTCGCCAGTCGTCCGACCGCCTGCACGAGGTTGTGCCAGGCGCCCCGCGCCACGTACGGCACGACCACGAACGTCGTCGTCGCGAGCCCGCCAATCGCGGCTTGCGCAAGGCCTGCGACGCGCGCTCCGCGGCGGTACACGGTCATGGCCACTGCGGGCAGCACGAAGACCGCTTGTGCTTTGGTGAGCACGGCGATGGCAGTGAGAAGGCCCGCCGCGAGGGACATGCCGGTCCAGGCCGCAAGCGCGGCGAACACAATCGGCACGGCCCCCTGCGCGTCGAGGTAGCCGAGGACGGCGCCGTTCATCAGCACCAGCGGATTCAGCCAGAACACGAGCGCGGCCCATTCGGCGCGCGCCCCGAACAGACGGCGCCCGCGCAGGAGCATCCAGGCGACCAACGCGCACTCGGCGATCTGGCCCGGCAGCTTGACGAAGACGTTCAGCCACCGCGTGTCGTCGAACTGCGGACGAAGCAGATGGTAGGCGTGGCCGACGACGGCAAGCTCGGCGACGGCGAGCGGCGGATAGTCGACGGTCATTTCTTCGTTCTGCCAGCGCAGGACGCGCCGGACCGGCGGATCGCCGCCGACGCCGTAGACGCCGGTCATGTCGTGCGCGGCGTTGTCGCTCCAGACTTTCCAGATGAGGGTGTCGCCCGTGCCGGCGAGCGGCAGCGCGACGGCGCGCAGGATCACTCCGGCGGCGAGCGCCACGATCAGACGCCGGCGGCCCTCAATCAATGAATGCGCCGCTGCCAGTCATCGTCGCGGCCACCGCGATGGATGTTGAACTTGCGTCGCAGGCGCTCCATGCGCCACTTCGTGAGGCGGTACTTGAACTCGAGGCGAAGATTCGACGGCCCCTTGAGATAGACCCAGCCGACGAGCAGGCCGCCGAGGTGGGCGAGATGCGCGACGGGTCCGCCGGTCGCGCTGACCGCCGAGATGAACGCGATCGCGCCCATGATCAGGACGAACACGCGCGCCGGGACCGGAAAGAAGAGCATGAAGAGAATCTGTCGATCCGGGAAGATCAGTCCGTACGCCAGCAGCAGGCCGTAGACCGCGCCCGAGGCGCCGAACGTCACCGCGTTGTACACAGAGTGCACCGGCGCCCATGGCATGAGCGAGACGAGCACCATCGAGACGCCCGCGCCGACGCCGGTGATGAAGTAGTACTTCGTGAAGCCACGCGACCCCCAGCGCCGCTCGAGGTCTGTGCCGAACATCCAGACTGCGAGCATGTTGAACAGGATGTGCATCAGGTCGGTCGGGGAGTGCACGAACAAGTACGTGACGAGCTCCCAGACGCGCCCGCGCTCGATCACGTCCTGCGGGACCAGGCCGAACCACCCGATGATCGCCGCCGGCATCGCCAGCGTCACGACGAACACGGCGACGTTGGCGAGGATGATCGCGCGGACGGCCGGCGTCCAGGGCCCTGGGCCAATCAGGTTCGCGACTTGAGACGGAGGAGGACGCCGCACCCTTCGGATGCTAACAGACTCAGACGCCGAGTCGGCTGAGGAGGCGCCTCATGGCCTGGCGGAACTCGTCGATGTGCAGTGCCCAGGCGGCGAGCGCGAGCGCCCCCATCCCGGCGCCAATGGCCCCGGCCACCCCAATCGCGCGTGCCATCTTGACCGACCCGAGCAGCCGGGCGGGCAGGATCGCGTCGAGGCCCGCTGATGCGTAGTAGGCGACCACGCCCATGATCGCCGAGGCGATCGTAATCTTGAGGAGCGACCGCATCACCCGCGCGCCATCCACACCGGCGATCCGGCGCGACAGCAGCACCAGCAGGAGAATCGCATTGGCGTTGGCCGCGACCGCCGTGCCGAGCGCCAGGCCCTTGAAGCCCATCACGGAGTTCAGCCACAGATTGAGGCCGAGATTCGTCAGCACCGAGAAGACGCTCACGAGCACGGGCGTCCGCGCGTCCTTGAGCGCGTAGAACGTCGGCGCCGCGATCTTCACGATCGAGTAGCCGACGATGCCCGGCGCGTAGAACATCAACGCCTCCGTCATCATCGTCACGTCGGTCCGGCTGAAGTGGCCGCCCTCGTAGATGGCGCGGACGATCGGTTCCGCCAGCACGATCAATCCGACGGTCGCCGGGACGCTCAACATCAACATCAAGCGCAGGCCCCACGAGAGCGTCGTCCGCATCGCGTCGTGGGCGTCGTCTGCGGCGTGGCGGGCGAGATCGGGAATCGCGGCCGTGGCGATCGACACGCCGAAGATGCCGACCGGCATGTACATCAGACGAAATGCAAAGCTCAGGGCTGCGGCGCCGCCTTCGGTGCCAGTCGCGAGCGACGTGTTGACGAAGATGTTGATCTGCGCGGCCGCCACGCCGAGCATGCCCGGGCCCATCAGGAAGAGCACTTCGCGCAGGCCCGGATCCTTCGGATCGAGCGCCCACGTGTGGCGGTAGCCTTCCCGCCGCAGCAGCGGCCACTGTGCCACGATCTGCGCGACGCCGCCGAGCAGCATGCCCGCGGAGAGCGCCATGACCGGATTCACGCCCAGTCGCGTGAACACGGGCACGAAGACCAGCGTGCACGTGATGAAGACGATGTTGTACAGCGCGGGTGAGGTCGCCGGGACGAAGAAGCGTCGCAGCGCGTTCAGCATGCCCATGTACGCGGCCGCGACGGCGACCAGCATGAGAAACGGCATGTTGATGCGCGTGAGCGTGATCGTCAGCTCGAGCTTGCCGGGGATTTCGGCGAACCTCGCCGCGTACGAGCCGGCGAGCGGCGCCGCGAAGACGATGCCGAGCAACACGAGCACGCCGGTGGCGACAATCAAACCGTTGACGACCTGTGAGCCCAGCCGCCACGCGGCCTCTTTGCCCTGCAGCTTCAGATAGCGCGTGATCGTCGGCACGAACGCCGCGCTCATCGCGCCTTCGGCGAACAGGTCGCGCAGCAACGTGGGGATGCGCGTCGCGACCGTGAATGCGTCCGCCTCGAGACCGAAGCCGAAGTAGTGGCCCTGGACCGCGTCGCGCACGAGTCCAAGAATCCGGCTCGCCAGCGTCGCTGCGCTGATGAGCCCGGCGGATTTTGCCAGGCGCACGCTCATCGTTCGCGCGTCGTGCTGCGGGTCACAATCAGATGGTGCGTCGTCGTGCGAGACGAGTGGGGCGTCAGGAGTGTGCGGGACCGCACGATCGAGAGGGTACCGAAAAAAAGAAGGGGCCTCAACCCCTGCGATTGAGGCCCCTGCCCGGAGGATGGATGAGAGGCTCTTGCGTGCCTTTCACTAGCGTTAGACGGAAGGCCCGTGAAGAAAGTTTGGTGGTTCAACCGGCGAGCCGTTTCTTCACTGCGTCACTCACGACACGTCCGTCAACGGTCATGCCCGCAAGGTGCGTCATGACCGCTTTCATGACTTTGCCCATGTCCTTTGGGCTCATCGCGCCAGTCTCCGTCACCGCTGCGTCGATCGCGCGCGCGATCGCGGCGGCGTCCGCAGCCGGCGGTTGGTAACGTTCGAGAAACGTGATTTCCGCCTGTTCGCGATCGACCAGATCTTGCCGTCCGCCTGCGCGAAACTGGTCGATCGAGTCACGGCGTTGTTTCACCAGTGAGGCGACGACCTGCAGCGATTCGGCTTCGTCGAGCGCGCGGCCTTTTTCAACCTCGCGGTTCATCAGCGCAGCCTTGAGCATGCGCAACGGCGCGAGCGAGGCCTGATTCTTCTCGCGCATCGCGCTCGCGATGTCCTGCGTCACTCTCTCCATCAGCGTCGCCATTGGTTCCTCCGCCGTGCGGCGGCTCTACTGTCCGCCGAGCATGCCGACCCAGCTTATCGCACTGACCCAGCCCATCCAGACCGCCGCTGCCACGGCGGCCAGCCGCCCGGCTGCGCCGCTTCGCCACAAGCCGGCAAATCCAATCGCCGCGAGAATGCCGACAGCCGGAAGGGCCGCCAGCAGATGTCGAAGATCGACCGGCGTGATGATGCCGACGATCACAAAGAGGCCGCACGCGACCAGCCACATCACGACGAGCGTCCGAATCGGCGAGGGCGATCGATCGCGTGCGACTCGAATCGCCCCAACGACTGCGAGCAGCATCGCGGGCACGCCGAAGCTGACGACCAGACCTCGCGGCAAGTCGATCAGACGTGTGAGCGGCGTCCGCCCGCCTGCCGCGGCCGTGGCATGTCCGGTTTCGCGCGCGATCCGCGTGAACGCCTCGCGATAGACGTCCATGAAATACGCGTAGTACACCGCAATCGCGAACACCAGCGCACCGATTGCCGCGACGACGAGCGTGCGGCCGGCCGGCCGCCAGGAGGGCCGCCGCGAGACGAGGAGCACGGCTCCGGCGAGCACCAGCTGCGTGCCGAGCACCGCGAACGTGCTGGTGTGAGACAAGAACGCCGCGGCCGCGAGCGCGCCGATGGCACACGCGCTCGTCCAGACCACGCGCGCCGATCGTTTGTCGTCCGAGGTGATGCGCGCGATCGCGAGCCCCGCCACCACCAGGGCGATCATCGCCAACGACTGCGCGAAGACGTTCGTCAAGTTGGCCGTGACGATGACGCCGAAGCCGAGCGGAAGGAGATGAAAGGCGACCACGCTCGCGACAGCCTCGAGCTCGTCGCCTCGCCATCGCATGACGAGCCGGTAGAGCAGCGCCGATGCGAACGCGTCCGTCGCCACGACGATGACGCGCAGCAGCATCATCCGGTCCATCGTTGTTGGCGCAAAGCCCGCGAATGGTCGTGCGAACAGGTACAAGCCGATCGGATACGGAAAGCGGTAGTTCCCTGGCGCGAGCGACGCGAAGAGGTAGTGGCCGCCGAGCACGTCCTGAAAACGGTGCGTCTGGAAGATCGCGTCGCCGATCGGCATCTCCGGATGCGTGAGGAGCAGCAGCTGCAGTGCGACCGTCACGAAGGTGATGCCGACGACGAGCCGACTGCCGGCCGTGCGGGCCGGCAGCGCGATGGTGGTCGCCATCGCGGCGGCAAAGGCGCCAAGCGCGATCGGCAGGTACGGGAATGTCACGAACGGGCCGAGGCCGCGCGTGACGACGAGGGAGATTGCGCCGGCGGCGATCAGGATCAAACTTGTCCCGCCGAGCCACGACAAGCCAAGCGCGACCATCACCGCGCCGAACCCGACGCCAGTAAGCAGCAGCGGACCGCGATTGAAGGCGACGCGCGAGCTGGCGCCGACGGGCGCGAGCTCCAGACGATCGACTTCAGCGCCGAGGACGCGCGTGTCTCCGCCGCCAGGCGCGAACGTCGGCGACACTGTCCAGGCCACGGCGAGACCGCGCTCGCCCGGCCGCGCATCAATCGTGTACGTTCGCTCGACGAAACCGCCGGCCGGCAGCACGAAGCGATCGCGCACGGCGCCGTCAATGTTCGCCACGAGATCGGGCGTCGTGCCGTCTGGACGGGCGCCGGCGATGCGCAGCGTCATCGTCCACGGCGTCGATCGATCGAGCGAAGGCAGCGCAAGGCCGAACACCCCGCGCGTCCAGGCGAACCAGTGGCCCTCGGTGGTGTGTTCGACCGGATAAAACCCCGCGGTCAGTTGGCTGGGAGGATCGGACGAGAAATCGATCGTGATGGGCGGCTGGACCCGGCTCGCGAGGCCGGGGCCCAACGCGAACGCCGCCGCGCCGAGCGCGACGAAGCACCCCGCGCGCACCCACGTCATAGCGGGCACTGTAGCATGCGGCTGACAGGCGGCCGCCTAGCGGCGCGTGCCGGCGAGCGCGCGCGCGTACGCGGCGTCGTACTGCGCGTGCACCGACGCGGGGCTGAAATGTTTCGCGACGAGATCGAGTGTCGCCGGCAGCACGCGGACCGGCGATCGCAGCGCCTCTTCGAGCGCATCCGCGAGCGGCTCGACTTGGCCCTTCGGCACCACCTGGACGTCGTCACCAAACAGCTCATGCAGCTCGACGCCGCCGGGATGATCGGCCGAGACGACGGGCGTGCCGGAGGCGAGTGCTTCGACGGCGACGGTTGGCAGCGCCTCGAGCAGCGACGGCAATGCGAAGACGTCCGCAACCGCGGCGTAGCGCGCGATCTCCTCGTTGGGCAACAGGCCCGTGAACGTCACCCGCTCGGCGACGCCGACCGAAGCCGCGAGCGCTTCGAGATCGCGACGCAGCTGACCGGTGCCGCAGATGACCAGCCGGACGTCGCGGCGCACGCGTTGGAGCCGGGCGAACGCCTCGATGAGAAATCTCTGTCCGGCAAGCTCGTGCAGGCGCTTGACGTTGAGAATGATGTGGGGCTCTTCGATCCCGAGCGCCTCGCGCCATGCTTTGCGCGTCTCGGGTGGGCGTGGACTGAAACTCTCGCTCACGGCCGGATAGATGACGATGAGATTGCGCCGATCCAGCCCGAGCGATCGCGCTTTCTCGAGCAAGCGCAGGCTGTAGAACGTCACGGTCGCGGCGCGCCGGTAGCTGCGCAGAAACGGATCGATCGGACGCCGGCGGCGGTAGTGCCAGATCTCGGTGCCGTAGAGGGTGAGGATGTACGGAATCTTGCGGCGCGTCGCCCACGCGGCCGCGACCTCGACGATGAGACCGTTGCTGTGCAAGTGCAGCAAGTCGGCGCGGCTGGCCATCCGATCGAGCGCGCCGATGATCGCGTTGGCGTGCTTCCATGAATCGAGCTTGAAGAAGCGGGCCGCGGCGCTCGCCGGTCCGCGGCGCGGCACCCAGCAGACCGGGCCGGCGAGTGTTTCCGTCGTCGATCGAATCTGCATGGGCTCGTGCGCGACGAAGGAGACGTCGGCGCCGTGGGCGCGCGCCCAGCGTCCGAGATCGGCCGGCAGCAGCGCGTTCGCGGCCTGATCGGGCGGCAGGTGCGGGGAGACGTGGCAGACGCGCATCGTGACGCGCTCAGGCGGTCGCGCGATCGGCCGACGCGGCGCCGGCAAAGCGGTGGCGGTACTCGGCGAACGTCAGTGGCTCGGCGCCGAGATCGCGCGTGGCCACGGTCAAGACTTTCGACAGGCGATCGAAGAACGCCTGGAGCTCGGCGTCGGTCCGGTTGTACGGGCTACCGCCAACGATGGCCTCGCTCGAATGGAACAGCAGATTGAGGATCGGCGCGCCGCGGCGGACGAGCCGGCGCGCGAGCGCGATCATGTCGTCCGCCGAGCTGTACGACGGCCGGAGCCATCGGACGTGCGCCACGTGCAGCCAGCGCAGCACGCGCTTGGTCGTGTACGGCCATGGTGCGCGGCCGTACCACCGCTGGACGAACTCAGGCACCCGCCGGTTCAGCGCCGCCGAGATCGGCAGCTCGAGCACATCGCTCGCGCCGGCGCGCGTGGCGTCGTCGTACGACAGAAAGTACGGCTCGAGCGGCGCCCCGACGAAATCCGGGCCCTGTTTGTGCGCTTCGTAGAAGAGCGGTGCGACGCTCGAGTCGACGAGGTAGCCGTCGCGCTCGAGCGACGAGACGTGCGCGGCGGAGAATCCGAAGCGTCCGGATCGGTACGACACCGGCCGCACGCCGACGCCGGTCACGATCGCCTTGGTGAGCGAAGCGAGCTGCGCGTCGAACTGATCGATCGGCAGCGAGAGCGCGTAGGGATGCCGCGCGATGTCGTCAGCGGTACACGGCGGCGTTTCCCAGGCGTGATGATGCGCGCCGACCTCGCACGTGCCGCGGGCGAGCAGTCCGCGCAGCACTTCGGCCGACTTCGCGTCGCGCGCGACGGGGTATGTGATCACGTACGTTGGCCGGACATGATGCCGCTCGAAAAAGTCGTGCAAGCGCCCGAGCGCATGGAGGTTGGCGAACGTCTGGTTCCGGCGGGCGTTGACGTCCCACTGGTTGTCGCCCTCGGTATCGATGGCCACGAGCAGCGCCGGGCGGCGGAGGCGGCTCATCGGTCCTGATCGGAATCGCCGAGCGTGACGTGCCAGGAGTCAGTCGCGTCGTAAAAACCGGAATCGACGACCGCGCCGTTGATCTTCGCGACGAACTCCATCGTCGACTTCACGGAGTAGTAACCGGACTTGCGAAGCAGCTTGCGGAAGCCCTCGTGGAGCGCGAATGTCCGGATCTTGTCGGAGTCCGCGGCACGCGCTTCGCGATCCATCCAGCGGAGCAGCGTCAGAAACCCGCCAGTGTCTTCGGGGTCGGTGAGAAAGTCGACGAGCAGCGTCACGCGTCCGCGCGGCTCCTGGACGTGGCGGTACACGACGTAGCCGGCGGCTTCGCCTTCGCGCATGAGCGCCGCGACGGAATAGCGCACGTGCGGCGCCAGGACGTACTTCCAGTTGAGGTATGCGGCGTCGCGTCGCACCGCGAACGCAAAACGATCCTTCACGCGATCCCACAGCCGCGTGAAGCTCTCGTCGAAGTTGCGAATTGGCTGAACCTCGCCCTGAAGGGGACGCGTCCGCGACACCAGGCGGATCCACGGCAGCGTGACCGCCGAGACGAGGCGATTCAGCCCGACGGGCCAGTTGGCGCGGCGAAGCGCCCGGCGCGTCAGCGGCTTGACCAAACAGGGCACCGGCCCGAGGTCGGGCCAATGCAATTTTTGAAACAGCTTGTACGAAGAGTCCGACAAGCCGAGCCCGAGCGACGCGCCAACGCTCCGATCCCACGTGCGGAAGAGCACTTCGCCCAGGCCCTGACGCTGGCGCTCGGGCGCGACCATCACGTCCATGCCCCACGCGCCGCTCACTTCGCGGCCGTTGACGACGACCTGCACAGGCATCGCGGCGTACTGCCCGACGATCGTCGTGCCCTCGCGAGCGATCCAGATCAACGGCGTGTCCTTCGGCGCGTGCGGGTTGCGGCGGTACTGCCAGTCCCAGCGAAGGCGATTGGCTTCGGCCATGTCCGGACCGAAGACGCGACGGTACAGCGCCTCTACCTGGCGCCGGTCGTCGGGACGAAAGCGTTCGATATCAGCCATCGTGGGGACAGCGCCTTACGCGGGTGCCAGCACGTACTCCATGTTGCCGATGAGCGCGTCTTGAGTGAGCGGGCTGTCGCGCAGCCACCGGCCGATCGACGCGGGCAGCCGGCGTACCGTTCCCGTCACGTGCAGCTCCTCGCGCACGATGCGCAGCCCGGCGGCGGCGATCTGGCCGCGCAGCCGACGCACGCGAACTTTCTCGAGGAGATCGTCGTGCTTGACGATGCCGTTTCGCGCGTCGCGGATGAAGGAGTTCTCGTGTGCGGGTTCCATCAGCGTCCACGGCGCGTGCCTCGCGAGCGATCGAAACGTTCGGAACGCGATCGGCCGTCCGAGCAGCAGGTGCAGCGGAATCGGGATCTTGAGCTTGGGCAGGTGCGCGCCGGCGAACGACAGATACGGCGCTGTTGAAAGATAGCAGCGTCCGCCGCTCGTGAGCACGCGACGGCACTCGCCGAGATATCGCGTCGCGTCGGGCACGTGCTCGATGACGGCGTGCGACAGCACG
>CAYQRM010000097.1:0-3879 GCA_964419785.1 uncultured Solibacteraceae bacterium | reverse complement strand
AGGCCGGCGCGTGGTCGACGTCGGCACCGGCACCGGCCGGGCGGCGATTGGACTCGCGCACGCCGGCGCGGTCGTCACCGGCATCGATGCGTCGGCGCAGATGCTCGCCGTCGCGGGCGCGCGCGCCGCCGCCGCGGGCGTCAGCGTAACGTTCGAACGCGGCGACGCGCATGCGCTGCCGGTGGCCAATCGCAGCGTCGATGCCGCCGTGTGCCTGCGGGTGCTGATGCATGCGATCGACTGGCGGCAGTGCATGTCCGAGCTCTGCCGCGTGTCGCGCTGGCGCGTCATCGTCGATTTCCCGGCGCTCGGAAGCTTCGCCACGCTCGAGAGCGGCAGCCGTCGTCTGGCAAACATCCTCGGCGCGCACACCGAGGCGTATCGCGTGATGTCGGAGCGCGACGTCGCGAGCGCCTTCGAGACACAAGGCTTTCGTGTCGTCACGACGCGCCGCCAGTTCGTGCTGCCGATCGCGCTGCACAAGACGGTGGGACAGCTGGCGCTCACGAAAGGCGTCGAAGGCGCGCTTCGCGCTGTCGGTCTGTTGCGGCTCCTCGGATCGCCGGTCACGATGGTGGCCGAGCGGTGAGGGTGCTCGTCACCGGGGCGACCGGTTTCACGGGCAGCCATCTCGTCCGCCATCTCTCGCGCGCCGGCGATGACGTGCGCGCGCTCGTCCGGGCCTCAGCAGCCGCGCCGTGGCTCGAGCACGTGCGCGCGGAGCGGGTGATCGGCGATTTGCTCGACGCCGAGAGCCTCAAGCGCGCGCTCGAAGGCGTCGACGTCGTCTACAACATCGCCGCGCTGTACCGCGAGGCTGGACGGCCGACGTCGGAGTATCGCGCCGTCAACGCGCTCGCCGTCGGCCGCATCGTCGAGTTGGCGAAAGCCGCCGGCGTCACGCGCGTCGTGCACTGCAGCACGGTCGGGGTGCACGGGGATATCGAGCATCCGCCCGCAAGTGAGGACGCGCCGATCAGGCCCGGCGACATCTATCAGGAGACAAAGCTCGAAGGCGAGCAGCTCGGTCGCGAGGCGGCGACCCGTGTCGGCATGGATCTCGTGATTGCGCGGCCGTCGGGCATCTACGGGCCGTTCGATCGTCGTCTCTTCAAGATCTTCGGCGCGATCGCGCAGAAGCGATTCGTGATGCTCGGCCAGGGCACGAACTACTACCACGTCACGTACATCGACGATCTGTGCGACGGCTTCATGCTGTGCGGATCGGTGCCCGCGGCGGCGGGACGAACCTACATTCTCGCGGGCGCCGAGCTGACGACGCTGCGGGAGCTGGTGGATGTGACGGCAGAGGTCGCGAAGGTGCCCGCGCCGCAGAGCCGATTTCCGGTGTGGCCCGTGTGGCTCGCGGGCGCGGCGTGCGAGCTGGCGTGCGCGCCGTTCGGCATCGAGCCGCCGATCTATCGTCGCCGTGTAGACTTCTTCCGGAAGAGTCGGGCGTTCGACATCACGCGCGCCCGGCAGGAGCTCGGCTTCGCGCCGCGGATTGGCGTCCGCGAGGGCATTGGCCGCACGCTGGAGTGGTACCGTGAGCAAGGCTGGATCTGACGACATGACGTCACGCGAGATCCCCCGCGCGCAGGACCAGTTGTTCCAGGCCGGCGGCGCGCGCGCGAAGTACAGCCAGCTGGTCGTGGGCCGGCCCGGCTGGGGCGCGCTCATCAAGCACGAGCTCGTCGTCACGATCGCGCAGGCGCCGGCCGGCGCGCTCGGCCTGGCGCTCCGCAAGTGGATGTATCCGTGGTTGCTCGGCAGCTGCGGGCGCAACGTCGTGTTCGGTCAGAACGTTGTGCTGCGGCATCCGCACAAAATCCATATTGGCGATCGGGTGGTCATCGACGACAACTGCCTGCTCGACGCAAAGGGCGACGCCAACGCCGGGATCAAGATCGGCAGCGGTGTCTTCGTGGGACGCAACACGATTGTGTCGTGCAAGAACGGGGACATCGAGCTCGGCGACGACGCCAACGTCGGATTCAACTGCGAGATCTTTTCTGCGAGCCGCGTCACCATTGGACGTGGCACGCTCATCGCGGCCTACGCGTACCTCGTCGGTGGCGACCACGAGTTTGCCGATCGCGACAAAGCCGTGCTCGAGCAGCGCCGGACGTCGAAGGGCATCGCGGTGGGCGAGGGCGCGTGGATCGGCGCTGGCGCGAAGATTCTCGACGGCGTGACGATCGGCGATCGCGCGATCGTCGGCGCGGCCGCGGTCGTGCGTGACGCGGTGCCTGCGGGCGCCACCGCGGTCGGTATTCCGGCGCGCGTCCTCGATCGACGCGATCAGCGCGAACACTGACGCGGATGGCGGTCATCACGATTGTCACGTCCGCGCCGCCGCTCACCGAGGGTGGTCATCTCGTGCTCGCGCGGTCGCTCGAGAAGGCGCTCACCGACGCCGGTCATCACGCGGGAATCGTCACCACGCCGTCAAATCGCTTCGGGCGTCAAGGCCCCGCGTATCTCGCGAACTGGCTCACCGACGTCGGCATGACGGGCGGCGGTGAGAAAGTCGATCAGATCATCTCGCTGCGATTTCCGGCGTACGCCGTCCGGCATCCGAAGCACGTGTGCTGGCTCGTGCACACGATGCGTGAGTACTACGATCTCTGGGACGACTTTTCCAGCCGCCTCTCGCCGCAGAACAAGGCGAAGGAAGTCGTGCGGCGAACGCTGATTCGCGCGGCCGATTCGTACTTCTTCAAGCAGCACGTCACGAAGCTTTACACGATCTCCGGTGGCGTGCGCGATCGGCTCGCCAAGTGGAACGGCGTCACCGCCGAGGTGCTGCATCCGCCGCCTCCGCCGCGCGCGTATCGCTGCGACGGCTACGGTGACTACATCTTCTTTGCGTCACGTCTGTCGCCGCTCAAGCGCGCAGATTTGATCCTGCAGGCCCTCGCACAGCCTGAAGCGCAGACGGTCAAGTGCGTGATCGGCGGGGAAGGCGAGGATCGCGTGCGCCTCGAGCGTCTGGCGCGCGAGCTCAAGCTCGACGCGCGCGTGCGGTTCACGGGCCGCTTGAGCGAGGACGATCTCGTCACGCACCTCGCGCGCTGCCGCGCCGTCGTGTTCGCGCCGAAGAACGAGGACTACGGGTTCGTCACCGTCGAGGCGTTCGCGTCTTCAAAGGCAGTGATCACGACGACCGACAGCGGCGGACCGCTCGAGTTCGTGCGGTCGGGCGAGAACGGACTCGTGAGCACGCCCGATGGGCCAGGCCTGGCGCGGGCGCTGTCGCAGATTAACGCCAGCGAGGAGCTCGCGCGGCGGCTCGGCGCGCAAGCCAGGCAAGACGTCGCGCCGCTCACCTGGGCGTCCGTCGTCAAGACGCTGGTCATCGTCTGAGGGCGGCGTGGCGGCGCCTGCGACCGAGCATGTCGTGTTCTTCGACGGCGTGTGCAATCTTTGCAACGGCTTCGTGCGGTTCGTGATTCGCCGCGATCCCGACGGGCGTTTTGCGTTTGCACCGCTGCAGTCGGCGGCGGCGGAGGCACGCCTCGGCACGAGAGTCGTGCCTGGCTCGCTGCCCGACAGCGTTCTCCTCTTCGAGGACGGCACGCTCTATCAGCGATCGACCGCCGCGCTCCGCATCATGGGAGGCCTGCGCGCGCCATGGCCCTTGCTCGCGTTCTTGCTCGTCGTGCCCCGGCCGATTCGCGATTGGGCGTACGACTTCATCGCGCGCCATCGTTATCGCTGGTTCGGCCGGCGAGAGACATGTATGGTACCGACGCCGGACCTCGCGAAGAGATTTCTCTAGCCTTCAGGTATCCTCTTACCGTGAGCTATCGCACGCCGCTCGAAGCACGAATCGCGAAGCAGACAACGCGCGCCATCACCGAGTTCGGGTTGATCGAA
>CAYQRM010000096.1:0-5483 GCA_964419785.1 uncultured Solibacteraceae bacterium | reverse complement strand
AGCGGCGAGGTCACTGCGATCGGGCGGTTACCTCGTCATGGAAATTGGTTTCGGCCAGGCGAACGACATCGCACGGCTCCTCGACGAACAGCCGCGCCTGTCGCTCGTCCGGATTCAAACGGACCTGCAGCAGATCCCTCGCGCCGTTGTCGCGCGCGCGACTTCTTCTTCCCGGCCGGCGGAGGCGGCGGGACAAACACCGGCGCGATCCCTATAATCGCGGCGATGGACAGCTGTCTCTTCTGTCGAATCATTCGCGGCGAGATTCCGGCGAAGATGCTCCACCAGGATGCGCATCTCGTCGCGTTCGCCGACATCGCGCCGAAGGCGCCGTTTCACATCTTGGTCGTGCCGCGCGAGCATATCGCCACGCTGAACGACCTCGCGCCCGAGCACGACGAGCTCGTCGGCGAGATGGTCCGACGCGGCGCGGTCCTCGCCGCCGCGCACGGCTACGCCGACTCGGGCTTTCGCACGGTGTTCAATTGCAACGCGGACGCCGGCCAGGCGGTCTTTCACATCCATCTTCACGTCCTCGCCGGACGGAAACTCGACTGGCCACCGGGGTGATGCTTGAAGGTCGAGAGGTCGAGACGTCAAGAGGTCGAGAGGTCAAGAGGTCAAGAAGTTAACCGCGTCGACGATGTCGCTGAGCTCCTACTTCCGACTTCTCGACTTTTCGACTTCTCGACTTTCTCCATCAAGTAGGACCCGCCGCCTCGATTTCGATCCAGCAAGAAGTCGACGACGCGATAGCCCCGCGGGAAGTAGGTCGTAAACACGGATCGCGCGGCGAGTCGCCACGCCAGTGCGCGGTCAGCGTCTTCCTGTTGCAGCTCGGTGAACCTTCCGGGAATGGCGACGAGGATGCGCCGAGCGTCGAGATCCAGCCGCAGCGTGCCTGGCGTGCGACCCGTCGCTTCCGCGGGCGCAAGCGCCGCCGGCGCGTCGAGAATCTCCGCGCTCCGAACGACCGACCCGGCTGCCCTGCCGGCGCGCGCCAAGCGCCGCTCCACGTGCGGCGCCCGAAGGCGCCATTCGACGATGAGCCGATCGGTCGGCGTGCCGAGATGCAGCTGCCCCGACATGCTGCCATAGGCATCCACGAGGTACGTGCCCGCGACGCCGCCGAGTTCCGCGATGTTGAGGTGCGCGTTAGGCGCCTGCAGTGGATCGAACGTCCACTCGATGAGCTCGACGCCCGCGGCGATCGCGCGATCGCGCTGCGCCAGCTTCAACGCATGGCCGATGCCGCGGCCGCGAGCAGCGGGCATGACGCCGAGCATGTGCGACCAGTGCGTGAGGTGGCCGTCGAGCACGCCGGGCATCGACCACACGAAGCCGACCATCTCGCCATCGTCAACCGCGCCAATCAGAATGCCGCCGCGTTTGGCGGACACGAACAGCACCGACGCGGGCACGATCTCCGAGCCGGCGCCCCAGACGGCTTCCTGAATGCGCACGACCTCGCGGCACGACGCAATGTCTGTCAGATCGCGATACGCAATCACACGATCCGCACCAGCTCGTCGAGCGAGCGAATAACTTCGATGTCCGGATCCATGCCCTCGGGGACGTCGCCACGCGCGAGGAGGATGCCGCGCATGCCGACGCCGCGCGCGCCTGCGACGTCATGCGCCAGGCTGTCGCCGACCATGGCCGCCTCGGCCGCCGGCACGCGCATCAAATCCAGCGCAGCGCGGAAGATCTCCGGATGCGGTTTCATGAAGCCGTGATCGGACGAGGAAACGGAGGCCGAGATCAACCCGTCGAGCTCGAAATGTGACTGGAACGACTCGAGACAGCGGTGCGAGTTGGAGATCAACCCGAGCTTGACGTCGCGCGCGCGGAGCGCCCGCAACGCGTCCGCCACATCGTCGTACAGCGAAAAATGATGGTTCGCCGCCCAGTCGTCATAGATCTCGCGGGCCGCCGGATCGACGCCCACACCGGCGCCGCCCATCAGCTCGATGATGCGCCGCGTGTAGGCGACGTAGATTTCGGCGTCGTAGAGGCGGTCGGCCGAGTCGAGCACGCTGGCCGCGCCGGCCACAGCCAGTGAAAACCGCGCCGGACTCACCTCCACCCCGTGGCGAGCGCAGGTGGCCTGGTAGCCAACGCCCTGGAACCGCGGGCCGGGCAGAATCAGCGTGAAATCGACGTCGAAGAAGACCGCCGCCGTGCGGGCCACCGCACCAATTATAAAATGGAGGTTTCGGCGGCCCAGATGCGCGACTGGAAGGACACTCTCAACCTCCCGCGGACGGATTTTCCGATGAAGGCGAATCTGCCGGCCAGCGAGCCTCGAACGATCGAGCGCTGGCAGGCGATGGACCTCTACGGGAAGATTCGCGCGAAGCGGCGCGGACTCCCGAAGTTCGTGCTCCACGACGGCCCGCCGTACGCCAACGGCGAGATCCACATCGGCCACGCGCTCGACAAGATTCTGAAGGACCTGGTCGTGAAGTCGCGATCGATGGCCGGCTTCGACGCGCCGTACGTGCCGGGCTGGGATTGCCACGGCCTGCCGATCGAGCTCAACGTGGAGCGCGAGCAGAAGTCGCCCGCGAAGGACCGATCACCGGTCGAGTTCCGCCGCGCGTGCCGCGCGTTCGCGGAAAAATACATCGCCTCGCAGGGCGCGGACTTCGTCCGCCTGGGCGTGCTCGGCGACTGGGGCGCGCCCTATCTGACGATGGCGCCGGCGTTCCAGGCCGCGATCGTCCGCGCGCTCGGTAAGTTCGTCGCGCGCGGCCTCGTCTACAAGGGCAAGAAGCCGGTGCATTGGTGCCTGCGCGATCGCACCGCGCTCGCCGAGGCCGAAGTCGAGTACGAGCCGCACACATCGCCGTCGATCTACGTCGAGTTCCCGCTGTCGCCTGCCGACAACGGCACGCTCGCGTCGCGCGTGCCGGCGCTCGCCTCTCGCGACGTCACCGCGCTCATCTGGACGACGACGCCGTGGACGATCCCGGCGAATCTGGCGATCGCGTTTCATCCGGAGGTCGAGTACGGCGCGTACGAGTTCGACGGCCGGGCCGTCATCGTCGCCGACGCGCTCGCCGAGGGGGTGTCGAAGGCGACCGGGCGGACGCTCGGGAAGAAGATCGCGTCGTTTCCGGGCACGGCAATGGAGCGGGTGCAGTTCCGGCATCCGTTCTACGACCGCGAGTCGCTTGGCGTGCTGGCCGATTACGTCACGCTCGATCAGGGCACGGGCGTGGTCCACACCGCGCCGGGCCATGGCGCCGACGACTTCAAGACGGGCGTGCGCTACGGGCTCGACATCTACGCCCCGATCGGCAACGACGGCCGCTTCACGGCCGACACGGGCATCGTCGGCGGACTGAAAGTGTTCGACTCGAACGGCGTCGTCGAGACTGCGCTCGAAGAACGCGGCCGGCTCTGGTTCAAATCGAGGATCGAGCACTCGTATCCGCACTGCTGGCGCTGCCACCAGCCGGTCATTTTCCTCGCCACCTCGCAGTGGTTCATCAGCATGGATGGACTGCGCGAAGCCGCGATCGCCGAAGCGAACGGCGTCCGCTGGATTCCGGAGTGGGGCCGCGAGCGAATGACGGGGATGTTTCTCACGCGCCCGGACTGGTGCATCTCGCGCCAGCGCACGTGGGGGGTGCCGATTCCGGCGCTCGTCTGTCAGGGGTGCGGCGAATCGCTCCTGACGCCGGCGCAGCTCGAGCGCGCGGCGGCCGTGTTCGAGACGGACAACGCCGACGCCTGGTACGAAAAGCCGATCGAGGCGTTCGTGCCGCCTGGATTCAAGTGCGAGCGCTGCGGCGGCACGTCGTTCGAGCGCGAGCGCGACATCCTCGACGTGTGGTTCGATTCGGGATCGAGTCACGAAGCGGTGCTGGCGCAGCGGCCGGAGCTCACGTGGCCCGCGGACATGTACCTCGAGGGCACGGATCAGTACCGCGGCTGGTTCCAGTCGTCGTTGCTCGTCGGCGTCGGCACGCGCGATCGCGCGCCGTACCGCTCGACGCTCACACACGGATTCGTCGTCGACGAACAGGGGCGGAAGCAATCGAAATCACTCGGCAACACGATCGTCCCGCAACAAGTCATGAAGGACAGCGGTGCGGACGTGCTGCGCTTGTGGGTGTCGATGGTCGACTACAGCGAGGAGCTGCGGCTCGGCAAGTCGGTGCTTGCGCGCACGGTCGAGGCGTACCGGAAGATCCGCAACACCTTCCGGTATTTGCTGTCGAATCTCTACGACTTCGATCCGGCGCGCGATGCGGTAAGCGGCGCGCTCCTGCTCGAGGTCGATCGTTTCGCGCTCGCGAGCTACGCGAAGCTCGCCGACACGTGCACGCGCGCGTACGAGGCGTACGACTTCCAGACGGTCTTCCAGGCGATCAATGAGTTCGTGACGGTCGATCTCAGCGCGTTCTTCCTCGACGTGTCGAAGGATCGGCTGTACACGCTTCGCGCCGGTTCTGTCGAGCGTCGATCGGCACAGACCGCGCAGTATGTGATTGCCGATGGCCTCACGCGCCTGCTCGCGCCAATCCTGTCGATGACCGCAGACGAGATCTGGATGAACTTGCCGGGCTCGCGCGACGAGTCGGTGCACCTCGCGGAGTTCCCGCGCGGCGTCGAGATCTGGCGCGATCAAGACCTCGAGAGGCGATGGACGCAGCTGCGCGAGCTGCGCGCGGCCGTCAACGGCCAGCTCGAGCTCGCGCGGGTCGCGAAGACGATCGGCAGCAGCCTCGAGGCGAAGGTCACGCTGGGCGTGCCCGCTGGACACCCGCTCGCCGCGACGCTCGGCGACCGGCTCGCCGACCTGCCGATGCTGTTCATCGTCTCATCGGTGGAGATCGCTGCCGGACAGGGCGACGAGACCATCGTCGAGGTCGCCCACGCGGCCGGCGACAAGTGCCCGCGCTGCTGGCGGTTCGTCACCGAACGGGTGCCCGCGGGCGAGCTCGAAGGTTTGTGTCTGCGCTGCGCCGATGCGATTGGAGATCCGGTTGCTTCCACCAGTTGACGATCTTCCCGCCGGCGTGGCGGAGCCCGTGCCGCCGGCGCCGGTCGACGAGCGGCCCGCGGCCACGGGCATCAAGGCCTTCCGGATCTACTGGTGGCTGAGCTTCGCCGCGATTTTCGTCGACCAGGTGGCGAAGGCCATCGTGAGCGCGAAGCTGGACATGTACGAAAACCACGTGGTCATTCCGGGCCTCTTCGACGTCATCCACGTGCACAATGAAGGCGTCGCCTTCGGCTTGCTGAACGACGCACACCTGCCGTTCCAGGGCTGGCTGACGACGGCGTTGGCCGTGCTGGCGCTCGTCGGGATCGGCTTCTACGCGCGGCATGTGCGTCCGGAGGAAAGACTGGCGCGCGTTGGGCTCTCGCTGATTCTGGGCGGCGCGATCGGCAATCTCGCGGATCGACTGCGGCAGAACTACGTGGTCGATTTCATGGACGTGTACTGGCGGGGCTGGCATTTCTGGGCG
>CAYQRM010000095.1:0-2387 GCA_964419785.1 uncultured Solibacteraceae bacterium | reverse complement strand
ATCGTCAGCGACGTCGGCTGGCAGATGCCGCAACCATCGGAACAGGCGGCCATATATCATCCGGCGCTGCTCCAGCCGGGTACGACTCTCAGCGTGGCCCTAATGGTCCACGATCCGATTGGGTTCGCGCCTCGATTGCGTGCGTTGGCACATGCCGTGGACCCCGAGATGCAGCTGACCGACGTGCAACTGCTGAGCGACACTGGCGGCCGCGGGGCGACACTCACGTGGACGATGACCTACGCGGCCGGAGTCGTTTCCTTCCTGGTGCTCCTGCTCTCGGCTTCCGGCATCCACGCGCTGATGTCGTTCATCGTCGCGCGACGGGCGCGGGAGATTGGCATTCGCGTGGCGTTGGGCTCGCCGCCGGCTCGCATCGTTTCGGTCGTCTTCCTGCGTGGGCTCATCCAGGTCGCTCTGGGCATCCTGGCCGGGAGCGCTGTAGTGGCGCTGAAGATCGACTTCGGATCCCCGACGCAGGTGCTGATGCTCTTCGGCGCCGACGCCATCATGTTGATCGCGGGCGTTGCGGCCTGCGCGGTGCCTCTCCGGCGCGCCCTTGCGATCAATCCAACCGAAGCGCTGCGGGCGGAAGCCTGAGAACGCGCGAAGCGCGTATCACTTTACCTGGCAGCCCGCCGCCGGCGGCGTCCACGCAGGCAATGCCGCGAGGCTGGCTTTCGAAAGCAGTGCGTTGAGCGGAGCGATCTGCGACGTCTGCAGATTCCGCAGCTGCCCAAGCGACGTGTCGATCGCCTGGCACGGCGCATCCACGCCCGCGGTGATGCTCGCGTTTGGTCCTTCGTCGCCGACGACCTGATCGTTCAATCGCCGGCCGAGATCGCGATGCGCCGTGCCGAACCCCGTTGGTCCGGTCTCGAGCGACGCGAGCGCGGCGTCGAGCGTCTTGATCGCCGCGGCGATTTCGGTGGCGCCCGGTTTGCCTTCCGCGGTCTTCGCGCGGTCGGCCAGCGCGGCGCTGAGCTTGTTGATGTAGTTGACCGCGTCGTAGGTCGTCGAAAGCCCCGCGACCATCCGCTGCTGCAGTTGGAACTGTGCGACGAGCGCCGCTTGCGACACCGTCACGCGTGGATCGGGGACGACGGTGAACGGCTGCGCGTAGCTCTTGCCATCGACCTTGAGCGTCGCGGTGTACGTCCCCGGTACGACCAGCGGCCCGACGATTGTCGATCGATACGTCATTCCCGGTAGCGCGTGCCAGTTCAGCGTGTACTCACGGTAGTCGAGCGGATTGCCGTAGTAGCTGTAGTTGAGCGACGGCGGATCCGGATATCGCAGATCCCATGCGACCCGATGCATGCCCGCCGACGTCGGCAACACGAGCGGCGGCATGATCCAGTACTCCGGCACGTTCGGCATCGTCGTGTCGGCTGGCGGCGCGACGCTCGAGAATTCTCGAATCGTCTTGCCGGCCGTGTCCGAGATCGTCAGCGTGATGACGCCGGATACCGGCGCAGCGAGGTAGTAGTCGAGGACCACGCCCTCGGGCGGATTGTTGCCAACTTTCATCTCGGGCGGCACCGGCGTGTCCTGCGTGTTGTCCCATCGCATCCGCGAGGCCGGCGCCGGCTTGTAGAAGAACACGGACGCGGTCGACGCGATCGCCGCGCGCATCTGTCGCAGCGGCGTCACATCGTCCAGAATCCAGAACCCTCGGCCGTAGGTCGAGATGACGAGGTCGTTGTCCTTCACCGTCATGTCGCTGACGACGGTGTTCGGGAGATTGAGCTGGAGCGACTGCCAGTGGTCGCCACGATCGAACGAGACGTACGCGCTCGTCACCGTGCCCGCATAGAGCAGATTCGGGTCGACCGTGTCCTCGCGCACCACGCGCACGGCTTCGCCGTCATTGAGCCCGGTCGATATCTCCTGCCAGTGCTGACCGAAGTCATCCGTGCGATAGATGTGCGGATGACCGTCGCGTGAGAGCAACGCGACGTACGCGGTACCTGCGTTCTTGTGCGACGCGTCGATGATGTTGACGGCGCCAGGCGGCAGGTTGGGCAGGGGCACACTGGTCCACGTCTTTCCGGCGTCGCGCGTGACTTGCACACGACCAGTGCTCGTGCCGATCCAGATCTCTCCGGCGGCGACCGGTGATGGTGCCAGCGCCTGAATCGATCCGCCCGGTGCCTGCGCGGCGCGGCCACTGCCGGTCGGCGGCTCCGGATTCGCTGGCGGCGCGCCCTCGGGTCCTGTCAGGTCCCGGCTAATCGGATGCCACGTCTCGCCTCGGTCGCTCGACGCCATCACGTACTGCGCCGCCATATATAAGGTGTGCGGATCCTGCGGCGAGAAGGCCAGCGGCGGCGCGCCGCCGAAGCGATCGTCCGGCTTCGGTTGATAGAGAACGACGACCTGACTTG
>CAYQRM010000094.1:0-16861 GCA_964419785.1 uncultured Solibacteraceae bacterium | reverse complement strand
GCGCGGGCGGTTCCGGTGCAACTCAACAGACCCGCGCATGGAGAGTCAGTAATGAAGAATCTGTTCGCTCGTTTCGTTCGTCAGGAAAATGGCCAGGACCTGATCGAGTACGCGCTTCTCGCGGCATTCATCAGCGTGGTTGCGATCGTCGCTATCAAGGCGGTCGGCACCACGGTCGATGGCATTTTCACCAGCGTCAACACCAAACTTCAGTAGTTGGCTGTCCGGCGCGATCGGGAGCCGATGCTCCCATCGCGCCGGATCAGTTTCGCAAGAAGAGTTCCCATCACATTGAGCCTGGTCGCGACGCACGTGCGTCATCCGCCGGCTGCGTCACCAGGCACGAATTCATGAATCTTTCATACGTTGTCGTCAGCGTCGTACTCGCCCTCGCGTGCATCTCGGATCTACGCACGCGACGCATTCCGAACGTGCTCACGCTTTCGGCAGTAGTTACCGCGCTCGTGTTTCATCTTCTTACGGGTGGCTGGAGTGCGGCGGGTTGGAGCATTGCGGGCTGCCTTCTTGGCGCCCTTCTCTTTTTTCCGATGTTCGCCCTGCGCGGCATGGGCGCCGGCGACGTGAAGCTCCTGGCTGCCGTCGGCGCATGGCTCGGACCGTCGCAGGTCGCGATGGCCGCGCTCGCCACGAGCATCGCCGGCGGCGTCATCGCCCTGGCGGTTGCGCTCGGTCACGGGTATCTCAAGACAGCGTCTCGCAATCTGTGGCTGCTCCTGACCAGCTGGCGGGTCATGGGTGTTCGCCCGGTCGATGACTTGACGCTCGAAGGTGCGCGCGGTCCCCGACTCGCATACGCACTCCCCATCGCCATCGGCACGCTGGTGACGCTCTGGCTCAAGTCGAGTTCCTAGGGTAACGAAGGAGAAATCACGTGGATCGAAACAAACGCACGGTAGTAGTGGTCGTCGTCGCGGTACTTCTGGCAGGTGTGGCCAGCTTCGGCATGTATCGCGTGGTGTCGGCACGGCCGGCGAGCGAAGGCAGCGCCGTCAAGACCGTCGACGTCGTCGTGGCGCAGCATTCGCTGCCGCTCGGTACGCGGCTGACAAAGGATCAAGTCAAGCTGGTCAAGTGGCCGGCGGACACGCAAGTGCCCGGCACTTTCGCGAAGGTGGACGAGGTCCTGGGCCGCGGCCTCATCGCGACGGTCGAGGAGAACGAACCGCTGCTCGCGGCAAAGTTGGCGCCGCTCGAGGCAGGAGCCGGACTGCCGCCCTCGATTCCCCAAGGCATGCGCGCCATCTCGGTCAAGGTCAATGAAGTGGTTGGCGTGGCGGGCTTCGTCGTCCCCGGCACTCGCGTCGACGTCATGGTGACGCTGACGAACCGGCAGGCGCAGCAGGAAAGCGTGACCCGCGTGGTCGTCAGCAATGTCCAGGTGCTCACCGCGGGCACCCGCTACGACCAGGAGAACGCGAAAGACGGCAAGCCGATTCCCTCGACCGTGGTGACCCTGCTGGTTTCGCCGGAAGATGGCGAGCGCATCGCCCTGGCGGGATCCGAGGGCCAGGTCATGCTGACGCTGCGCAATCCCCTGGATACGGCACCGACGACCACGTTGGGTACGCGGACCAGCGCTCTGCTCGGACAGCCAGAGGTGGCCGCTCCGGCGACGCCCCGCGCCCCGCGTGCGTCAGCTCTCGTGAAGTCGGCTCAACCCGAGCCGGCGGTGATTCCGGTGCTGAAGGTCTACAAGATTGAAGCCATCCGAGGGACCAAGCGAAGTGAGGAGATCGTTCGATGAAGATGTTGAGAGTTGTTTCAAATAGAGGATCGCGCGCCGTCGCCGTGTGTCTGGCCGGGTTACTCACGCTGCAGTACAGCCTGCCAGTTTCTGCTCAGCAGCCGCTACCGGCGGCGCCAGCGTCGCGGCCGCAGTACCAGCGCGTCGTCGTGACGTCCGGTCGATCGACCGTCGTTTCCACAGACTTCGACGTGACACGGATCGCCGTCACCAATCCTGACATCGCTGACGCAGTGGTTGTACAGCCACGCGAGGTACTCGTTGACGGCAAGAAGCCCGGCACGATCAGCCTGATCCTCTGGGGCGCCGACACGCGCCGCCAGTACGACATCGTGGTCGAGCCGGCCATCACCGCCCTCGAGCAGCAGCTGCAGACGCTCTTTCCGGGCGAGGCGATCACGGTCAGCGTCAGCGACGAAGCCATCATCCTGTCCGGCCTCGTGTCGAGCACCGCCGTCATGCTCCGCGCCGGCGAGATCGCCACGTCGTCGTCGGCGAAGAGCAAGGTCATCAACATGCTCCAGGTTCCCGGCGGGAGTCAGAGCCAGCAGGTCATGCTGCAGGTGCGGTTTGCGGAAGTGAATCGCAAGGTCATGACTGAGCTTGGAGTCAACCTCATCGCCAATCGCAACCAGTTTGCAGCGAGATCCACGACTCAGCAATTCGCCGCGCCGGTCCCCGACGACACCACTCCGGGCAAGACGGTGTTCAGCGATCTCTTGAATCTGTTCCTCTTCGATCGCAAGGACGGCATCGGGGCCGTCATCAAGGCGCTCGAGTCGCGCGGCGGGTTCCAGAGTCTGGCCGAACCGAACCTGATCGCCTACAACGGCCAGGAAGCCAGCTTCCTCGCCGGCGGCGAGTTTCCGATTCCAATCGTGCAGGGCGGCTCGAGCAATAACGCCGTGACGGTCGTCTTTAAGGAATTCGGCATCCGGCTGAACTTCACGCCAACGATTGCGGGTGATCTGATTCGACTGAAGGTGCGGCCAGAGGTCAGCTCGCTCGACTTCACCAACGGCATCACGCTCCAGGGATTCCGGATCCCGGCACTCACGACGAGGCGCGCGGAAACAGATGTCGAGCTGCGCGATGGGCAATCGTTCGCCATCGCGGGCCTTCTCGACAACGTCAACCAGGACGACACGGCCGCGATTCCGATCCTGAGCAAGTTGCCGATCATCGGTTATTTGTTCAAGAGCAAGGCGGAGCGCAAGGAGCAGACGGAATTGATGGTGCTCATCACCCCGCATCTCGTGCGTCCGCTGAACCCGGACGAAGTGCCGGCGCTCCCGACGAAAATCAAGCCGGTCATCAAGAGCGGCGGCGGCGACATCGGTCAGCAGCTCGACGGCGCTGCCGGCATCGCCGACGCACCGGCCGCCAAGAAGAGCCCGCCTGTTGTCGTGAAGCGGTAACTGTGTGCGCATTGGCTGGGCGAAACGAGGGATTGACGTGGCTGTTTCTCTGACGGTACTTGGCTCAAGCGACGGGCAACTCGAAGAGATCGTTCGCGCATCCGGACGGATCTCGACACTCAACTGGCTGTCGGATCTCGGCACGCTCACCGACCCGAGAGCGGCGCAGCCGGAGGTTCTTCTGGTCGATGTCCGCCGCAGCGGTCAACTGCCTTCCGCGTTGACCGAATTGAAGCGGCAGCACCCGGCAACCAACGTCATTTTGCTCGCGTCTTCGCTCGAGCCGGCGTTGATGCTCGAGGGAATGCGCGCGGGTGTCAACGAAGTTTTGGCCGAGCCGCTGCGCCAGACCGACTTCGATGCGGCGATCACCCGAATGCTCGGTCAGCGCAAGCAGGTCATTGGCGGCCCGGTCTTCGCCTTCGTCGGCGCGAAAGGCGGCGTGGGCACGACCACCACAGCGGTCAATGTCGCGACTGTGCTGGCAAAACTATCGAAGGGTCCGACGCTGCTCGTAGACTTGCACCTGGCCTACGGCGATGCCGCAGTGTTCCTCGGCGCCGATGCGCGATTCTCGCTGCTCGACGCGCTCGAGAACATGCATCGGCTCGACGCCGAGTTCCTCAAGAGCCTGGTCGTCAAGACGAGTTCCGGGCTCGACCTGCTGGCGTCAGCGGACCGTCCGGCCAGCCGCCCGGTCGACATGCGGCAGCTCGGTTCGGTCGTGCAGCTCGCCGCCTCTCAGTACGCCTACACCGTCCTGGACGTACCCAATTCCGACCCGACCGCACTCGACAGCCTTGATCACGTGACGAATATCGTCATCGTGGCGAACCAGGAGCTCGCGACCGTCCGCAATGCGGGACGCATGGTGGCGGCGCTACGGTCGCGATATCCGAACACGGCGATCTCGACGGTCATCAACCGGCGCGATGGCAAGGCCGAGATCGGCCAGCGCGACGTCGAGAAGGCCGTCGGTAGCAGCATCGCGCACCAGTTTCCCAATGACTATCCCCGCGCGCTGACGGCGATGCACAAGGGCCGTCCCGTGGCGCTCGACAATCACAACCAGCTTTCCGCCTCACTGACCGCGCTCGCTCGCGATCTCGCCGGCGTACAGGATGACAAGGTCGAACGAGCCTCGGGCGGGCTCAAGGGATTCCTCTCAGGCCTCCGGCCATCGGAACACATCGCAGCGAAGAGGACTAACTAATGAACACGTCGTCCACCGTCATCGAATCGCGAGCGGCCGTCGCCGATACCAGGAGCGTCGCCTATCAGGAACTCAAGAGCCGCATCCATCAGGATCTGCTCAACCGGCTCAACCTTGATCGCCTGACCCGGGTCAAGCGCGAGGACGCCGAGCCGGAGATTCGCTCGCTGATCGGCGGCATGCTCGACCGCGACCGGACACCGCTGAGCCTTCACGAGCGCGAGAGCATCGTCGCCGACGTGCTGCACGAGTTGTTCGGTCTCGGACCGCTCGAGATCCTGCTCGCAGACCCGACGATCTCGGACATCCTGGTCAATCGATTCGATCAGGTCTACATCGAACGGAACGGCCGGCTCGAACCCACGGAAATCACGTTCAAGGACGAACGGCATCTGCAACAGATCATCGAGCGTATCGTCAGCGCGGTCGGCCGGCGCATCGACGAGTCGAGCCCGATGGTCGACGCGCGACTCGCCGACGGATCGCGCGTGAACGCGATCATCCCGCCGCTGGCGCTCGACGGCTCGGCGATGTCGATTCGCCGCTTCCGCACCGAGAAGCTCGGTGCCGACGACCTGGTCGGCCGCGAGTCATGGACGACCCCGATGAAAGACTTCCTCGAGGCGGCCGTATCCTGCCGGCTGAACGCGGTCGTCTCCGGAGGCACCGGCGCGGGCAAGACGACATTGCTCAATATCCTGTCCGGCTTCATCGGCGAGCACGAGCGCGTGGTGACGATCGAGGACGCCGCCGAGCTCAAGCTTCGCCAGCGCCACGTCGTGCGGCTGGAGACGCGGCCGGCGAACATCGAAGGCAAAGGCGCGGTACGCCAGCGCGAGCTGGTGGTCAACGCCCTCCGTATGCGTCCGGACCGCATCGTTGTCGGCGAAGTCCGCGGCGAAGAGGCGCTGGACATGCTCCAGGCCATGAACACCGGCCACGACGGCAGCTTGACGACGATCCACGCCAACTCGACGCGCGACGCGCTCTATCGTCTGGACACCATGGTCGCGATGGCCAACCTCAATATTCCGGAGAAGGCGATCCGACAGCAGATCGCGTCGGCGGTGAACCTCATCGTGCAGGTGTCGCGCATGTCGGACGGCACGAGGAAAGTCACCGCCATCTCGGAGCTCACCGGCATGGAAGGCGGCGTCATCACGATGCAGGACATCTTCGTGTTCGAACGCACGGGCATCACCCAGGAGGGCCGGGTGCGCGGGCGGTTCCGGGCGACCGGGATCAGGCCGAAGTGCACGGAACGGCTTGCCACATCAGGGATTCACCTGCCGATGGACATGTTCGAGCACGTCCAGGTCGTGGGATAAGCGAGGCCATGTGCTGATCGTCGTTTTGACGTTCGTTCTGATACTCGGCATCGTCCTCGGCGCGTACTACGCGTTCGTGGTACGGCCCGAGCGCAGCGAGAAGTCGAAGCTGCTCGGCCGGCTGGCCACTCCGAAGGTCACCGGCCAACTGCTCAAGCCGGGTGACCTCGAACGCCCCCCGGACAGACTGAGCGACGTCCGCGCGATTCAGACGATGTTGTCCCGCGCGAAGGGTCTGTCCGGCCCGATCGAGCGGATGATCAACCAGTCAGCCCTGAAAATCACGGTCGGCACACTGGTTCTGGCCTCGGCGCTGCTCGGATGCGTCGGGTTTCTGATCGTCGATCATCTGACGCAGTTCACACTGGTGGCGCTCGGCACAGCACCGCTGTTCGCGAGCATCCCCTTCATGTTCGTCCGCTGGAAGCGCGCCCGGCGCTTCGGGAAGTTCGAAGAGCAGTTCCCGGAGGCGATCGAGCTGATGGCGCGAACGCTGCGAGCGGGACACGCATTGCCGACGGGGATTCAGACGGTCGCCGAGGAAATCCCGGCGCCAGTAGGTGCGGAATTCAAGCTCCTCTACGACCGGCAGAACTTTGGGATGCCGCTGGGCGAGGCGTTGAAAGGCATGGCCGAGCGGGTCCCGATCCTTGACGCCCGGTTCTTCACGACCGCCGTTCTGACCCAGCGCGAGACGGGCGGGAATCTCTCCGAGATTCTCGAGAATCTCGCGGCGGTCATTCGCGAACGCTTCAAAGTGAAGCGACAAGTCCGCGCCGTCACCGCGCACGGTCGCATTACCGGGTGGATCCTCTCAGCCCTGCCGGTGGCGCTGGCGTTGATTTTCAGCGTGGTGTCACCGGAGCAGATGAAGACGCTGATCAACGATCCGCTCGGGATCAAGATGATCGCCGCCGGCGCCGCGATGCAGGTCATCGGCTCGTTGATCATCCGCAAGCTGGTCAACATTCGCTACTAGGAGTCCAGGAGATGGCGTTGGATCTACTCGTTACTCTGGTTGCCGGCTTTCTGGCGGTCGCGCTCATCGCGGGCTATGGGATGTCGAGCATTCTCGCCGCGCTCTCGCCGGATCGGCGCAGGTTGCGTCAGCTGACCACAACAGGAGGACCTGACGCGATCGTCGACGACACCTTCACCCTCGTCGATGGCGTCGACCCGCGATTCAAGAACCTGCCTGGCATTCCCAAGTCCCCGAAGGAAATGGGTCGCCTGCGCCGCCGGCTGGCAATGGCCGGATACACAAGTCCAACGGCCGTGGTCCTGTACGCGTTGGCCAATCTCGTCACGCCCATCCTGCTTGGACTGGTCGTCGTGGTCGTAGCCGGTGGCCGCGGATGGATCTTCGCCTTGTTCGCGGCTGCGGTGGGTTACCTTCTGCCGGGGGTGCTGCTCGCGCGGAAGATTGATCTGCGCAAGCGTGAGATTCGTGAAGGGCTCCCGGACGCACTCGATCTCTTCGTTGTCTGCGTCGAGGCAGGCAGCGGGCTGGACCAGGCGATCGTCAAGGCATCGGACGAGCTCGGCATCGCCTACCCGGCGCTCGCCTATGAGCTGCGGTTGATTACGACGGAGATCCGCGCCGGCAAGCGACGCGTCGAAGCGTTCAGGAACTTTGCCGCGCGAACAAAAGTGGACGACGTGCAGTCGCTGGTCACGCTGCTGGTCCAAACCGACAAGTTCGGCACCAGCCTGGCGCAGGCGTTGCGCACGCACGCTGACACGTCGAGAACCAAGCGCCGGCAGAATGCCGAGGAGCGCGCGGGAAAACTCGGCGTGAAGCTCGTGTTTCCGCTCGTGCTCTTCCTGTTTCCGGCACTGTACATCGTCATCCTCGGACCCGCGGTAATTGCGTTTATTCGCGTCTTCCCACGCTAACGTCTGCATTCAACTGGAAAAACTGATGGACACTACAAATCTCGTATTGCTTGCCACCACTGCCATTCTCGGTGTTCTCTACATGGCCCGCCGCCGCGCTCGGCTGAAGAACGAGGACTAATAGCCGTGCGGCCAACACACCTGGGCGCATCGGTCGCACTCGCGGTGACGCTGCTGTCGGGGTGCGCGACTCGTCAATCGCACACCCCACAGCTGCCATCCCCGACGGTGAATGCGGCGCCGACTGGCGCGCCGGAATCGCTGTCCGAGTACATGCAGAAGATCCGGCATCTCAGCGTCAATGCTCGTCCGCTCAACAAGAACGAGGCGGTCGAGACATTGGAGGCGCGGGATCCCGCGATTGCCAAAGCGCTGCTTCTGACCACGAGCCAGCCGACCGCCGAACGGTACGAGGACCTGGCGGAGAGCTATCGCCAGCGCGGCGTCCTCGACGCCGCCTATCGGAATTTTAACCGCGCGATCGCGCTCAACCCGCGTGACGCCGTGGCCTACGAAGGTCTGGCCAGAGTCTGGCGCGACTGGGGCCTGCCGGCGCTCGCGCTCGGCGATGCCCATCGGGCCACCTACTACGCGCCACAGTCGGCGTCCGCTCGAAACACCTACGGCACGGTCATGCAGGCGCTCGGCCGCAACGACGACGCACGCATGGCGTACGAACTGGCGAGCAGGCTCGAGCCACAGGCCGCCTACGCGGTGAACAATCTTTGCTATCTCGCGTTTGTCGAAGGGCGGCTGGACACCGCCATCGAGACATGCCGGAAGGCGCTCGAGATCGATCCAACGATGACTGCTGCGCGCAACAACCTGGCGCTCGCGTTCGCGGCGACAGGGCGTATCGATCTCGCGCGTGCCGAGTTCGTGGAAGCCGGCGATCGCGCAAGCGCGCTCTACAACAGCGGCATCGTCTATCTCGCCGCCGGCGACTCCCGCAGCGCACTGGACGCGTTCGACGAAGCCAGCAAGGCGCGGCCGACGTTCCGCCTGGCACGCGAGCGGGCGACCCAGATACGCGAACAGATGTTCCTGGCCAATCGGCAGGAGCGTCCGAGCGCCACTGCCAACGCAACCGGGCGACCGCACATCGGTCCTCCACAATAGGGCAAGGATCCCGGTGATGGAAATTGTTTCGTCAAGGTCCCCATCGCAGGTCGGTGCTCCTCTCGAGCCCACACGCTTCGTCGTGGCGAGCCGCGCCATGACGGAATTGCTCGCCATGGCGAAGGCCGCGGCGGAGAGTCCTGCGCCGATCTTGATCACCGGCGAGAGCGGTGTAGGCAAGGATCTCATGGCGCGATATATCCATCGCCAGTCCAGGCGCAGGTTGGCTCCGTTCGTCGGAGTGAACTGCGCCGGCCTCACCGAAGTCCGCCTCGAATCAGAGCTCTTCGGACACGTCCACGGAAGCATCACCGACGCCTTCTCAGAGAAGCGCGGCAAACTTCGGCTGGCGCATCGCGGCACGCTGTTTCTCGATCAAGTAGGCGACATGATCCGGCCCATGCAGGCGTGGCTGTTGCGGTTCCTCGAGAGCGGCGAAGTCGAAGCCGTCGGCTCGGAGCAATCAGCGGCGCGTCTCGACGTTCGCGTGGTCGCCGCCACCAATCGCAACCTGAACGACCTCGTTGCCGCCGGTCAGTTCCGCGAGGACCTCTTGTACCGGCTGCGCGTCATCCACCTTCATGTGCCTGCCCTTCGAGCGAGGACCGAGGACGTTCACGGGCTGATGCGGCACTTCCTTGCGCGCTCCGGGCGGCAGCTGAACTTCACGGATGATGCGCTTCGCGCGTTACTGCGATACAGCTGGCCGGGCAACGTCCGCGAGCTCGAGAACGTCGTCGAACACCTGGTCTGGTTGTCGACGGGGAGCGTCGTCGGCGTCGAGCAGCTTCCTGTCTGCGTGCGCAGCGAACCCGGGCTGCTCGATCCACCGCAAACGAAGTCACGCCCTCGCTAGAAGGGCCATACTCTGACTCGTCATATGACGACACTTCGTCAAGTGTCTCGTCGTCTGAGTCAGTCTGAGCCTTATTTTGCAATAACTTAGCGCCATTCATTGGCGGTACCTGATTTGCGATATCAAGCACCGTGAGCCAGGCGCCGCGTGTTGCGTCTGCCGGGTTCGCGGAGGGTCGCAAACCATGCAAGCCGCCTCGTCAGCTTCGCACTCGCGTGCCGGTACTGCCCTGGAGCAGCCAGACTTCGTCGTCGCCAGCTCAGCCATGACCGAATTGCTCGCCATGGCCGCGCGCGCAGCGGAGAGCCAGGCCAAGGTCCTGATCACCGGCGAAAGCGGCGTCGGCAAGGACGTGGTCGCCCGATATATCCACGGCCGATCGACCCGCAGGCTCGCGCCGTTCGTGGCGGTGAACGTCGCCGGCGTCACCGAAACGCTCCTCGAGTCGGAACTCTTCGGACACGTCAAAGGCAGCTTCACCGGCGCCTATCGCGACAAGCGCGGCAAGCTTCAGCTCGCGCATCGCGGCACGCTGTTTCTCGACGAAGTCGGCGAGATGAGCCTGCGCATGCAGGCCCTGTTGCTGCGGTTTCTCGAGAACGGCGAGATCCAGGCCGTCGGGGACGACCAGTCGCAGGCGCGTGTCGACGTTCGCGTGATCGCCGCCACCAATCGCAACCTGAACGACCTGGTCGCGGCCGGCCAGTTCCGCGAGGACCTCTTGTACCGGTTGCGCGTCATCCACCTCCACGTGCCGCCGCTCCGGGAGCGGGTCCAGGACGTTCAGGCACTGATGCGGCATTTTCTCGCGGTCGCCGAGCGAGATCTCAGCTTCACGGACGATGCACTTCGGGCGTTGCTGAAGTACCGCTGGCCTGGCAATGTCCGCGAGCTCCGGAACGTCGTCGAACAGCTCGTGTGGTTGTCGTCGGGCGGCGTGGTCGGGGTCGAGCATCTTCCCGTCTCGATGCGCTCCGAGCCCGGGCTGCTCGCGCCGATCGCCGATCGGCACAGTCAGGTCGCTGACGAGTTGTACGACGAACTCGTCAAGCAAGGCGCGTCATTCTGGGAGCACGTCTATCCGATGTTTCTGGCTCGCGACATTACGCGCCACGATCTTCGCGAGCTCGTCCGGCGCGGGCTGCGGGAGTCGAAGGGTCGCTACAAGTCGCTGCTGGCGCTGTTCGGCATGTCGAGCCGCGACTATCGCCGCTTCATGAACTTCCTGGCGGCTCACGATTGCGGACTCGGAGTCCGAGAATTCCGCGAGACGGCGTCTTCTCAGGCTCGCTCGGAACTGCCGCCGGTGCCCGACGTGTCTGAGGATGCGCCGGTGAATCGCGCTCCGTCACGTTCGTTCGCGTCTTCAAGACATTAACGCGTTTTCCGCATTCGTCAGGAGAAACCAATGAGCACTAGCACGCTTGTGATGTTCGTCGCCCTCGCCGTTCTCTTCGTCGCCTACATGGCCCGCCGCCGCAGTCGGCTGAGCCAGGAAGAAGAGCGCACCCCGATTACCGGGGGGCATCAGTAGGAGTCGCGGTCGCGCAATTGAAATCCGACAACACTAACGTCTGCATTCACTCTGGAGAAAACCGATGACCACCATGAATCTCGTCCTGCTCGCCACCACTGCCCTTCTCGGTGTCCTCTACATGGCCCGCCGACGCAATCGGCTGAAGAACGAGGACTAGTCGTCGCCTGGCCCCGGTGTCTGAGGCATCGGGGTTGCACTCACCGTAACGCTGCTGTTGGGGTGTGCGATTCGTCAATCGCGCACCCCAACTTGCGTCCTGAAACATCTTTAGAGATTGCAAATCCGCCGAGCCGCCGTCTTCAACGCACGGCGCGAGCGAACCACCCGTGTCGGCCGTTACTACGGACGGTGAGGCGGGCGGTCCATTCTCGATACCGGGTCGCTCGCAGCGCTGGTCGAAGCGCGACCAGGACTGCTGCTCTTCACCGGGAGACGACCATCCGCGCATCGCTCGCCAAATTCACGGGCCCACCTGGCAGCAACGAGATCATCTTGTCGAACGAATGCTGGACATGCACCGTGATGGTCGATCCGGATGCGCCCACTGTTGTCGGAGTCGCGGTGACCGTCACGGTGAAAGGCGCGCGGCTCTGGACGTAGGTCTGCACGTCGGCTTGCAACGCCGGCGACCCGCTGGTACTGCCGTGAACCGACGCCCATCGCGCCCCTTCTTGGGCAAGATCCGAGACCATGTTGTATTGCCACACACCGATCCCGAAGATGATCGTCCCGAAGATAGTCATGAAAAAAACAGTCGACGCGAGTGCGAACTCGACGAGGCTTTGTCCCCGGTCGTCGCAAATGCGCCGGCGCCAGCCGGCCTTGGGAGGATGCGAATTCGGAGCGTTCATACCTGTCATTGGTCTAATTGGTGCCTAGTTGGGAACGCGGAGAGTGGCGGAGCGAACCAGACTGACGGTATTGGGGATGCCCGGAAGCGACCCCACCACCGTTGTGAAGGTCTTGGACGTGGTCACCGTCACGGTGACCACCAGATGCTGCCCGCTCGGGCAGGTGGTGGTGCAGGTCGCTGCAGAAAACGCCCCCGCACCAGTCGCGCACTGACAGGTGCGCGATGCCGTCGCCGTCACACCGGTGATGTTGACGGAGCCGGTCGCTGTCGTCTGCATTCCTGCGATGTTCCCGCTCCGGGCGGGATTGTAGGCGCCGTACTGCGCTCCTGCGCGCGCCGCGTTGGTCAACTCCATCCCCGTGTAGAAGACGCGCGCAAAGTCAATTGCGCCGGCCATCACCAGGACGAGCAAAGGAAGCGTAACGGCGAGCTCGACCAACGCGCTTCCGGCATCAGAGGTCCATTTCCGTCGATTGAAGAAACCATTCATTCTCATTCTCATTCTCATTCGGCGATTGACACCGACAGAAAAGCCGCACCACCAAATGTCGACGCACACCCGGCGTTGCTCATGCTGCCATTGCCGTTTCGGATGTTCAGTGAATGCGCAATGAAGAGCGTGCAATTCGTGTTGATGAAGCTCAGGCTGTTATTGATATCCACGTCCACACCAGGCATGTAGATCGCGCCGTTCACATCCAGATCTGAGTTGTTGTGCACATCGAAGGCATGGCTGTCGCTCGGATCCTGAAAGATCGCAATCCCTGTGTAAGGTCCTGATCTCGGCGCGCTCAGATGAAGCGCGTTGTTGTTCCCAATCGAGATGTACCCGCCGCCGGTCAGATAGATCATCACGTCTGTGCCAGTCAGGTTGGTGGCGACGTCAAGCTTGCCGGTGACGTAGTAAACTCCGGGATTCAACTTGGTCACGCTGGTGGCGATTGTTGTGTAGCAACCCGGCGAGAGGGTCGGCGCGACACCGGCAATGCATCCCCCGGGGTTTGGGTACGCGGGCAATCCTGCCAGCGGGTCCGTTGGCGTCGGCGCACCCGTGGTGAGCGAGCCCATGTTCCCGCAATTGTTGTAGCAACTCCCCACGATTCCGACACTCGGCATCGGCGTGCCGTTAATCCTCGAGTTGGGGTTCGCCCCGTTCAGATCCCCCCCATCGGCAACGCCGCAGCCGTTGAGGGTCATTGTCGTGTTGCCTATTTCGAGCGAATACGGACTGGTCCCAGACGCCTTCAGGGTAATGATGCAGGCCAGATTGTTGCTAGTGCCGGCGACGGCTCGCGCGCCAGGCGTCATGCTGGCCCAACCCAGAATCTTGCCGAAGAACGTCGGCGTTGGCTCGGAGACGATGACCTCGACGTAGCCCGCGTTGCCGCTGAATGCACCGCTGGCTGGAGGATGGTTGACGACCACATTGGTCGTCCCGGCCGGATTGAATCCGTGCGCGGACACCTGCTGATTCGCGAATGTTCGCAGATCGGTCAGCGAAATCGAAGAGTTACGCTGGAGCTCGAAGGCTGCGCTCTTGGCCCCCGCATCCGCGGCGGCGTGCAAGCGGTTCCGCTTGTCGTACATGAACGAGACGTCCAGCGACAGCGCGGCGATCCCCAGCAACACGACCATCGACAGTGCCGTCAGGATGAGAATCGAACCGGACTCGCCGGTCTGCTGACCACGATCCACGCCAAGTTTGCTCGTCATGAATGACACCTGCCTACTCGAGGCCACCGACACGTACCGCTCAGCGTCCCAGGCGGCGGCCTGCCTCCCGGGGGACTCTGTCGAGTGCCGCACCTCCCATGTGCAACACCAGTGCCGGGAAACACAGACGCTCGTCGACCGACCGGGCTCGCAGAGCCCTTACCGGGACGGGCGTGGAATCGTTAGGGAATATGAGGTTTTGGAACGGGTGTCGCGACGTGGAGATCGGGCACGCGCATCATTCGGCGTTGATCGCTGGTAGCCCTCGTTGCCGAGTTCTGGTTGAGGCCAGATTATTCGTGTGGTGCAGAGCAGACTTTTCATGGCCTTCGTCTGCCGGAGAGCCTCGCCTACCGATCGTGTCTTGCCGACAGTTCATCACTTGCCGGGCTGATCGAGCCAGTCTACTTATTATTTCGCAATCAACTTGCAGCTCTTCAAAAGCGGCACGGAGCTTGCTCTGTCAGGCACCCATGGACACCATGACTTTCGCGCTGCTCACCGCCCTCGCCGTCCTCACTGGCCTGTACATGGCCCGGCACATCTTCGACTAAGGCACGAGGACTGCCCGGCTTGCGTCCTCAGTAGGAGGGCCGCTGAATGCCCAGCCGCTGCATCTTCGAGTGCAGGGTGGTGCGGTTGAGCCCCAACCGCGCGGCCGCGCCGGTTGGACCGCCGATGACACCGTGCGATTCCCTCAACGCGCGGAGAATCGCGTCTCGTTCGGCCTGGTGGAACGTCGCGGCGGGTTTCGCGTTCGCGACGGCACGGCGGGCCTTCGGCTGAACGTCCTGTGGCGGGAGCACGAGGCTCGGGCCCGACAGGATCACGGCCCGCTCGATGAAATTCTGTAGCTCCCGGATATTGCCCGGCCAGCTCCATCGTTTCAGTTCGTCCATCACCTTCTCCGGGATCGATGGAACCTGGCGCCCCATCTTCCGCGAACACTGCCGCGCGAAATGCAGGGCCAGCGCGGGAATGTCATCGACGCGCTCTCGCAGTGGCGGGATCGTCATCGGAAAAACGTTGAGGCGATAGTAGAGATCGGATCTGAACGATCCGTCTTCGACCATCTGCACGAGATCGCGGTTCGTTGCCGCGATGATCCGCACGTCCACCCGTTGGGTTCGCGTGCTGCCGAGGCGTTCGAATTCACGCTCCTGCAGAACGCGCAGCAGCTTGGGCTGTATTTCCGCCGGGATATCGCCGACCTCGTCCAGGAACAGCGTGCCCTGGTGCGCGAGCTCGAGACGACCGGTCCGCCTCGCCGTCGCACCGGTGAACGCGCCCTTCTCGTGTCCGAACAGCTCGCTCTCGAGCAGGCCAGGTGGCATCGCCGCCACGCTCATCCGGACGAACGTCCGATCGCGCCGCGGGCTCAGGTTGTGGATCGCGTGTGCGATCAGTTCCTTGCCGGTGCCCGTCTCTCCGAGGAGCAGCACCGTGCTGTCGGCAGGCGCGACGGTCTTCACGGACTTCAGCACTCTCCGCAGGGCCACGCTCGTGCCGATGATCTCGGCGAACTCGTTGTTGAGCTCGCGTTCGAGGTACTGCTTTTCGTCGATCAAGTGCGCATTGCGCTCGGTGACTTCCTCGTACATGCGGGCATTCTCAAGAGCAATGGCGATCGGCGCCGACGTGTGCCCGAGCAGCGTGACGTCCCTCTCCGAGAAGGCATCAGGTCGAGCGCTTCCGACGTACAGGGCTCCAAGCGGGCCGCGTCGAGTGATGAGCGGCACGCAACACACCGATTCGATCCCGTACTCTTTCATCAACGGCGCACCGTCCCACCCGCGGCGTTCGACCTCCGGCCGGAGGAACACCCCGGCCGCGCCTCGCTCGATGGTCAGCCCCGCGATCGATTGGTCCAGTGAAAACGTGATGTCGGGCCGGCTGAAGCCGCCCGTTTTGTTGTAGACAAAATTCAGCCGCACCTCGCCAGATTCCGGCAGGCACAGCCCGACGCCGACATAGTCGGCATCGATGACGCGCTTGACGGCTTCACAGATCGCTTCGAGCAGCGACCGGTGGTCGAGATGTGACACGAGCAGGTTGTTGACGTCGAGCAGGAAACTCAGGCGGTCCCGCTCATCGAGAAGGTTGCGCTCGTACTGTTGCGCCTGTTCCCAGTTGATGCCGTTGTCCACGGCGATCGCCACAACGGCCGCGATCTGGGCCATGAACGCGGCGATGTCGTCGGTGTAGGGCGCCGGGGACCGGGTGCCGAACGCCAGGACGCCCACGCGCCGGTGCGCGGTCGTCAGTGGCAGCCAGCACGCCACCTTTCGCCCCTGGCTGCGGAGGAACGAGGGGCCCGGGGGCAACGGACCGTCCTCCGGAATCGCCATGACCGTTCCCTGCTGCGTTTCCCAGACCGTTGCGGCCGGCCCCTGCTCGGCAATCGGAACCGAGGTGAACGGAGGCATGAGGTCAGGCGGCTCCAGTACGACGAGCCGCATTTCGCTGGTCGGTTCGTCGTGTAGGAGGAGGGCCAGGTAATCGAAGGGGACGATCGCGTGCAGTTGATCGGTCAGCACCTCGAACAGCTCGGCCAGGCTCTTGTGGCCGGACAGCGTCCCCGAGATGCGAAGCAGCGCGTCGTACCGCGAGAGGTTCGCTGAGGCGACAGCGTCTGCCATGAGTTGATCGCCAGCCGGGCAATCAGATATTGAAGCCGCCGGAAAGTTTGCATTATACGACGTCGGAACGTACCAATCGCACGGGCCGCTCGGTGGACCGCGGCGTCCTCGGCTGTCGCTGCCCGATGGAACGCGATGAGGAACGGAGGGCCGCGCGCGTCAGCTTGGATCGATACACAGACGCTTGATAGTTGGCAGCAGGTTGATGGACGCCAGTCTCGAGACGAAGGCAGATGCGCTGTCTCCGGATAGCCGCCAGTCTGCTGATTCTCTGGTCATGGTCGGCCGAGGCCGCGCCACTCTACGCCGCGCCAGCCCGCGTCGCCGCGCCGGCGTTGCATCAGCGGCCCACAGTGCTCGTGATTTTTGGGGATGACCCGTCGCAACCGTGGATCCAGCCGATGTCGGACGGCATCAGCCGCGTGCTGTACGGCCGTGGCGCCGAATCCCCTGAACCGTAAGTACAGCGACATCCACTTCAGCCTGATCGTTCCGGTGGCGGGTACAGCAATGCGGTTCGTCAA
>CAYQRM010000093.1:0-2098 GCA_964419785.1 uncultured Solibacteraceae bacterium | reverse complement strand
GCGTTGGTCTCGTTCAGCTCGATCTTGACCCGCTTGTCGGCGCCGGCGGCGGCGAGCATCTTGTTCAGCGTGTCGCCGGCGGCGACGATGTTACCCGCGCGCAGCGGCCCGGAACGATCGGCGCGCGACCAGACCTTGATCACGACGTCCTCGGCAAAGGCACGCTCGACGGCGACCGCAACCAGCGCGACGGCAAGCGTCGCTCCAAACGCAAGCTTCCAGTTCATGGCTTCCTCCTCGTTGATCCGTGTCCGACGTTAGGTTTCGCCCTCGATCACCGATCCTTCCGGTGACGTCGCGATTGCACTGTCCGGATATTCGCTTCCTCCGCGGACCGCGATGCGACGCAAACGATGCTCGTCGACGATGCGACGCAATGCTGCGGGCGTATTGGTGCAGATCGCGTCGGGTTCCAGCGCCACCAGCGCGCGCAATTCGTCCTCCCGCTCCTCATGCCAGAGCGTCGTGGCGAGGCCGGCGCGCCGCAGCCGGTCGATGAGCGCAGCATCCACCAGGCGATGCGGCCGCGGTGCGCGCGATTCCCAGCACAGATGCACGCCATCAACGCGGTAGGCCTCGGCCAGGCGCAGCAACTCCCGGGCGGCGAGCACGCTGCCGATCATGAATGAGGTCCTGACGCCGGGCTGCGCGGCTTTGACGGCCGCGAGCGCCGGGCCATGAAAGCCGCCGACGACAACGCGGTTGCGGGCCGCGCTCGCGGCGACCATCATGCCCACCGCTGCAGCGGCATCGGGCTCCTTGATCTCGACCAGTACTCCGATCCTCGCTCGTTCGGCCCAATCGAGAAGGTCGGCCAGCCGAATCAGACCCGACTCGGCCCGATCGAGCTCGGCACTGCTGAGCTCGCATACAAGCCGGTCCCCGACGGTGAGGTCGTGACGCACGACCAGAGCGCCGTCGCGGGTCGCCTGCACATCGCATTCGATGGCGTCGGCGCCCTCGGCCATCGCGGCCTCGAACGCTGCCCAGCTGTTATCCGCGTGCGCCGCACTGCTACCGCGATGGGCAATGACCTGCGGCGTCACGACAAATCGTCCCGTGCCGCGGACAGACCTCGGACGCTAGACCGCACAACGAGCTTCACCGGTACGATGCTCAGGTCATGACGCAGATTCGGCTCCGTGGCGCGCCGCTCGATCGCGCTCATGACGGCCGCGGCCAAGTCCGCGGACGGCTGGCGGAACGTCGTCAATCGATACGCGCTCCACGCGGCCTGGGGAATGTCGTCGAACCCGATCACCGAAATGTCCTCGGGAACGCGGCGCCCGCATTCGAAACGAGCCGCGTCGAGAAATCCCAGAGCGAGCAGATCGGTTACGCAGAAGACTCCGTCGATGTCGTCCTTCGCGAGCAGCGCCAACGCCGCTTCGCGACCGGTGCGATAGTCGGTCGTCGCCCGCTGCTGCCAGACGTGCGCCTTGGCGCCCCCGCCCAGGGCGCCCGCGCAAAAGGCATCGATGCGCCTCACCAGACTTGTGGTGCGCGCGCCGCTCGATACCACCGCGAGCCGCCGGCATCCTGCTTCGAGCAGACACTCGGCAGCGAGGCGTCCGCCCAGGGCGTGGTCCGCGATCACCGTATCGACGGCCAGATCGGGCAGCAGCTTGTTGACCAGGATGACCGGCACGCCGTTCTTGAGACACTCCTCGACGATGCGTGATGGCGGAGTGCCCGTCATCACGACGATCGCGGCGACGCGATACTCGAGCACGCGGGCGATCAATGCACTCATGTCGTGCTCGGCATTCGCGGCGTTGAGCAACATGCATTGGTAGCCGTCGGCGAGGAACGCCGCCGAAAGCGCTGCGAGCAGCTCGGCGTGAAAAGGCTGGTGCAGGTCGCTGGCGACCAGTCCGATGACGTTCGAGCGCGCCTGATTGAGGCTTTGCGCGAGCCGGTTGACGCGATATCCGAGATGATCCGCCGCTCGGAAGATGCGTTGCCGCATTTCGTGCGACACGCTTGCTCCCGGCGTAAATGCACGCGATACAGCCGAGCGCGAAACGCCAGCACGTCGCGCCACGTCGGCCGCCGTCACGAACGCACCACGCGCTGCCTGATCTGTCACACCGTCGCC
>CAYQRM010000092.1:0-3299 GCA_964419785.1 uncultured Solibacteraceae bacterium | reverse complement strand
ATAACCCTGCTCGCCGGGCAGCCGGCCCATGCGGAAGCGGAAATCCTTTGCCTGGTCGAGAAGGGCTTTCGCCTTGGCTGAGCTCGCGTCGCCGCGGGCGACCGTCGACTGCAGCTCGCCGATCAGATCGTCGGCCTGCTGGATCATCCCGTTGATCGCGGTCGTCATGTCGCGGAGCGCGAGACCGGCGGCGAGCTGATCCTGCAGGTCGGTTGTCGAGACCTCGATGCGCGGATCCATCGCGACCTTCACCGGTCGCGTGAGCGTCTGGCCCGCGGCCTTGAGGGTCACGGTGTAATCGCCGGGCAGTGCGTACGGCGAGCCGCCGCCGCGGCCGAAGCCACCTCCGCCTCCGCCGCCGCCCGCTTGCACTGCCGGGGCCTGCCCACCAGGGCCGCCGCCCCGCGCGCCACCGCGTCCGCCGCCGCCAGCGCGTCCCGCCGGCGCGCCGCCCGGCGCGTTGTCGTAGCGAAGATCCCAAACGACCCGATTGACGCCCGCCGACGCCGACGTCGTGATCGTGCGGACGACGTCGCCGTTCGGCTTCGTGATCGCGAGCGTCGCCGGACCGGCCGACTTCACGTAGAAGCTGAGAATCGCACCGAGCGGCGGGTTCTCACCGGTCCACTCCTTGCTGCCGAGCGGATTGTCGCGGTTCCACGTCTGCCAGCGGATCGCCGGACGGACGTCGAAGAGAAACGCGTCGGCTTTCATGGCCTGCGCGAGCTGGCGAATCGGCGCGATGTCGTCGAGGATGTAGATCCCGCGGCCGTGCGTCGCGATGATGAGATCGCCGTCGCGCGGATGCACGCGCAGCTCCGGCACCGGCGCCGCCGCCAGCCCGTTGCGCAGATCGATCCACGACGAGCCGTCGTTGAGCGACGTGAAGATGCCGAGCTCCGTGCCAAGGAACAACAGGCCCTTGACCTTCGGATCCTCGCGGACGACGTGCACGTAGCCCTTCGCCGGCAGGTTGCCGACGATCGGCGTCCACGTCTGGCCGAAATCCGTCGTCTTGTACGCGTGCGGAGCGAAGTCGTTGTCGCGATGACGATCGACCGCGACGTACGCGGTGCCCGCGTCGAAGGGCGAGGCGTCGATCGCCGGCACCCACGAATTCGCCGGCAGACCCTTGATGTTGCCGACGACGTTCGTCCAGTGGGCGCCGTTGTCGCGCGTGACCTGGATGTTGCCGTCGTCAGTGCCAACCCAGATCACCCCCTTCTGCACGGGCGATTCCGAGATCGCCATGATCGTGCAGTGGAACTCCGCCGCCGTGTTGTCGACGACGATGCTGCCGCCCGACGATTGCTGCTTGCTCTTGTCGTTGGTCGTGAGATCTGGCGAGATGACGTCCCACGAGAGGCCGTCGTTCGTCGTGCGGAACAGCACGTTGCCGCCGTAGTAGATCACTTTCGGATCGTTGGGCGACCGCACGATCGGTGAGTTCCAGTTGAAGCGGTACTTGTACGGCGCGATGGCGCTGCCGGTCGAGCCGATGTCCTTCGGGTACGGCGCGATCGCGCGGCTCGTGTTGGTCTTGAGATTGGTCGCGTAGATCGGGCCGCCCTGCGACGTCGAGTAGATGATCCACGGCTCGGCGATGTTCTGCACGCCCGAGAAGCCGTCGCCGCCGCTCACCGTCACCCAGTCGCGCTTACGGATGCCGTCGCGGGACGTCACCATGCTCGGCCCGCACCACACGCCGTTGTCCTGCAGGCCGCCGCACAGCGTGTACGGCTCCTGATTGTCGAACTCAACGCGGTAGAACTGCGTGAACGGGAACGTGTTCAGGACTTCCCACGTGGCGCCGCCGTCGTACGAGATCTGGAACCCGCCGTCGCAGCCCTCGATGATCCGCTTCGGATTCTTCGGATCGATCCACATCGCCTGGTGATCGCCGTGCAGGCCGATGCCGGCGTTGCGGAAATTCTTGCCGCCGTCCTCGGAGACTTGCAGCTGTCCGGCGAGCGCGAATACGCGATCCGGATTCGCGGGATCGACGCGCAAATCGTCGTAATAGAACGGCCGGAACGTGATGACCGTGCTATCGCTTACCTTCGTCCACGACGCCCCCTTGTCGGCCGAGCGGAAGAGCGTGCCCTCCGACTTTGTCTCGCTGATCAGGTACACGACGCTCGGATTGCTCTGCGAGACGGCCACGCCCGGACGATCCATGTCGCCCTTCGGCAGTCCGTTCGTCAGCTTCTGCCAGGTCTCGCCGCCGTCGGTGGACTTGTAGAGCGCCGTCTCGCCGCCGCCGCTGTCGAAGCGCCACGGCTTGCGGCGGAACGTGTACGTCCCCGCGTAAAGCGTGCGCGGATCGGACGGATCCATCGCCATGTCCGAACACCCGGTGTCCGGATTCTTGTAGAGCACTTTCTTCCACGACTGGCCGCCGTCAGTCGTGCGGAAGACGCCGCGTTCCTCGTTCGGGCCCCACGCGTGGCCGAGTGCGCAGACGTACGCGGTGTCGGGATTGGTCGGGTGCACGACGATGCGCTTGATGCGCTCGCTGTCGTCGAGACCGACGTGCGTCCACGTCTCACCGCCGTTCGTCGATCGATACACGCCGTTGCCGAATGAGGTGCTGTTGCGCGGATCGCCTTCGCCTGTCCCGACCCAGACGACGTTCTCGTTCGACGGGGCGATCTCGATGTCACCGATCGACGCGACCGGCTCGTGGTCGAAGATCGGCGTGAACGTCACGCCGCCGTTGGTGGTTTTGATGATGCCGCCCGCCGCGCCGGCGACGTAGAACACCTCGGGCTTGCCCGGGATGCCCGCGACGACGGTGATGCGGCCACCGGGATTGGCCGGACCAATGCTGCGCCAGCGCAAGCTCGCGAGCGCCGTGGCTTCGGGTGACGAAGGTGGTGTTGGTGATTGCGTGCTCGCGTGCGGCACGGACGTCGCCGCGCCCACGCACAGGGCCAAGGCCGCGATGATGCGCGCGGCGGATTTGAGGGTGGTACGCATAGAGCCTCCGGTGCAAATACTACTTGAATCAGAAAGTCGGGAAGTGCCGAGCCCGACCTCTCGGCTTTCAGCGCCAGAGCTTGTGTGGCAACAAGTAGGTGAACCCCGCGAAAATCTCGAAACGCGTGGACGTGCTCGTCAGGCCTTTGTCGAAACCGATGTCGACGACGAGAATCTTGGTCGGCGCGTACGAGATTGCCCACAACGTGCCGACCGCGTCGCCGGGGACGAGCGGCTGGGTGTAATGCCACAGCTCGCCGACGACCGCGATCGAACCGAGCGGATGCGAGACCGACACCGTTTGCGCGTACTGCGCGTGG
>CAYQRM010000091.1:0-3178 GCA_964419785.1 uncultured Solibacteraceae bacterium | reverse complement strand
GAACCGGGCACATCGGCTCCGGTTTCTGCTCCTCGAGGCGCTCGGATGCATGGGAGAGTACACGGTCAGGGCACGCGAGCAATGGTGAGGTAAAGCTCGGGATCGGCGTGCGATCAGGAGGGGTTCGGCTGTGTCAGAACTATGCGAGAACCATCGACAAACATCGGCATCTGTCGGTCGCTGTCGGTCGATGGCGCTCCGCGGAAGTTGTCCAATGGCAACAAATGCTGCCTGACCGCGACCCATTGTCTCGCACTTGGGCCAGCATTCAACTTCCAGTGGGCGTGGAGCTCGGGGACCGTTGCTGGCCGGGCGGCAGTGACACGTTGAACGACGGCGGCCTTTCAGCCTCAGAATCAGCGCCGTTTCCGGCTCTGGGCCAATCCCGGCTCCGCGAACGCCAGGGGACCAACGGCACTGACCGCTGCTGCACGCCGTGTTGGACGGCACGCCACGATCACCGTCCTTCATCTTTCTCGTTCGCGAGCAGTTCCAAGAGCAATTCCTCGATCTGCTCGCCGCGCGCGTTGGCAAACCCCTTCGTCTCGCCAATCACCTGGAACCCACACTTTTCCAAGACCCGGCGTGAGCCCAGATTGTCTTTCGCCACGCGGGCGTAAATGGGGCGCGTCGCATTGGCCTGCGCCAGGAAGGCTATGAGCGCCCGCGTGGCGATGCCCTTGCCCCAATGGGCTCTTCCAATCCAATGAGTGACTTCAGGTCTGCCAGACTCTTCATAGCTCGAGACGCTGCCAACCACCTGCCCATCGCAGACGATGGTCCGGATGATGGAAGTCGGCTCGACCCGGATCTTGCTCCAATGTCTGGTAAAGGCTTCGCGGTCGGTTGGATTCCTGGCAATAAAGGCAGCCATGTGGTTGGCATCCGGGTCGAGCTGAAAGTCGAAGAACAAGGGCAGGTCGTCGTCGACCACATCCCGAAGAAACAGGTCTTGAATCGAGAGGCTGTTCTTCATAAGACTGTTACCCCATCGTCCCGGGCAGCTTCCGACCGGTCAGCCAAGAGCTGTGAGAGAGCCGGCGAGCGCGCGCGAGGGTGAGCTGTCAACGTCGCTCGCCACGCGCTTGATCCGCTCGGCCAGCTCGTCGCTGCCGGCCTGCACGCGCTCGAACTCGCGCGCCCCCTTCGGGGACTTCGCCTGCATGGGTGGACCCTTCGCTGTCGATTCGTTCACGATCGACGGGCGTACTTGCAGGATCGTGCAACGTCTTCGCGCGATCGTCCTACCGCCCCGCGACGTCGCCGCATCAGAATAGGGCGTCCCGCTCGAGCCGCGCGGGGGCAGAGAACGTAGCCCATGACCCTCGGGCACCCACGCAAGGAGACCTACGAACATGACCAGCAGCAAAGTGTGGTTCATCACCGGTGCCGGACGCGGCATGGGTGTGGAGTTCGTCAAGGCCGCCCTCGCCGCGGGGTACTCAGTCGTGGCCACTGGCCGCAACATCGGGACTGTCCGCGAAGCGGTCGGCGCACACGACGAGCTTCTCGTTGTGAAGCTCGACATCACCGACGCAGTCGGCGCGAAGGACTCGGTCGAGGCGGCGATGAAGCGTTTCGGGCGGATCGATGTGCTTGTCAACAACGCCGGCAACTTCTATGCGGGCTTCTTCGAAGAGCTCAGCCAGGAGCAGGTCGAACGCCAGGTGCACACGAACCTGTTCGGCCCGATGAACGTCACCCGTGCCGTACTCCCGGTGATGCGCAAGCAGCGATCCGGTCACGTGGTGACACTCAGCTCGATGGCCGGTCTCGTGGGGCAGGCGTTCTGCTCCGCCTACGCCGCATCCAAGTTCGGCCTGGAAGGCTGGATGGAGTCCATCCGCTTCGAGATCGAGCCCTTCGGCATCCGCACCACCATCGTCGAGCCGGGATTCTTCCGGACCGACCTGCTCGAAGCGTCCTCCACCATCTGGGCCGAGCTTTCGATCGACGACTATGCCGAACGTACCGCGCAGACCAAGCCGGCGTGGCAGGCCATGAGCGGTCGGCAGTCGAATGATCCCGCGAAGCTGGCGAGGGCGCTGGTCAAGCTCGTCGATTCAAGGCAGCCCCCGCTCCGGTGGGTTGCGGGTGCCGACGCACTTCCGACGGCCGAGCAAAAGGCACGGGACCTCCTGGCGCAGATCGAAGCCCACCGCCAGCTGTCGGCATCCCTCGCATACGACGACGCTCTGCCGGCGAAGGCCTGACGCAGCCGAGCGACGTTCTGACATCCGCCGCCATGCGGTTTCCCAAACACAGGAACAGCTCACCACGACGCGGAGACCGGCCAGCCCCGCACTGGTGATAGACCAAGGGCCCGCGGCTCCAGAAGTCACCCGACGGCCCGATTCTCCGCACGACGATTCTGGGTCTTGCGGACTCACGATGAACCGCACGCACGGTGTCAGAACTGTGCGAGAACGATCGGCAAACACGCGTCCTCATCTGCCGCGATCGGCAACGCGCGCCTTGGCGGTGTTGGCCGATGGCAACGCATAGTGCCCGATGGCGACACATGGTCTCGCCGTTGAGCCAGCATTCAACTTCTAATTCGCGTGGTCTTCCGGGACGGTTGCCGGGCGGAGTGCGGCGTCGACATGATCGGACCACTCATGTGCACCCCATGACCCGCCCCGGCCCCGCCCTCGGCTGATCGGGCCGCCCGGTGTTCTCCCGGGGGGGCCGTTTCAGCCTCGCGGCGGAGCGTTAACTGCCGGCCGGATGGCGTTGCGGGTACGGCCGCGCCGACCCCTTGATCGCGAGCCAGAGCACGCGGTTCATCTGTGCCGCGTCGGCACGATCCGGCGCGCTGAGATCGAGCGCGCGGGACATCCGCGCGGCCACCGTCTGGTCCGGATTCAGCTCGCGGAGCGTGATGTCGGAGGCGAGTGCTCGATAGGGAGTGAGATCGGGTGTGTTGCCGAAGCACTCGTTCAGGACCCGGCCATTGCGATCGAACTTCGACATCGCCCCGAGGCCGAGGATGTGATCGATCGTCGTCAGCACGTCGACCGTATTCGCGAACCGATGCCGGACGCCGGCATGACCATAGGCCGAAATCACGAGCAGCACGGAGCGGTGCGAGTCGACGTGATCGGGGCCATCCTGGGCGTCGTCCTCGACGACGAACACCGCCGTGTCGCGCCAGTACCGCGAGCGGGACAGCCCTTCC
>CAYQRM010000090.1:0-6074 GCA_964419785.1 uncultured Solibacteraceae bacterium | reverse complement strand
CGGAGACGCGCTCGACAGCGAGATCGCGCGCTTCGTCGCGCCCGTGCGCGCGCTCGACGCAAACGCGCGTCGGGGCTGGATCTGCGGGCTGGGACACGGCGTGCTGCCCAACACGCCGGAATCAAGCGTGCGCGCCTTCGTGGATCGGGTGAGAGAGAGCTTCGTATGACGACGTCGATGACCGAGTTGTTCGCGAGATATGACGTGCCCGTGCCCCGGTACACGAGCTATCCCACGGTGCCGGAATGGCACGCGTCGCCGACGACCGATCAGTGGATCGCGTCGCTCGCGGCGGCGATCGAGCAGCCGGACGCGACGCTGTCGCTCTACATGCATCTGCCGTTCTGCGAGTCCCTCTGCACGTTCTGCGGGTGCAACACGGTCATTACCCGCGACCACGGCCGCGAGCAGCCGTACGCCGACCTCCTCCTGCGCGAAATGGACGCGTACCTCGCGCGCGTGCCGGCGCTCGCGAGCCGCGAGATCTGCCAGGTGCATCTTGGTGGCGGCACGCCGACGTTCTTTCCTCCGGAGAAACTCGCCGCGCTGATCGACAGTCTGTTCGCGCGATTCCCGCGCCGATCGAAGGATTTCCAGGGCTCGGTGGAAGCCGATCCGCGCGTCACCTCGCGCGCGCATCTCGAAACCCTCGCGGCCCGAGGGTTTTCGCGGCTCTCGCTCGGCATCCAGGATTTCAACGGCGAGACGCAGACCCTCGTCAATCGCGTCCAGTCGCCGGCGCTCGTGGGCGAGCTCGTCGCCGGCGCGCGAGCGACCGTCTATGAATCGATCAACTTCGATCTGATTTACGGCCTGCCCGCGCAGACGCCCGAATCGATGCGCCAGACCGCGAGCGAGGTCATGGCGCTCGCGCCTGATCGCCTCGCCGTCTACAGTTTCGCGCGCGTGCCATGGATCAAGCCGCAGCAGCGCAAGTTCAGGGACGAGCAGATTCCCTCGGGCGCCGACAAGCGCGCGCTGTACGAAACCGTCCGCGCGCCGCTGCTCGACAACGGCTACGTCGAGCTTGGCCTCGATCACTTCGCCAAGCCGGACGATGCGCTCGCGCGAGCGGCCGCGGGCGGCACGATGCATCGCAACTTTCAGGGCTACACCGAACGCCGGACCACCGTGCTCCTCGGCTTCGGCGTGAGCGCGATCTCCGAGACGCCCGACTGCTATCACCAGAACGAGAAGATCATCACCGTCTACGATCGACGCATCCAGAAGGACGAAGTGCCCACGCTCCGCGGGCACCTGCTCTCTGACGACGACCGCCGCCGGCGCGACAAGATCCTCACGCTGATGACGACGTTCCGCGTGGCGCTCGACGAGCGCGAGGAGCAGGACGCGCGCGCCTTCCTCGCGCCGATGCTCGACGACGGACTTGTGACGATCGAGGACGGCGAGCTGCGAATTCCCACGGGCGGCCGGCCGTTCCTGCGCAACGCCGCCGTGTTGTTCGACGCGCATTTCCGATCGCGCCAGCCGTCCGGACCGATGTACTCCACGTCGGTATGAGCGATGTCCGCGTGATCGGCGCGGGCCTGTCGGGCCTGGCCACCGCGTGGTACCTCACCGAAGCCGGTGCGCGTGTCGAGGTCATCGACGCGGCCGCTCGTCCGGGCGGTTTGATTCAGACCGAGCGCGCCGCACACGGCCTCGTCGAGGGCGCCGCACGCGCGTTCACCGAGAGCGAGCGCGTCGAGGCGCTCTTCAAGGCGACTGGCGTCGAGCCCGTCGCGACCCTTCCCGCGAGCCGAAAACGATTCATCTTTCGCGATGGCCGTCCGCGCCGCTGGCCGCTTTCCGCCGGTGAGACCGTCATGACTGTCGCGCGGGCGGCGTCCGCCTGGGTGCGGCGCGACATGCGGCCTCGCCGCGATGAGACGGTGGCCGTCTGGGGTCGACGCATCGCCGGCCCCGCCGCAACGTCGTGGGTGTTGGCGCCTGCGCTGCAAGGCATCTACGCGACCACGCCGGAGGAGTTGTCAGCTGAGGCGATCTTCGGCAGCGGCCGCCGACCGGGCGGAGGCGGCAAGCTCCTCGCGCCGCGCGGCGGCATGGGCGAGCTGATCGATCGGCTGCACGATCGACTTCGCGAGAAAGGCGTGACGTTCACGCTGGGCACGCGTGTCGATCGCCTTGACGCGGGAGCGCTGACGGTGATCTGCACCGACGCGCCGGCGGCGGCGCGCCTGCTCGCGCCCCACGCGCCGGCACTCGCGGCGGCCGTGGGCCACATTCGCATGGTCTCGCTCGCCGCGGCGACGGCGTTCTTCGAGCCGCACCCGAGCGACTGGCACGGCCTCGGGGTCCTGTTCCCGCGGTCGAGCGGCGTCACGGCGCTCGGCGTCTTGTGCAACACGGACATGTTTCCTGACCGCGGCGCGCTGCGATCGGAAACCTGGATCTACGCCGGCTCGGCGACCGGGGCGCTGGCGGATCAGCTCGCGAAAGACCGCGCGCGCGTGACCGGCCGGACGGTCGCGCCCGTGAGCCTGCACATCACGCCGCACGCTGACGCCCTGCCCGTCTACGACACGGCGATCGTCTACGCGCGATCGGCGCTCGACAGTTTGCCGCCCACGATCGCGATCGCCGGTAACTATCTGGGCCGGTTGGGCGTCTCGAAGCTCGTCGACGGCGCGGCCGAGGCGGCGGGGCGGATGACAGCAAGTTAGAAGTCGGAAGCCAGAAGCCAAAAGTTAGAAGCCAGAAGTTAGAAGTTAGAAGTTCGGAAAGCCAGCTGTCTTGCTTGCATCATGTGCATGCAAAACATACAATAGATGCATGCAGTATACGTTGAGAAAGATCCCCAGGGCCGTGGACGCGGCCTTGCGACGCCGCGCCCGTGCGGAGGGCCGAAGCCTGAATGCCGTCGCCGTAGACGCGCTGGCTGCCGGCGCCGGGCTTGCGGGGCACCGCGAGGTTCAGCGCGACCTTTCGGACATCACGGGCACCTGGCGCGAAGATCCTGCCTTTACGGCGGCAATTGAAGCGCAAGATCAGGTCGACGACGAGCTCTGGCGTTGAGACTCGCGCTCGACACCAATCGCTACACGGACCTCGCTCGAGGGCTCGAGCCCACGGTCGGGCTGGTAGCCACCGCAGACACGGTGTTCCTGCCGCTCGTCGTTGTCGGCGAGCTTCGTGCGGGATTTCAGGTCGGTCGGCATACGGCTGAGAACGAGCGCTTGCTCAGGCGCTTCCTGCAAAAGCCCGGCGTCGAGGTCCTGCTGCCCGACGAGCACACCACCTTCCACTACGCGGCGGTTTTCGCACAGCTCCGTCGGCAAGGCACGCCGATTCCGACGAACGACATGTGGATCGCGGCCCTCGTGCTTCAGCACGGTCTCGCCCTGCACGCACGGGACCGTCACTTCGATCACCTCGTCCAGATCCCGACGGTGTAGCGCGACCGCACCGGAGTAAACCCTCGACCGACTGCTCCCGTCCAACAGCGGGGGACCTCATGGACGCGCTCTGGCAGGACGTCCGGCTCGCCGTGCGGACGTACCTCAAACAGCCTGGATTCACCATCGTCGCCGTCCTGATCCTGGCGCTGGGCATCGGCGCGAACACGGCGATCTACACGCTCGTGGACGCGGTGGCGCTGCGTCCGCTTCCGGTCACTCGACCCGGCGAGCTCGTGCGGCTCGGCGACACCAACGACTGCTGTGTGAACACCGGACTGCCGCGGGGCAGCACCTCGCTCTTCTCGTATCCGTCATACATATTCCTTCGCAAGCGCACGCCGGAGTTCTCCGAGCTAGCAGCGTTCACCGCGTCGACCAATCCCGTAAGCGTGCGCCGCGAAGGCTCGGCCGCCGCGGCGATCTCGCTCGGCTCCGAGTTCGTGTCCGCGAACTACTTTGCGACACTCGGCGTGCCGATGGCCGCCGGTCGCGGGCTTGCCGACGATGACGATCGCCCAGGCGCGGCGCCGGTCGCGGTGCTCGGTTATCGCGCGTGGCGCGATCAGTACGGGCTGGATCCGTCGGTTGTCGGGGCAACGCTCATCGTGAGCGGGGTGCCGGTGACCATCGTGGGCGTCACGGCCGAGCAGTTCTTCGGCGAGACGCTGCGGGCGAATCCGCCGAATCTCTTCCTGCCGCTTGGGACCGAGCCGGTGCTGCGCGGCAATCGCCAGGGCGTCGTGTCGGCGGGCGGCGCGGCGACATCACTGCTCGCGCGTCCCGATGAAAACTGGCTCTACATCGTCGGCCGGCTGCGGTCCGGTGTGGCGGCGTCGATGGTGCAGGAGAAAGTGTCGGCGCAGCTGCGCGACTGGCTGTCCGCGCAGACGTTTCTCTCTGACGGAGACCGCGAGCGGATCTCGGACCAGCACATCGTCGTGACGTCAGCGGCCACTGGAGTGTCGAGCCTGCGGACGCGCTATGCCGACGCGCTTCGCGTCCTCGCGATCGTCTCGGCGCTCGTGCTCCTCATCGCGTGCGCGAATCTCGCGAACCTGCTGCTGGCGCGGACGCAACCGTTTCAGTTCGCGATGCGCGCGGCGCTGGGCGCGAGCCGGGCGCGCCTCGTTCGCGAGACCCTGACGAGCGGGATCGTGCTCGCGGTGGCGGGAGGCGCGGCGGGGATTGTCGTCGCGTATGTCGGCGTGCGCGCCATTGTCGCCATGGCGTTCCGGGGCGCAGCGTTCATGCCGATCGACGCGTCGCCGTCCGCGTCGATTCTCGTGTTCGCGACGGTCGTGTCGCTTCTCGCGGGTATCGTCTTCACCGCGGTGCCGGCGTGGATCATGTCGAAGGCGAATCCGATTGAGGCGCTGCGCGGCGGCGCGCGGACGACGACCGATCGATCGGCGCTGCCGCGGCAGGTGCTCGTCGTCCTGCAGGTCGCGGTATCGCTCGTGCTCATCGTTGGCGCGGGGCTGCTCACGCGGAGCCTGCTCGCGCTCGAGCAGCAGGAATTCGGCTTCCAGACGGACGGCCGGCTGATCGCGCGGATCGATCCATCGGTCGCCGGCTACTCGGTCGAGCGGCTGCCGGCGCTTTACGAGCGGCTGCAGAACGAGCTGCCGCGCATTCCCGGCGTCGAGAGCGTGAGCCTCTCGCAATACAGCCCGATGGAAGGCAACAACTGGTCGGGCGGCATCGCGCTCGAAAGCAAGCCGATGGACGCGTCGCATCAATATTCATCGTCGTGGCTGCGCGTCGGGCCGCACTATTTCGAGACGATCGGCACGCGCGTCCTCCGGGGCCGCGCGATCGACGAGCGCGACACGGCGACGTCAACCCACGTCGCGGTCGTCAATCGTACGTTCGCCGAAGCGTTCTTCCCGAACGAGAATCCGATCGGCCGTCATCTCGGCTTCGGCGACCTGCCAGCGCACGCGATGGACTACGAGATCGTCGGCGTCGTCGACGATGCGAAGTACGTCGCGGCGGAAGAGCCGGCGTGGCGGACGTTCTTCGTGCCGCTGCTGCAGACGGTCGCGTATAAAGAAGAGGGGCTGATCTCGATGCAGGCGCGGTCGCTCTACATCCGCGACATCGAGGTGCGCGTGGGCGCGGGAGGCGGCGCGCGGCTCGAGGGCGTGTCGGCGGATTTGCGACGCACGCTCGCGGCGATCGATCCGAATCTCACCGTCACGGCGATTCTCGCGTTCGACGAACAGCTGAAGCGCAACTTCAATCAAGAACGCCTCGTCGCGAGCTTGACGTCGCTCTATGGCCAGCTCGCGCTGCTGCTCGCGGCGATCGGCCTCTATGGCGTGACCGCGAATCACGTCGCGCGGCGGACGAGCGAGATCGGTCTCCGCATGGCGCTCGGCGCCGACCGCCGACGCGTCCTGGCGATGGTGCTCGGGCGCGCGATGACGCAGACCGCCATTGGCCTGGCGATTGGCTTGCCGACGGCTCTTCTCGCGTCGCGAGGCCTGTCGAGCCAGCTCTACGGCGTGACGTCGCACGATCCCGTCGTGATCTCGACGGCCGTCGCGGTGCTCGTGATCGCGGGCATCGCGGCGAGCATCGTGCCGGCGCGACGCGCGGCGACGATCGATCCCATCAAGGCGCTCAAGAACGAGTAGTCACGCGGACCGGTTA
>CAYQRM010000089.1:0-3361 GCA_964419785.1 uncultured Solibacteraceae bacterium | reverse complement strand
GTGTTCATCGTGGGCAGCTTGGCCCTCGGCGCGCTGTCGATCGGTCACGAATATCAATCCGGCACGCTGACGTTGCTGCTTTCGCAACCCGTGGATCGCGGCCGGTTGTTTATCGCGAAGTTCACCGCTCTAGCGTGCCTCTTGATCCCCCTCGCGTTGACGAACCTCGTCGTCGCTTCACCCGGCGCACCGTTCGGGTCGCGGGCGACCCTCGCCTTGTTTGTGCTCATCGTCGGGTTTTCCCTGCTCGTTGCGCCGTGGATGACGATGATCGCGCGCGGACCGCTCGGCGGAACGGTGTTCACCCTTACGACAATGATGGCCGTCTTCGTCGCCAGCCCGATGTGGCAGCGGCTCTCGGACGCCGTATTTGGTGGCGACTGGCGCTGGTGGCCGAGTCCGTTTCTTATCGTCTGCCTCGTGGGCGCCGTGCTCGGCTGGCGCGCGTTCATGCGTCTCGAAGCGCTCGACGGCGATCGCGATTTTCGCATGTCCGCCCGCGCCGGATCCGTCGTCGCCGCTCACAGCGTGAGCCGCCGGACACCGTTCGCCGCCCTGGCCCTCAAGGAACTCCAGCTCCAGCAGATGACGTTCATCGTTTCCGCGCTGTCGCTCGCGGCGATCGTAGTGCTGATGTGGTCGGAGCATCGCCACTACGAGTTCGCAACAGGCCTCACGTATCCCACGAGCATTCTCCATCTGGTGGCCATTCCGATTCTCGCCGGCGCGTTGGCGAGCGCCGAAGAACGTAGTCTCGGCACACTCGAGTGGCAGATTCTGCAGCCCATCGCCGCGTGGAAGCAGTGGGCTACCAAAGCGAGCGTAGCGATTGGACTCGCGGTCGCGCTCGGAGTCGGCGGTCTCGCCTTGATGCGCTGGCTCGACCCTGGTGGCGATCTCGTCATCGGCTACGTGAGCGGCGCGGGTCTCGCCGGGTCCGCGTTCCTCACGGCCATGTGCGTTGCGCTCGGACTGTCGGTCGCCAGCCTCTACGTCTCGTCGTTCTCGACTAATGCGTTGCGCGCCGCACTCGTCGCCGTGCCCGTCATTGCGACGCTCATCTGGTTTGGCTTGATTGTCTTGATCCCGCTCGACGCGCGAGCCACCAGCTTCCAGTTCCTGACGCGAATCGTCGAACCGATCGTCGAGCGCTGGCACTACAGCCGCTTCACACCCTCAGAAGCGAGCCGGGCGCGCGACGTGATCGAGACCGTCGCTGTGTCGTCCGCGATTGCCCTCGCGGGGCTTCTCCTCCGCTTCGGACTCGTGAACCATCGAACGTCGGGAAGCAGCCCGCGCCGGCTCATCAGGCAGGCCGCCGGCGTCGGGGTGTGGTGGCTCGTTTCCGTGCTGTCGCTCGGCACCGTGTCCGCGTGGTATTGGACCGGCACGCGGAACTACATCACGGTCGCGGAGCGCGCCCGTCATCAGCGTTGGCAGGAATCGTTGAATCGGCTTGTTGCTGGCTTCGACGGCCGGATCGGCGCGTGCATCTCCGATGGCTCCGACATGCCGTATGCATGCGTGAGAGCGCTCGATCACTTTCCGATGCAAAGCGTGATGAAGCTGCCGGTCGCTGTCGCGGTTCTCGATGCCGTCGATCACGGAATGCTGCGGCTCGACGAACCGATCGTCGTGCACGAGGAAGACCTGAGCGTGTACGTCCAGCCGATCGCCAAGCTCGTCGGGCCCGACGGCTTTAAGACGACGATCGACGATTTGATCCGCCGCGCGATTGTCGACAGCGACAACGCGGCGGCGGACATCCTGATCGCGCGGCTCGGCAAGCCCTTCGCGGTAGAAGTCACGCTCGCTAGGAAAGGGTTGTGGGCGATTGAGATGGCGCGCGACGAGAAGCACCTGCAGTCGGCGATTAACGGGATCGAGTGGAAGCCGGAGTATGTGGACCCGGCGATCTTCGATCGCGCCGTGGCCGCCGTCCCACCCGAGAAGCGCGACGCCGCCTTTCAAACGTATCTACACGATACGCGTGACACTGCGACGCCGCTCGCAATGACCCGCCTGCTCGACTCTCTAGACAAGGACGATCTGCTTCGACCCGAGTCCCGGCAACACCTCCTCGACATCCTTCGCCAGACGACGACCATGCCGGATCGATTGAAAGCCGGCGTGCCTGACGGCTGGACGATCGGTCACAAGACCGGCACGAGCGGCGAGTGGCGCGGCGTGACGGCCGCCACCAACGACGTCGGCATCATCACCGGGCCGAAGGGCGAGAATATCTACATCTCGGTGTTCATCGCCGAGTCGCGCGCCTCGGCCGCCGATCGCGCGGCGCTGATCGCCAGCATCGTGCGCATGGCCATCGATAACTACAAGTGACCCCGGCAGTGAGATAGAGTCTGCAGACACTGAGGTTTCCACGGTGAGGCGCGTCACGCGTGTCGGCCTGCTGCTCGCAGCCGCCTTGGCGGCGGCCGTGCCCATCCGCGCCCAGACCGGCGCGTCGCAGGTCGCGCGCGACCGTCCGACATCCGCGCCGGCGCCCACAGGCACGGGCACCATCGCCGGCCGGGTCTTCGTCATCGTGAACGGCCAACCCGCGCCGGTGCGGCGCGCCGTCGTCGCCATCGAGTCGTCGGCCGGATCGACGCGCGTGCGAGTGGACGCCGACACGGATGGACGATTCCGTGTGTCCAACCTCGCGCCCGGATCGTATCGCGTCCTCGCCGAGAAGCCCGGCTTCGTGCCGGCTGTCGCCGATCCGCGGCGCGCGTTCGAACGTCCGGCACCGGTCGATGTCGCGAACGATCGAACGACGAGCGTCGATCTCGTGATGGAGCGCGGTGCGGCGATCGAGGGCACGATCCTCAACGACGCCGGCGAGCCGGCGATGAACGTCGTCGTCTCCGCGGAACGATTCGTGTACGACACGATCGGCCGCCACCTCGCGCCCGTGCGTCAGGCGCGCACCGACGATCGTGGGCACTACCGCGTGCACACGCTGCCGCCGGACGAGTATTACGTGGATGCCGGACCGGATCCGCTCGACGCCGCGACGGGCACGCCGGGCGGTCCGCCGATCGTGCTCGCGCACATTCTCTATCCAGGCTCGGCCCGGTCTGACGAAGCGCGACCGGTCACCGTCAGCGCCGACCGCGATCTCACGGGCATCGACATCCGGCTGACGCGCGTTGCCGTCGTCAGCCTCCGGGGCACCGTCCGCCAATCGTCCGGCGAGCCGGTGAAGACGATGGCCGTGCGGATCCAGCGCGTCGGCGGACCGGTCGGCGAAGTGCGCGGCTTTGCGATGCCCGAGAGCGGCGACTTCCAGTATTCCGCCGTGCCGCCCGGCGACTACTGGCTGATGGCCGTCGTCCGTCCTGCGCCAGGCGCGGAA
>CAYQRM010000088.1:0-57130 GCA_964419785.1 uncultured Solibacteraceae bacterium | reverse complement strand
AGCGCCCACCCGTCCGGGAACACGGGGGCCTTTGGCAGGTCGGCGGCCTGGCCCTCGACTTTGCCGCCCTTCACCCAGTCCGCAATTGTCTGAATTTGCGCAGCGCTCAACCGCCGCTCGCCGACAATCGGGAATTCACCGTGATCGGGGAGCCAGGGCGGCATGCGGTGCGCGGACGTCTCGGCGACCATGCCGTCGGCGTGCTTCGCGGCGTCGGCGAAGGACAAGAGCGAAAAGGGCGCGACCTCGCCCGGGCGATGGCACGGCGCGCAGTTCGCAAAGACGATCGGTGCAACGTCTTTGTTGAACGTTACGGCAGGCGCGGGCGGCGCGGACTGGCCGCATCGCGCGCTCGATACGGCGAGCGCGGCCGCGAGGCCCAACGAGGCGGCGGCCCCCGGCCAGCGCGGTGTGAATCGTTGAATCCCCCCGGGCACGACGTCTAGTCTAGCAATCGCGGCCTCGCGATCCGGTTGTCACGGCAGGGATACAATGGCCGACCCACCATGGAGGACCGGATGGCACGCGTGCCCACGTCGACCTCCGCCGACGCCAGCGCCCGCGGTCAGGACGCCCCGGAATCCGCGATTCGCGAGGCCGCGCTGCTGCCGGTCTGGGTCGATCGCGATCTTGGCTGGATGGAGTTCAACCGCCGCGTGCTGGCCGAGGCGCTCGACGACCGGACGCCGCTTCTCGAGCGCCTGAAGTTTCTCGCCATCTTCACGTCCAACCTCGACGAGTTCTTCATGAAGCGCATGGCGGTGCTGCGCGAGCGCCAGACGCCGGAACGCCAGCTCCTGATCGCACAGATCCGCGAGCGGCTCCTGCCGATGCTGCGCCAGCAGGCCGAGTGCTTCCGCGACCGGCTCGTGCCGGCGCTCTCGCGTCACGGCATCCATCTGCGACACTGGGAAGCGCTGACCGAGGCGCAGCGTCTCGAAGCCAACGAGTACTTCGACACGCAAGTGTCGGCGGCACTCACGCCGCTCGTGATCCTTCCATCGCAACCGTTTCCGTTCTTCTCGAATCTCTCGCTGTCGATCACCTTTCTGCTGCACGACGATCGCACGGGCGAGCTGGTCGACGCGCGGGTGAAGGTCCCGAGCGAGCTTCCGCAGTGGGTGCCGCTCGCGGCGGACGTACTGCCCGGCCATCGCGTCTTCGTGCGATTGCACGAGGTCATTCGCGAGAACGCCCGCAAGCTCTATCCCGGCATGCGACTGACGTCGTCGACGCTCTTCCGGCTGACGCGCGACGCGGAAGTCGAGATCGATGAAGAAGACGAGAAGGATCGGAACATCCGCGATCTCGTGCGCGAGCAGGTGCGCCAGCGGCGCTTCGAGCCGGCCGTCCGCCTCGAATTCGCGGAGAACGCCGACCGGCGCGTCCAGCTGATGCTGCAGGATCGGTTCAAGTTGATGCCGCGCGACGTCTACGCGCTGGCCGCCGAGCTCGACTACACGAGCCTGTTCCAGATTGCGGGCCTCGACGTGCCGGCGCTGCGCGACGCGTTGTGGACGCCCGTGACGCCGGCGCGGCTCGACGCGCACGACAGCATCTTCGACGCGATCCAGGCCGGCGACGTGCTCGTGCACCACCCGTACGAGAGCTTCGGCGACAGCGTCGAGCACTTCATCGAGTCCGCCGCGCGCGACGCGCGCACGATCGCGATCAAGATGACCGTGTACCGCGTCGGCGACGACACGCCGTTCGTCCGATCGCTCATCAGCGCCGCGGAAGCCGGCAAGCAGGTCGCGTGCGTGATCGAGCTCAAAGCGCGATTCGACGAGGAGCGCAACCTCCACTGGGCCGCCGAGCTCGAACGCGCGGGCGCGCACGTGACCGTCGGCAACCTCACGCTGAAGACGCACGCGAAAGTGGCCCTCGTCGTGCGGCGGGAAGCCGGCGGCCTTCGCGCGTACGCGCACATCGGGACGGGCAACTACCACGTCCGCACCGCGCGGCTGTACGCGGACGTCGGACTCCTGACTTGCGATCCCTCGATCACCCGCGACGTCGTGAATCTCTTCCACCACCTGACCGGACGATCAGAGGTCCCGCATTTCGATCGACTGCTCGTCGCGCCAGACACGATGAGACAGCGAGTGCTGGAGTTGATCGCGCGCGAGGCCGAGCATCGGCGCGCCGGTCGGCCGGCGCGCATCATCGCGAAGATGAATCAGCTGGAGGATCCGGCGACGATTGCCGCGCTCTGCGAAGCGTCGCGCGCGGGCGTGCCGATCGACCTCATCATCCGCGGCTTCTCGTGTCTCAAGCCGGGCGTGCCGGGATTCAGCGAGAACATCAAGATCAGATCCGTGATCGGACGATTTCTCGAGCACTCGCGGATTTTCTACTTTGCCGGCGGCAGCGCGGAGCCGCTCGAGGGCGACTTCTTCATCGGATCGGCCGACTGGATGTTCCGCAATCTCTCGCACCGCGTCGAGGTCGTCACGCCCGTCTACGATCGGTCCGCGCGCGAGCGGCTGTGGCAGATCCTCGATGTCGCGCTTCATGATCAACGCCAGGCATGGATGATGCGGAACGACGGCAGCTACCTGCAGCTGCGTCCAGCGGCGGATGACGAGGGGGCGGCAGCGCTCGGGACTCATCGCGCGCTCATGGAAATCACCAAGCCCGGCGGCGCGCGCGTTCGCGGCCCGCAGGGCGACATGCCGGCGGTACCTGCCACGCAATAGCCGGTCTTAGCGGTGCTTGCCCGCGTGTCGCAAGCGCGCTTCCTCAATCGAATGCGAGCGCGAGAGTACCGTGTCCCGCTTCGCCAGCGACGCCAGCTCGCCGTAGAAGCGATGCAGCGTGACCAGATCGTCCTCACTCAAGCTCTCGACGTCGATCAACCGGTTGCTCGCGCCTTCAATCGCCGCCACGAGCTCGTCGAGCTTGAGCTGAATCGCCAGCGCGTCCTTGTTCTGGGCGCGCTGCAGTAGAAACACCATCAGGAACGTGATGATCGTCGTGCCGGTGTTGATGACGAGCTGCCAGGTGTCCGAAAAGTGGACCGCCGGGCCGATGAGCGCCCAGACGATGATGACGCCGAGCGCGCATCCGAACGCGAAGGAGCTCCCCGTCCATTGGCTCACCCGCGACGACAACCGTCCGAGCGCCAACCCCAGCGCCGGGTGCGAGCGCCCCTCCGCGGCTCGCGCGCGGGCCCGTTTCTTCATGAACCACACCTCCCCCTCGAGAAGAGATTCAAGGGGCGTACCAAGCTGGAGATTAGTCGCGGGAAGAACCGCCGTCGGCGAGCACGCGTTGAATGTCGGCGAGGAGCTTGAGCAGCTCGTCGGGGTCCGCGGGTTTGACCAAATAACGGTCGAAGCCGGCTTCGAGCGATCGCTGCCGATCGGACTCCCGAGCCCAGCCGGACACGGCGACGATGGACATGGCCGCGGCCCATGGCTGCGTGCGCAGCCGGCGCGCCACTTCGTACCCATCGACGCGCGGCAGCCCGATGTCGAGCAGCACGACGTGCGGGCGATGTTCCTCGGCGACGCGCAGCGCGTGCTCGCCGTCATGCGCCACCTGCACGTCATGCCCGTAGTGGCGGACGAGCAACGACATCGCCTCCGCAGAGTCCACGTTGTCGTCGACGACAACCACTCGCAGGCCTTCCATATCGAACTCCCTCAGGGAGCGTGCGCCTTTACTGGGAGCCTGAAAATGACGCGGCTTCCTCGACCGACCCCGCCGCTCGTCGCTTGAATCCTTCCGCCGTGCAGCTCGATCAACTGGCGCGCGAGCGCGAGACCGACGCCACGTCCGTCGTACTCGAACACCCGGCTCAACAGCTCCGACGGCATGCCGATGCCCGTATCGCTCACCGCGACCCAGGCTTCGGCGGTCTCGAGGTCACTCTCCACTTCGACGGCGATATGGCCCCCGCGGCCGGTATACCTCGAGGCGTTGTCGACCAGGCGCGACACGACTTGCGTCAACCACCCGAGATCACCTTCGACGACCACAGGCTCACCCGCAACGCTCATCGTCAATTTCTGGCCGGCGGCGTCGATCGCCGGACGGGCGAAATCGACCGCCGACTCCACGGCGTCTCGCAAGTCGACGTCGAGCGTGTAGCTCTCGGCGGGAATAACGTGATCGTGGCTATGACAGATGCGCAGAAAGTGCGCGCCCGTTTCGTCGCGGTCGACCGTGTCGAGACCGTAGCCGCAGAGAATCGTCACGGGCAGTGTCGCGCAAAGTTCGTTTGCAAGATCTTCGAGCTCATGCGCCGCGTCAGGATTGCCCTCGCGCCAGAGCAAATCGACCATCTCGCCGTAGATGCGCACGGTCGCCCCTTCGGGGCCGGACAATCGTCGCACGGTCTGCCCAACGAGCTCGGCAAACATCACCCGATCCGGCCGGCCGTCGACGATGATCTGATCGAGCGACGAGCGCGCATCGGCAAACACCAGGCGATCTCCCGAGTGAAGCGCCTCAAGGTCGAGACCCCCGGCCCTCAGCTCGGACGCGATCGCATCCCGATGCGCCGGCGTCGCGACGATCAGGAGACGATCGTCGCCGAGGCCGCCGCGCAATAGTGAAGACGCGACTGTCGACGCCAGGTACCTGTCGTCGATAAAGAACTGCAGGCCATGCGAACGGGCGGTCTGGTGCATCGAACCTCAGGCAGACGGGCGACTTAACACGCTATCACGCCTCCGTCCGGCCGCATATTGGCTCGCGGAAGAGTGCCTGGTACCAGACTTGCTGCTGGCTCTTGACGAAGCGCGCGGCGGATCGATAGCGCTGCGCAAACGGAGGTTCCATGCCCAGGTACGGAAGAAAAGCATCACAGAAGGTGGAGCGCGCGATGCACGAGCGCAAGCACGGGACGCTCAAGAGCGGGCGCTCCGGCAAGAAGGTGACGAGCCGCAAGCAGGCGATTGCGATCGGTTTGTCTGAAGCGCGAAAAGCCGGCGGCAAGGTGCCGAAGCGCCGTTCGAGCCGGTCAAAGAGTCACTCGAAGCGCTCGAGTCACTCGAGCCATTCGCGCTCGTAGCCCGACGCGGAAGCGCTAGAATGCCGCCTCATGTCGAGAGCGGGCGGCCAGCTCCGACTGATCCATGAACGCGCGCCCGTCCCCGGGCGCCCATGGAGAGGAGCTCTGACATGCGCTACATGTTGATGATGCACGCCCCGAAGGCCGGCTGGAAGACCGCGGGGATTGGCACCTGGCCGCCGGCCGACATCAAGGCCCACGTCAATTTCATGATGGGTTTCGCGAAGTCGCTGGCGGCGTCCGGCGAGCTCGTTGACGCGCAGGGGCTCGCTGGACCGGAGGACGCGAAGATTGTTCGCGCCAACGCCAAGGGCGCGCCGGCGGTCACCGACGGGCCCTTTGCCGAGGCGAAGGAGTTCCTCGCAGGGTACTGGATCGTCGACTGCGAGAGCACGGAGCGCGCCTACGCGATCGCCGCCGAGGCCTCCGCGGCGCCCGGCAAAGGCGGCGTCCCGCTGAACATGCCGATTGAAGTGCGACAGGTGATGAGCGCGCCGCCCGCGGACGTGTGACACGCGCGGCCTTCGGTCACGACGCCGAGCGCAGGCTGCGCGATCTCGCGCCGCAGGTGCTCGGCGTCGTCATCCGGCGCTGCGGGGACTTTGCCGCGGCGGAAGACGCCGTACAGGACGCGCTCATCGCGGCGTGTCGCCAGTGGCCTGTCGAAGGCCTCCCCGACAATCCGCGCGGCTGGCTCATCCAGGTCGCGATGCGTCGGTTCACTGACGAGCTGCGCAGCACGAGCGCGCGCCGGCGCCGCGAAGCCGTCGTCATCGCTCAGCGCCCGCCCGACGAACAGATCGTTCTCGCACCCGATGCGGAAGATGCCATCCATCAGGACGACACGCTGATCCTGCTCTTCATGTGCTGTCATCCGGCGCTGACATCGACATCGGCGATCGCCCTGACGCTGCGGGCGGTCGGCGGTTTGACGACGGCGGAGATTGCGTCGGCGTTCCTCGTGCCGGAAGCAACGATGGCGCAACGGATCAGCAGGGCGAAGCAGACCATCAAGACGTCCGAGGTTCCCTTTCGCCTGCCGACGTCGTCCGAGCGTGACGCGCGCCTCGGCGTGGTACTGCACGTCCTCTATCTGATCTTCAACGAGGGCTACGCGAGCAGCGCCGGTCCGAGTCTGCAGCGTCGCGATCTTGCGAGCGAAGCCGTTCGCATCGCGCGCGCGCTCCATCGCCTGCTGCCGGATGAACCGGAAGTCGCGGGACTGCTCGCGTTGATGCTGCTCACCGACGCGCGCCGGCACGCGCGGACCGGTCCGAACGAGGAGCTCATTCCGCTCGACGAGCAAGATCGAACGAGGTGGGATCGTGACGAGATCGCCGAAGGCGTCGCGCTCGTGAGCGGCGCGCTTTCGCGCGGCCGGGTCGGGACGTATCAGCTTCAGGCCGCAATCGCCGCCGTTCACGACGAAGCTCCGCGCGTCGAGGACACCGACTGGCCGCAGATCCTCGCGCTGTACGCCGCGCTCAAGACGCTCGGGGACAATCCGATGGTCACGCTCAACCACGCGGTGGCCACGGCGATGGTGCACGGACCGGTCGCCGCCCTCGAACTGCTTCGTCCGCTCGATGCCGATGAGCGGATGCGTCGACATCACCGGCTCGACGCCGTCCGCGCGCATCTGCACGAAATGCGGGGCGATTCCCAAACGGCGATCGCGCACTATCAGGCCGCGGCGGAACGGACGTCGAGCCTGCCGGAGCGCCACTACCTGCAGATGCGAGCTGCGCGGTTGGCGAAGCGCCCGTCATCTGCGTGCTAAGCTCGTCGCCCGTGCGCTCACGCGAACTGCGCCTGGCAATCGTCTCGGCGATCCTGCTCGTGATCATCCGTTCGATCGTGCCGGTCGCCTACGAGCAGCTCGACTTCGATTCCGATCAGGCGATCGTCGGACTGATGGCGAAGCATCTCAGCGAGCTTCGCGAGTTTCCGCTGTTCTTCTACGGTCAGAACTACATGCTCGGCGTGCAAGCCTGGATCGCGGCGCCATTCTTCTGGATCGGCGGACCCACGGTGACGATGCTGCGAACGCCGCTGCTTTTGATCAATGTCGCGGTCGCGGTGCTGCTCGTCGTGATGATCGCCCGACGAGGTGTGCGGCCGTGGCTGGCCTTCGTCGCGACGCTTCCCTTCATCGTGGCGTCGCCGATTCTCGCGGCGGAACTGTACTCGACGCTCGGCGCGAGCGTCGAGCCGCTGCTCTACGTGATCGTCCTGTGGATCCTGCGCGACAGGCCGATCGCGTTCGGCGTCGTGCTGTGCATCGGCGCGCTGCACCGTGAGTTCACGATCTTCGCGCTGCCGGCGCTCGCGGCGGTCTATCTGATCGAGCGACAACCGGTGAATTGGCGGGCGATTGGGTGGGCGGCGCTCGGATTCGCGGCCGTCTGGCTTGTCGTCGACCTCTTGAAACACTGGCAGCAGGCGGGATCTCTCGCGCAGGAAGCGCAGATGATCAGCCGGTGGGTGTCGATCGACGCTGGATACCCGGTGCGTCTCTGGAGCCTCGTCACGGGCCTGCCGATCCTGTTCGGCGGACGACATATCGACCTCGACCACTACAGCCTCAACAGCACGATTGGCGCGGGCTCCGCGCTGGCGGGCGTGACGCTGGCGATTGGGCTTGCCATCAGCGCGGTCCGGCTCGCGTGGATCACGAGCGATCGCACACGACGGACGCGACTCGCCGGCGGATCGTTCCTGCTGTACCTCGCGCTCGTCGCGCTGGCCGCGCTCACTGCGTACGGGCTGAATCCAGGGATCGATCCCGAGGCCACGCCTCTGTTCCGCTACGTGCTCCTGCTCGTTTTCCTGCCGGTCGCGTTGCTCGGCGGCTTCTTTCTCGCGGAGCGATCGCGCGCATTGAATGCGTCGGTGATTTGCGCGGTCGCCGTCTGGGCGGCGTTCACGGTTCGCGACAACGTCGCGTTGATTCGCGAGTATCGCACCGCGCCGCCGGTCAACGAGTTCCGCCAGCTCGCGGACTATCTCGTCGCCCACAAGATCGAGTACGGCTACGCGCAGTACTGGGACTGCTACATCGTCGACTTTCTCTCGCGCGAGCGTGTCATCCTGGCGTCAACCGACTTCCTGCGGGTCCCGGCGTATCAAACGTTCGTGGACGCGCACGCTTCGACCGCGGCGTCGATCGAGCGAGTGCCCTGCACGACCGGAACGCGCTTCGCGTCGTGGTGCATCGACGACCCGCTCAAACGGTGAGGACATGGACAAAGGGGGCCACTACGATGCGAACTACGGCAGCTTTCTCACGACGCTCTACGCCGACATCCGGCGCGAGGCGTTCGGCGAGGATATCGGCCAGCAGAGCTGGGTGACGGCGGCCGAACAAGACGACTTCATCGCGCGTCTCAATCTGTCGCCAGGCCGGACGCTCCTCGACGTCGCGTGCGGCTCGGGCGGACCGGCGCTGCGGATTGCGGCGAAAACGGGCGGCGCGATCACCGGTATCGACCTGCACGATCAGGCGATCGCCAACGCGCGAGCGCTCGCCCACGAGCGCGGCCTTGGCGACGTCGCGCGATTCCAGGCGGCCGACGCGCGAGAGCCCCTGCCGTTTCCAGACGCCTCGTTTGACGCGATCACCTGCATCGATGCGATCAATCACCTGCCGGATCGTCCGCGCACCATCGCGAATTTCGCCCGGGTGCTCACACCTGGCGGGCGCCTGCTCTTCACCGATCCTGTCGTCGTCACCGGCCCCTTGACAAGCGACGAGGTCGCGCGGCGCAGCTCGATCGGCTTCTTTCTCTTCGTGCCGGAAGGACACAACGAGCGGGCGATCGCGGACGCGGGTCTCACACTGATGTCGCGCGAGGACACGACGCCGCACATGACGGAGATCGCGAGACGCCGCGGCGCCGCGCGAGCGGCGAGGCGTGCGGCCTTGATCGAGATTGAAGGCGACGGCACCTATCAGGCGCAGCAAGACTTTTTCGACGCGGTCGCCCGGCTCGGCGCCGAGCGCCGGCTCTCGCGATTCGTGTACGTCGCTAGTCGCGCGTGAAAGTCACGTACAGCAAGCGCGCCTCGCGCTGAACCTGCAGCACGACGGCCGATCCTGGCGGGAACGTCCGGATCATGTCCCGCAGGCCCTGCAGCGTCGTCACCGGCTGGTTGTTCACGCTGCGAATCACGTCGCGCGGCAGCAGCGGCACTTCCGTGTTGGCGCCCGCGACGCGCGCGACCACAATCACGCCGTTCGGACTGCGCAGACCCTTGGCGGCCCTGGCGATGTCCGGCGTAATCTCGACGCCGAGAATCCCGAGCTCGCGGACGATGTTCTTCTCGGCGTTGACCATCGACGAGACGGTGTCGAGCTCGTTGCGATCCTCGATCGCGGCCACGCTCATCTGCAGCTGCGCTGTCCCGCGCATCACCGTGATCTTCACCTTGTCCGGTGAATCGCGCAGGCGGAAGTTGTAGTTGACCGTCGGCAAGTTGTCCGCCGGCTGACCGTCAACGTCGATCAAAATGTCGCCCGGCTTCATGCCCGCGGCCTCGGCCGGACCTCCCGGCCAGACGTCCGACACGATGACGCCGTAGTTGCGACTGAGCCCGAGTCCCGCGGCCATCGCCGGTGTGATCGTCTGCAAGCTCATGCCGACTTCCTGCCGCCGCAGCTGTCCGTACTCTTTCAGCTGATGGAACGCCGTGCGCACGGTCGCGGACGGAATCGCGAAGCCGAGTCCTTCGTTGCCTCCCGACTGCGACAGGATGAACGTGTTGACGCCCACGACTTCGCCGCGAATGTTGACGAGCGGGCCGCCTGAGTTGCCAGGATTGATCGGCGCATCGGTCTGGACGTAAATCAGCGGCGAATCCGGATCGATTTGCCGCGCGACCGCGGAAACCATCCCGTGCGTCATCGTGTTGCGCAGTCCGCTTGGACTGCCGAAGGCGAACACGGTCTCGCCCTGATGGACCTGGCTGTAGGCCGCCAGCGGCAGCGCAGGCATCGGCACGTTGTCGACTTTGAGCACCGCCAGATCGAGCTCGCTCGTCGTGCCGACAATGCGCGCGGGCACGATGTTCACTTTGCCAGAGAGCGCCGTCGCCAACCGGCCGTCCGCGTTGGCCGGCGGCACGACGACTTGCACGCGCTCGGCGCCTTCGACGACGTGCGCGTTGGTGATGATGTAACCCTCCGGATCGATGACGAATCCCGATCCCACCGACTGCTGGCGGCCGACGACGACGTTCGTCGCGTCCTGTCGCGATCCCTCGCCGCGTGCGCCGTAGCTTGACACGAGAATCTGCACGACGCTCGGCCAGACCTTCTTGGTGAGCGCGTCGACGGCCTGGTTCATCTGGGCCAGCGCGTCATTCGCCGGCGCTTGGGCGGCGGGCGGCGCGGTTCCGCGCTGGGCGTAGGCGGCTGGCACGGCCAGGACGATCATCAACAACCCGCCGACAGCCCTCATCGAGACGCCCATTCGCGTCATTCTAGTCCCGGCGCTTGATCGGCGTCAGCAGATGGGAGAATACGGGCCGTGCGGCTGGTCAGACTCGTCACGACCGCGTTGCTGCTCGTCGTGGCGTTCGCCCTCGTGGTCCATCCTGAGCTCGCGCTGTCCGTCTTTCCTCGCGGATGGTCCCGCACGAGCGCCGCGTCCGTGGTGATTGCCGTGGCGATGTGTCTCGTCGCGGTGACCTGGCCCTGCACGGACGAGCGCGACGATCGCGGCCGCTGGCCGCGCATCGCCTTCGGCGTCACTCTCGTCGTCACGATCCTTGGTGCCGCATTCGTGTTTAGCGCCTGGGTGGATCGGCTCCTCCTCTTCGCGATCGATCCGACGAAGGGCGACATGCTCGTCGAGATCAACGCTGCGATCGACCATCTGTCCACGGGCCAAGATCCGTACGCGGTTTACCACGTGCCGTGGGACCTGCCGCTCACGTACGGACCGTGGCTCTGGGGATGGTTTCTCATTCCTCGCGCGCTCGGTGCAGATCCACGCATGATGACGGCGTTCGGACAATTGTTCGTGTCCGTGCTCGCCGGTTTGGGCGCCGCGTTCGCCGCGCGCTCGGGTGGCTACGCGCGCGCCGCGATCCTTCTCGTGCTGGCCTGGACGCTGGTTGGCAGCCCGCTCTTCGACGACTTTCTCGTCGTTGGGCACACGCCCGCGTACTGGCCACTGATGGCGACGTTTGCGCTGCTCTGTTCGGCGGGCGCCGACATGACGGCCGCGGCGATCCTCGGGCTGCTGCTCGCGGCCCGCACACCGATGATCGCGGTTGTGCCGGTATTCGCGATCCACGTCTGGCACACGAATCGAGCGCGCTTCGCATTCGCCATCGCGCTCATCACCGCAGCCGCCGGATTGTCCTTTCTGCCGTTCGTGCTCTGGGATTGGCGAATGCTCGTCTACGGCATGTATGGGTACTACGTCACGTCCATCAAGAATTACGTCTGGACGCAGACGCCCTGGATGGACTCGACCCTCGGCCTGACGCGCGTGCTCCTCGCATCGGGTCACGCGAGCTGGATCGGCGCGTCCCAAGTTCTCGCACTGGCGTTCGTCTATGCACTGGCGTGGCGAGCGCTCAGAGCCGGCGCGCGCGTTGGCCCATGGTTCTGCATCGCGCTGCTGGCGTTCAGCATGACGACCCTGTGGCCGGTCTGGTACATCTTTCTCGATGTCTTTGTTCTGGCCGTCGCGTTTCTCGCGAGTGACGTGACGCCCGTGTTCCGTCGCGTTCCGTGGCGGACGACAATCGCGGTCACCGTGACGGTGGCACTCGTGATGACGGCCACGCTCCTCTGGAATCCTGGCGTGTTCTACACGCTCGAACCCGGCCGGACGCCGCGCTGGCACTTCCGCAGCGGCTTCGGTCCGGACGAGACGGACGCTTCACACGCATTTGTGTGGACCACCCGTGCGACGGTGCATATGCGGCTGCCGCGCGGCCTCCGAACCGACGCAGTGATCCAGATCGATTGCGATCCGACCAGCAGCGACGCCACGACGCCGCAATCGATCACGGCCGCGCTCAACGGCGTCCCGATCGGACAAGTCATGCTTCAGCCAGGCTGGCAGGTGGCTTCGTTTCAAGCGCCGCGAAGGGACTGGCAGATCGGGCACAACGATCTCACGCTCTCGTTCGCACACGTGGAGCCGACTGCGACGGGTGAGGAACGCGGCGTCCGGATCGCCAGCGTCAAGGTCGCGCGTTAGCACGCACGACCTCACGCGCCGGTCCGCTTGCGCTCCTTCACTGGCGGAAAGACCGTCTTCCAGATACAGCGTTCGGCCGGAGCCAAGCGAGGTACCGTCAGCAGGCGTGCAGGCGGCTACTTCTGGAAGAGCATGTACGTCCCGACGTCTGGCCGCGGATAGCCGGGCTCGATTCGTCTTGGCGACGTCGCGACGAGCGACGCTGGCTGCGCGCGATTCGCGTACCACGAGACCCCGCGTCCGCGTGTGTAGCCGAGATCGGCGGCGGCAGGATCGCCGGCCTCGAGCGTTTCGTCCGTCTCTTCGGCGAGCAGCAAGTGACCGCCTGGGGCGATCACGCGAAGGATCTCCGCAAGCGCCGCGTCGGCTTGCGCGTCGGGCATGTGCTGAAGGACCGTGAACGTCAGCACGAAGTCCGCGCTCGCATCCGGCGCCGGCAAGCGCTCGAGCGTGGCGACGTGCTCGAATCGCACATCGGGCACGAGCCGTCGGGCGGTCTCGACGAGCGCGGCTTCACGCTCGAAACCCACGACTTCCGCGGCGATCTCGAACAACACCGGCGTCAGCCGGCCGAAACCGCACCCAACATCGTACGCACGATGAATCGCATGGCGCGCCGCGGCCTCTTGCACATACGCGCGCACGTCGCGCTGCTCGAGGTAGTTGCGCAGGAGCGCCGTCGGGCCGCTGACGTCCACGACATCCGAGGGCGTCCACGTTTTGCGATCGGTCATATGCAACGAGGTTTCCCGTCAGCCCTTGACGACGAACCCGCGCTTCGCGAGCGTGGCGCGGACGCGGTCGCGCAAATCGCCTTGCAGCTCGACGCCCTCGTCCGTCGTCGTGCCGCCCGTGCCGCACGAGCGCTTCAAGTCCTTAGCGAGGTCGTTCAAAAACTCTTGATTGTTCGGCAGACCGAAGACGACGGTGACGGTCTTGCCGCCGCGCCCGGTCTTTTCGACGCGCAGCTTCGCGACGGGCCGCGACGGCACCGGCTCGCTCGCCTCGCGGCGAGTGCTGCACTGACAATCGCGCTGCGGCCAGCCGCAGACCGGACACTTGCCGGACGTCGACGTGGAATAGACCAGGCGGGCGTGCTTCTCGCTCACCGGCCAAGTATGCGTCAGGCGCCGATTCGCATCGCGCACGAAAATGTAGGCGTCCGGCGAGGACGACTGACGCGGTGAAAAATGTCGGCTGAGGTTGAGTAGGAAGCTGCTCGTGCGCGCGCCGACGTGGCGCGACAAATTTCCGTCTGCTGTAAGCACTGAGCGCTCCCAATACATACTAAGGATGATGTCTTTCGTGAACTCTCGGCACGTGCAGTATCGATTCCCGGCGGCCGCGTTGATGCGCGTCGCCGTGCTCCTCCTGAGTATCGCAGTACCTTGCCGTGCACAGAGTGCGCCGCAGGGCTCGCAGCAGACACCGCCGCCGACGCCACCCCCTGCGTCGTCGACGTCAACACCACCGCAGGGCTCGTCCGGTACGCAAGCGACTGGCGCGACGCCGACTCCAACGCCGACGCCCGACGCAAAACCGGATCAGGGGAACGACAAGAATCGTATCTTTGGCGTCCTCCCGAACTACACCAGCGTGGAGGGCGCGGCCACGGTCATGCCCATCACGACCGGCGCGTCGTTCAAGATGGCCGCGCTCGACTCGTTCGATCCGATGGTCTATCCGCTGTTCGGATTCATCGCCGGCGTCAGCCAGATCCAAAACGATCCGCCGTCGTACGGCCAGACGTGGAACGGCTACGCCAGGCGCTACGGCCTCGCATTTGCCGACAACAGCGTGTGCAGCATCATGACGACAGGGGTGTTCCCGAGCATCTTTCATCAGGATCCTCGGTACTACCAAGGGCACGCGACCGGCTTCTTCAAGCGCGCCGGCTACGCGGCGAGCCGCAGTCTCGTCACGAAGTCACGCTCGGGCCACGCGCAGTTCAACGTCTCCGAGGTCGGCGGCACGCTCGTCGTTGCCAACGTCGGCAACCTGTATTACCCGCAGGAAGAGCGCAACGCGATCAGCACGCTCGAACGCTGGGGCACGCAGGCGATGTGGGACACGTTCTCCAATGAGCTCAAGGAGTTCTGGCCGGACATCCGGAAGATGATGCACGGCTGGTAGGCCGCCTTGACTCCGCGGTGAGACAGGCGGACCATCAAAGACATGCGTCATCGCCTGGGCACCGCTCGTTCCTCTGGCCTGGCGATCGCCGCGTGTGGTTTCGCGGCGATCGTCACGTCCTCCTTCCTGCTCTCGGCACAAGTCATTCCGCCTTTGCGGCTGGTCTCGACGGCATGGCCGCCCTTCACGGACCCGGCCGGTCAGCCGCGTTTCGCGAGTGATCTCGTCGATGCGGCGCTCAGCCGCATCGGGATGAAGGCCGACACGACCATCGTCGAGCCGGCGGCATTCACGGCTGCGCTTCTCACGGGGCCATACGACGGCAGCGCCGCGGCATGGAAGGACGCCCAGCGCGAGCAGGTCCTGCTCTTCTCGCAGGCGTACCTCGAGAACCGGTTGGTGCTGCTGGGCCGGAAGGGCGCGGACGTATCGGCCGCCGACCTGAGCGCGCTCAAAGGGAAGAAGGTCGCCATTGTCGGCGGTTACGCGTATGGCGACATCGACAACGCCGGTCCGATCTTCGTGCGCACGAAGGGCGAAGAGGACAGTCTCACCGAGCTCCTGAGCGGGCAGGCCGACTACGCGCTGATGGACGATCTCGTCGTCGAGTACCTGGTCGAGAACTACGCGAAAGAGGCGCAGGCGCGACTGCAGATCAGCTCGACGCCGCTCATCAAGAAGCCGTTGTACTTTGCCGTCCGCAAGAATTTTCCTGACGCGACGAGGCTCATCACACGGTTCAACGCCGAGCTCGTCGGCATGATCAAGGATCGGACGTATCACAAGCTGCTGCACGTCGACTGGATTCGCGCGGATATCGACGGCGACGGCATCCCCGAGTACATCCCGGCGACCAACGAGATCGGCAAGACCGCGCCCGACCACGCGTACTCGCTCGTCACGGTGCCGACGCCGATCAAGTCGGGCAGCTTGCGCTTCTATCTCGGCGGCACGATCTACACGGATTGGGCGACCGTGCCGGACAAGTACAAGATCACCGGATCGCAGCATCCGGATCCTGCGCGGTCGACCGCAAGCGTCTTCAAGTTCGTCTGGTAGCCGCGCGTCGGCTGGCCCGGCCGCGATAAGCTGTCGCCGGCAGTCTACCTTCATGCCCGGCGGCTACGACGCCATCGTCATTGGCAGCGGATTCGGCGGCAGCGTCACGGCGTGCCGCCTGGCGGAATCCGGCGCGCGCGTGCTCGTGCTCGAGCGCGGGCGTCGCTGGGATCACACGACGTACCCGCGACAACCAGGCGACGCCTGGGTCTGGAATCAGCGCCGTCCGGCGACTCGCAACGGCTGGCTCGACTTTCGCGTGTTTCGCGGCGCGTGCGTCGCGCAGGGCGCAGGCGTCGGCGGCGGGTCCCTGATCTACGCGAACGTCCAGATTGACGCGCCTCCCGCCACGTTCGCGGAAGGGTGGCCGCCGGAGATCACGGGCGCGGAGCTCGCACCGTACTACGCACGCGTCGCCGCGATGCTGCAGCCACAGCCGATCCCCGTGTCGCAGCGCCCCGCGCGATTCGAGACGCTCGCCGAAAGTGCGCGCGCGCTCGGTCATGAGGCGCGGCTGCGATCGCTGCCACTGGCGATCACGTTCGATCCCGGCTGGACCTCCGATCGTGCCGGTGCGTTCACCTCCGACGCGTCGCGCACGTGGATCAACGCTCACGGACGCACCCAGGGGACGTGCATCCACTGCGGTAACTGCTATATCGGCTGCGCCGTCAACGCGCGCAACACGCTCGATCTGAATTACCTGGCGCGGGCCGAAGCGCACGGCGCGGAGATCCGGCCGCTTCACCTCGTGCGCGCGATCGCGCCGGTCACGGGCGGCTATCGCGTCGACGTCGACCGCATCGACCGCGGCCGGCTGATTCGCGAATCGATCACCGCGCCACGCGTGATCGTGGCTGCCGGGTCGCTCGGGTCGACCGAGTTGTTGCTCCGCTGCCGCGACCAGTTCCGCACGCTGCCGGCGATTGGCCGGTCGCTCGGGCGTCACTGGAGCCCGAACGGCGACTTCATGACCATTTCCGTCCAGAAGACGCCGGTCTATCCAACGCAGGGTCCCACGATTACCGGCGGCATCGACTTTCTCGACGCCAACGGCCGGGCACGGTTTCTCGTGGAAGACGGCGGCTTTCCTGACGTCTTCCGCGGGTTCTTCGAGGACGGCATGCCGTTTCAGCTCAAGAACGCCGGCTTCACCGTCATGGTGCTGGGCCTGGCGCTGCTGCTCCGTCGACAGGGGCAGTTCAATCACCTGATGCCGTGGTTTGCACAGAGCGTCGACGCCTCGGATGGCCGGTTGTACCTCGGCCGCCGCGCGCTGGCGCCGTGGAAGCGCGATTTGAAACTCGACTGGCGCGCGGACGCGTCCCGCGAGACAATCGCCGCGGTCTACGAGATGCAGGAGCGGCTGGCGGAGGCTTCGGGTGGCGCGACGATCGTTCCGTACGCCTGGACGCTGCTCAAGATGTTGATCACGCCGCATCCGCTCGGCGGCTGCCGGATGGCCGCGACCGCCGCCGACGGCGTGGTCGATCATCTCGGCCGCGTGTACGGCTACCCCAACCTGTTCGTCGCCGACGGATCGATCGTGCCGCGCGCGCTCGGTCTGAACCCGTCGAAGACCATCGCCGCGCTCGCCGAGCGCATTGCTGCCCACCTGCATGGCTGATCGCTACCTCGACGAGCGCACCTTCGGTGTGGGCGACGTGATTTGCGCCCAGGGCGATGTGACCACCGAGATGTTCATCATCCAGGAGGGCAAGATCGCGGTGACGCGCACCGTCAAAGGGCGTGAGATCTTCGTCGCGCTGCTCGACCGCGGCGACTTCTTCGGCGAGATGGCGCTGCTCAACTCGCAGCCGCGCCACGCCACCTGCTTCGCGATGACGCCGACGCGCGTGCTCGCGCTTCGCAGCGGCGAGCTGCTGCTCAAGCTCCGCCGCGATCCGACCTTCGCGCTCGAAATGCTGCGGACGATGAGCCAGCGGATCAGATACCTGGACGATCAAGTCTCCAAGCTGCTCGAGCGCGAGATGGTGTCGCGCGAGGATCTCGCGCGCGTGCTCGCGCGCACCGCCTCGCACCGCGGGGAGCACATCGAATGATCGTCGACGTGGACGAAGAGCGGCTGCTCATCACCTCGGACACGCACATCGGCAGTTTCTTCTGCAACGCGCGGCGCGGGTTCGCCGGCTTCCTCGAATACGCCTGCACGCATGGGTGGAATGTCTGCATCAACGGCGACGGCATCGACGTCGTGCACACGTCGCTACGGCGGATCACCACCGAAGGCACGGGCATGCTGCGCGACCTGCAGCACGCGGCGAAATCAATCACGATCTACTACACCGTCGGCAATCACGATCTGATCCTCGAGCACAGCATCGGCGAGTGGGGCGGCCTCAAGCTCGTGCCGTTTCTCAACGTGCGCTCGGGACCGCGACGCATCCGCATCGAGCACGGCCACCTCTACGATCCGTTCCTCATCAACCATCCGGATCTGCAGCACGCGCTGACGCGCTTCTCGGGCTATCTCTGCCGGATCTATCCGCCGTGGTACTACTGGCACGAAGGCTACAAGATCTTCCGCCACAAGTACGTCGCGCGGCTCAAGGGCGAGCGACAGCACGGCCCGGCGGGCGCGCCGACCGACAATCCGCGCTATCTCGACGCCGCCGAAGAAGTATCGGAACGCGGTTTCGACGCCGTGATCTTCGGGCACACGCACCATCAGGCGGTGCTGCCGCTCAATCGCGGCCGGTCGACGTACTACAACACCGGCAGCTGGTTCAAACAGCCGTATTATCTCGTGCTCGATCGCGGCGAGCTGACGCTCAAGAAGTGGCTGGGGCCGCCGTCTGGTCCGCCGTCCGTCGCCGAATCGACATGACGACTCCGGCGCGCGGCATGAAGTTGAGTCGCGGAATCGGCTCGACAGGCTTGCCGGGGACCGGCCGCAGCTCGAACCGCCGCGACAATGTTGCCAGCAGGACGATGCTCTCCATCGTCGCGAACCGGAAGCCGATGCAGCGACGCGGTCCGCCGCCAAACGGGAAGAACGCGTAATCTGGACGACCCGCCGATCGCTCGGCTGAAAACCGATCGGGATCGAACGCCTCCGGGTGATCCCAGTACTTCGGATGGTGGTGGAGCGCGTACGGACTGAGCCCGACGGTCGAGCCTTTTGGAATCACGTACCCGTCGATCTCATCGTCGTCGATCGCGCGTCGATCGAACGCGTAGATCGGCGGGCAGATGCGCAGGACCTCATCGAGCACCATGCGGTTGTATTCGAGCCGCGGCAAGTCGGCGAGCGTCGGCATCCGATCGGCCAGCACGGTGTCGACTTCCGAGTGCAGGCGGCGTTCGACGTCGGGCGTCTTGGCGAGCCAGTGAAACGCCCACGCGAGCGCGATTCCCGTCGTCTCGTGTCCCGCCATGAGCACGACCATCATCTCGTCGTGCAGCTCCTCGACGGTCATCTTCTCGGACGCCTCGTCGCGGCCGTGCATGATGAGGCTCAGAAGATCGTGTGGATCGCCGCCGCCGGCGGCGCGCTTCGCGATCATGTCGTCGAGCAGCTTGTGAATCGTGGCGAGGCCGCGCTCGAATTTCCGGTAGCCCGGCGTCACGACGCGCCGAATCGCCTTGGGCGGATCGATCAGGCTCACGAGCGAAGCGGGATTGACGTACGGATGAATGTCCTGGAGCGCGCGAATGATCTCGTCGGTGCGATCCTCGACCTCCGATCCGAACATCGCTCGCGTGAGCGACCGCAGCGAGCACGCCATCATGTCGATGAAGATGTCGCGCGGCTGCCCGGCGTCGGCGGCCGCACCCCATTCGCCAATCGACCGCTGCGCCTCTTCAACGAAGATGCGCAGGTAGCCGTCGATGCATTCCTGATGGAACGCCGGCTGCATGCGCTGCCGCTGCTTCTTCCAGAACTCGCCGTCGCTCGTGATCAGCCCGTTGCCCCAGATCTGGCGGAGCGATCGCCAACGCCCCGTCTGCTTCTCGTAGTTGCGGTGGCCCTGATGCAGCACGTGCTCGATGTACTCGGGCTTCGTCAGGATGACGACACGCTCGCCTGGGAAATCGAGCTGGGCGATGTCGCCGTACGTCTTCGCCAAGTACAGAAAGTACTCGTGCGGGCGCTTCGAGATGTCGACGACCGCGCGCCACTTGGCCCAGCCGGTCGGCCCGGGAATCGCTTTCGTCATGCCGCCTCCGCCAGCTCCGCGAGGAGCATGGGAAACACATCGCGCGCCGCGCGGCGCCCGATGAAGATGTCGAGGTGGCTGTAGCCGGCAATCACGTGCAGGCGATGGTAGTGCGATCGCAGCCGATCGAAGTAGGCGAAGCTGCGTTCCTGTGATTCCGGCAGAAAGCACTGGTTTTGGGCGCCGGCGACGAAGACCACGCGCGCGTCGGTCCGCGGCGGCGCGGCGGCGAAATCGCGCGGCAGGCCGTCGAGTCCGTCGACAGAGACGAGGTGCCCGGCGCGCGCGCACTTGCCGATCTGCGAGAAGAACGCCATCGAGCAGAACCCGAACTCGTGCGCGATCCATGCGTGCGTCTCGTCGCTGAGATTCTCGTGGCGCCACAGACTCGGAAACCCCGCGCCGTACGTGAAGCTCACCTGCTTGCACACCGCGTTCTTGCATTCATGGTGCGTGGCGTTGACGACGGCGCGCACGAGCTTGGCCGGAATCGTCGGCGCCTCAATCCCCCACTGCGGGTTCATGTGGTCGGACATGTGCCGGAACACCGGCACGCCGACGTGCAGCTTGAACCGCGACAGCCACGGCACGACCGTGTGCAGCGACACGGCATTGCTCACGATCGTCGTCACCTCGGGGACGAGACCGGCGATCGCCGACATCATGAAGCTGGTCGATCCCTGGCACTGGACGATCGCCTGGATCGATCGAGCGCCCGTGCGTTCGACGACCGTGCGGACGGCCATCGGGTGATCGAAGCGCGCGGCGCGATCGAGCGTCCAGGGATTGGGCTCGAGATCGATGCTCGCGCGCCAGTCTTCGAGCCACACGTCGTGCCCGGCCTCGACGAGCGCGTCAACGACCGTGCGCTGGTTGGGTGGCAGGAAGATGTTCGACCTCACGCCGGCGCCGTGCACGAGCAGCACCGGCGAGCGCGTCGGCGGCGTGTCGCGCTCGATGTGGGTGAGCCGGCACTGGTAGCCGTCGGCGGCGGCAAACGGTACGACGGTGCGCCGGCGCGTCGCGCTCGTCACGGCACTCATCACGCGCGCGCCCGCCAGAGGTAGCTGTCGATCAGCTCCCCCGCAAAGAACCTGAAGAACCCCCCGAGCGCGCGCGTGCGATCGACGACCGTCGGCGCGTCGAGCGTGCGAAATGACAAGAGTTGTCGCGCGAAGCTCGATGGCGTGAGCCGAAGGACACCCGCGCCCACCGGCGTGCCTGCCGCGTCCGGGCCCGAATACAACCGTCCGAACAGCGTCGTGGTGTCCGTCCATCCATGGAGCATCGAGTGCCGGCGGACGAGCTTCTGGCCGTCGAAGCAGTGATCGCCGCCGGGTCCCGCGAACGTCACGTGGTACATCATGACCTTGAGATCCGGATCGGACGACGCGACGAACAGGCGAACGTAGCCAGACGTGACCGGCATCGACGCCCCAAGCGGCGCGAACGTCACCGCCCCCCCGAGATCACCCGCGTGCTGCGGGTCGGTCGCGAACTTGCGGACGTCGGGAATCGCGACGCGTGCTTCGAGCGCAAGCGTCGATCGCGCGGCTTCGCCGGCTGCCGCGCCGGCGGCCGGGTCGGTCTCGCCGAGCGCAAACCACCCCGCCATCCGCTCCCGAAACGCCACGCCGCCAGCATGGGGCCCGCCCGACCTGCTCGGTCCCGAATTCGACATTCGAATTGACGCCCGATGTTACTGCGGTTCGACACCACTCCGACGACGGTACCGGGCGCGGGCGCACATATGATGTCGCCGTGCCGGACCAATCAATTGGGGAAGCCTTCGAGCGCCACCGTGCGCATCAATGGACCGTGCGGGCGTGGCCGGCCGCCGAGCGCAAGCGCCGGCTCCAAGCGCTCCTCTCCGCGATCGTCTCGCGACGCGAAACATTGTTCGAGGCGATGCACGCCGACTTTCGCAAGAACCGGACGGAGTCGGAGCTCTCGGAGATTCAGCTGGTGCTCACCGAGCTGCGGGAGGCGATTGCGCACGTCGAAGACTGGATGCGCCCCGTACACGTGCCGACGCCGGCGCACCTCATCGGCACCGACAGCGAGATTCGCTACGAGCCGCGCGGCGTCGTTCTAATCATGGCGGCGTGGAACTACCCGTTCGCGTTGATCTTCGCGCCGCTCGCCGGCGCTGTCGCCGCCGGCAACTGCGTGATGATCAGGCCGTCGGCGCGCGTGCCGCACACGAACGCCGTGTCGCGCGCGATCCTCACCGACGTCTTTCCTCCGGACGAGTTGACGTTCGTCGAAGGCGGACGCGAGACCGCCGATGCGCTGCTCGCCCTGCCGTTCGATCACGTCTTCTTCACCGGCAGCACACCCGTCGGCCGCACGATCATGGCCGCCGCCGCGCCACACGTGTCGTCCGTCACGCTCGAGCTCGGCGGCAAGTCCCCAGCCATCGTCGACGAGTCGGCCGATATCGACGAGGCGGCGACGCGCATCATGTGGGGCAAGTTCGTCAACGGCGGGCAGACGTGTGTCGCGCCCGACTACGCGATCGTGCACGCGTCGCGTGCCAAGGCGTTTTTCGATGCCGCCCGAAACGCGTTGGCGACCTTCTACGGCGCGACGCCCGAAGCCCGTCGCGCGAGCGACGACTACTGCCGCATCATCGATCGGCCGAGCTGGACGCGCCTGACGTCGCTCGTCGAGCACGCAGTCGCGCGCGGCGCAACGATCGAGGTTGGTGGCGAGTCGGACGCGTCAGATCTGTACCTTGCGCCGACGCTGCTGTCGAATGTCGATCTCTCATCGCCGATCATGGCCGACGAGATCTTCGGGCCCGTCCTGCCCGTGCTGATGTTTCAGTCGATTGACGAGGCGATTGCGATTGTCCGGGCGCGACCCAAACCGCTGGCGATGTACGTCTTCGGACGCGACCGCGCGCGACTCGAGACGCTGCTGCGGTCGACGTCGGCTGGCGGCACCGTCATCAACAACTGCCTCATCCATCTGCTCAACCCCAGCTTGCCCTTCGGCGGCGCTGGGGGAAGCGGATTCGGCAGCTATCATGGCCGCTTCGGATTCGAAGCGTTCTCGCACGCGCGCGCGGTCGTGACGCAGGGCCGTCCGAACATGACGCGTTTCTTCCGTCCGCCCTACGCGCGACTGCGATCGGGATGGCTCGGCCAGACGCTCGCGTTCATCCGTCGTCTGAGAGAATGACCCGATGATCCAGGTGGACGTGCCGATGGCGTTCGGCATCGGCGGCCTGTTCGCCAGCGCGGCGCACGAACAGCTGCAGCGACGCGAGCCTGCCGAGGACACGCGCGTGCAGCTTCACGGCAACCTGTACTTCGTGTTCGTGTTCTGCTGGCCGCCGGTCTATCTCCTGGAGCGCTGGTTCGGGTGGGAGACCGCGCACGTCTGGTGGCATGGCGATACGGCAAGCGCGCATCCCTGGCTCATCCCGGCCTTCATCGTCGGCGCTGCGGCCGCGCTGAACGTCGGGTTCGTGTTCGGACGATCGCTCGTACGCGCTGGACTCGTCGGCATGTGTCGAATCGGCTCCGCCGCCGCCATCGTCGCGTCGTTCGCGTGGATGGCGGCGATGGGCGATCGAGTGATGCGCCTCGGCACGTACCGCGATTGGCAAGCGGGCATCGCGCCGCCGATGGCGAGCGACCCCGCGTTCGCGCCGACGCTTGTCGCGATCTTGATCTGGATCTTTGGAGTGCTGATCGCGTGGCTACTCTGGCTTCGGCGCGACGGCCGACGCTTTCATCTGACGCCGAATCATCAACGAACTGCCCAGGACAGCAAGCGCTCGCGGTGACAGCCGCGTCAGCGCGATCATCACTCGCTCGCCCGCGCCAATGAGCACGGACGGTCTGCGGCCAAGTCGCTTCAGCGCGCGGTTCACGATTGCGTCGGCCGTCCACCATCCAGTGTGCGCCTCGACGTGGACACCCGCTTGCTCCATCAACTCCGATTTCACCCAGCCCGGAGAGACCACGAGCGTATCGACACCTGAGCGACGCAGCTCGCCCCAAAGCGCCTCGCCGAACATCAACACGAACGCTTTGCTCGCGCCGTAGACCGCGAGGAATGGGGTCGACTGATAGGAAGACACGCTTCCGACGAAGATGACGGCGCCGCGCCCGCGCGCCTTCATCGCGGGCAGCCACGCGCCCGTGAGCATGACGGGTACGCGGCAATGCACGTCGATGAGGTCCGCGTGCCGAGCGGGATCGATGGTCTCGAAGGCACCGAACGTCAACGCGCCCGCGCCGTGCACGAGGACACCGACGCTGACGCCAAGATCGCGAACGCGCGCCGGCAGCGCGTCGACGGCCGCGCGATCCGTGAGATCGCAGACGACCGCGTGCACGCGCACGCGATGCTCGCGCTCGAGCTCGGCCTGGAGCTCGCCAAGTCGATCGGCGCGTCTCGCGATCGCGACGATGTCGAAGCCTTCCCGGGCGAGGCGCCGGGCGAATGCCTGACCAATTCCGCTCGACGCGCCGGTGACCACGGCGGCGCCGGAGTAGCGATCCGCGAGGCGCACGGCGACGCTCACACGCGAGAAGCGCCGCTCGCGCGCGCCCGCGTCGCGAACCGCCGCGTCTCACGCATCAGCCGCCACCACAATTTCGGGAAGCCGACGACGGGCGCGATCAGGAACTGCTCGCGCTGCACCGGCGTGAGCATCTTCACGAGATCGCGATGAAGCACGGCCTGCTGGTACCACGGCAGGCTCGGCACGAGGTGATGTTCCCAGTGGCACGGCGATCCCCACGGGCCGCCGCCCACGAGCAGTCCCCAGAATCCGAGGCCCCAGCTGCGCGATCCGTTGTGATTCTCGAGCGGCATCAGATTGTGCTCGGTGAACTGGCGCACGCGGTCGAGAAAGAAGCCCACGTGCGGCATCAACACCAGGTAGGTCAGCACCGTGTAGAGCCCGCCGAAATGGTTCCACGCGAACCATGCATACACGCCGTTGTAGCCGATCGCCCACGGCGCCGACGCGAGGCGCCCGAGCGTAATTCCGAGCGGCCGGTGGATGATGAAATCGGAGTAGTCGAACTCCACGGCGTACGGAATGAACGTGATGACGTAGCGCTTCGTCCTGACGAAATTCAGGAACTCGCCGTCCCCGTCGGTCCCGAACTTCGCGTGGTGCGCCATGTGATGAGTCGAGTAGTAGTTCGGCTCTGACGCCGAGATGCGACACAGCTGGGTCGAGAGTGCGTGCATCACGCGGCTGATCGGGCCTTGCGGAGGAAAGACGAGCTTGTGCGCCGCGCCCTCGTGCATCGAGAACACCGCGAGCGAGTACAGCAGCCAGCTGTGCAGGCTGCCGGCCACGAGCGCCGCGATCACGATGGCGGTCGTCGTGTTCGTCGCGTTCGGCGTCAACCACCACGCCGGCAGTCGCGTCTGGATCCAGTAGTCGCTGCCAAACAGGATGACGAGCACCGCGACGCTGATCGCGTAATGAAGCGCGAGGTGATCCTTGAACCAGTGATACAGCGCGCGCCCTCGCTCCATGATGCGGCGCGTCTGGTCCTCGGTCAGCGCCTCGAAGTGGCTGGCGCCCTCGTACTGCTGCGCCAGCGCGAGCTCGTCGTAATGGAATTTCACGGCCTCGTCTCGGCCGGCCGCAGCGGAATGACGGTCGGCACGCGGACGGTCGTGGGCGCGGCGTCGAGCGGCACGTTGTGATTGCCGGCGTAGATCTTGTGCCGCCCTTTCGTCTTGAACCAGTCGATCGTCGTCGCGTTCATGTGCATCTGTTCGACGATCTTTCGCCAGCCGACACCGGTGTTGTACGCGCAGAACGAGATCTCGCCCATCTGCGTCGCGTACGGAATGATGCACATCTCGGTCCGCCGGAAGTCGTAGTTGAAGAGATCCTGAAACCACATGCCGGCGACGAGCAGGACGCGCCAGTCGTGGCGCGCCTTCGACGTGAAGCGAAGATGCCGGCCCGTGTGGCCGTCGACGACCTTGAGCATCGAGAGCAGCCCGAAGCCCTTCGGCGCCTTGCCCGCGCGATAGTTCCGGACGAACGCCGTCACGGCCTGCGCGATCATGACCGCGCGCGGCCGATGGCGATCGTTGATCGTCCGCAGGTCCTCGAGGATCTGATCCATGTCGAAGACTTCAGAAATCGGCACGGCCTCGCGCGTCTTCTCGTGCACGAGGAACAGCGTCCCGATCCCGCAGTTCGGGTGGCAGCCGCACTTCAAGCTGCCCCACCGCGCCTCGAGGCCGCTCACGTGATCGATCAAGTCCGAGATCGGACCGGACGCCGACAGCGGATACCAGTCGCGCAGGGGCTCGGTCACGCCGGTCTGCGTCTTCATGTCGTGCGCCAGATGCGAGAGCGTGTACCGCCACTGCGAGCGGACGTCGGCGTCGAGATGCTCGTCGCGACCGGTGAATGACACCGGCTGGAACGACACCGCGTTGATCTTGTCGATGTTGTCGATCGCAAATCGGACGACGGGTCCGATCTGATCGTTGTTGATGGAGTTCACGACGGTCACGACGAGCGTGACGTCAATTCCCGCCGCGTGCAGATTTTCAATCGCTCTGAGTTTCGCGTCGAAGAGGTTCTTGACGGCGCGGTGCGCGTTCTTGTCATTGCCCACGCCGTCGAACTGCAAGTACGCGAGGCGCAGACCCGCCTCGTGCGCCCGGCGCGCCAGGTCGGGCTCCTGCGCGAAACGAATCCCGTTGGTCGCGCACTGCACCGAGAAATAGCCGACCTTCGTCGCGTACGCGATCGCGTCCACGAAGTGCGGCGAGATCGTCGGCTCCCCGCCCGAGAACTGCACCGTGAGCTGTCGACGCGGCTTCACCGTGATCGCGTTGTCGAGGATCTGCCTGATGTCCTCGAACGACAGCTCGTGGACGTATCCCACCTGATTGGCGTCCATGAAGCACGGGTCGCACATCATGTTGCAGCGATTGGTGAGATCGACCGTCAACACCGCGCCGCGCCCGTACTTGATCGAGGACGACCCGTGATTGTGGAGCGCGTCGGGCGCCATGCGAAAGTCCCGCCCCGGATAGCGCCGCTCGATCAGCCGCAGGAACTCGGCGTCCATCGCCATGAGGTCGGAGAAATCACCGTGCCGCGCGCACGTCTTCTCCATGTACACCCGACCGTCGCGCTCGACGATGCGCGCGCGAATCTCGCCGGGGCGATCGTGGATGAGCGTCTGCCAGTCGGCGCGGCCCTCGAGGATCGCGTCGCGCACTTCGATCACGCAGGCGGGACAGAGCGAGTCGGTTTCGCGCGGGAATCCCAGCTGAGGAAACGTGCGCTCGCCCTGCTTCGGCATCGGCGCCGGCGCCCACTCTGGCTGGAACGGCCGATCGGGAACGGCGCGGCTCACGGCCTGCATGGCGCGCCACGCCGCCGATGCTGTCGCGGACGCCGCGTGACCCCAGAGCGTGGCAAGGCGCATGACGGTGATCTTGTTGAAAAGCTTCGCGATTATCCGACCCGTCTCTGAGGGTGTCAAGCCGCGCGGTCGGAGGTAGAGTATGCCGGGCGTCGAATGATCCAGCTGACGGACGTCGTCAAACTGTACGACGGCAAGCGCCAGGTCACGGCGCTCGATCGCGTCAGCCTTCGCGTCGACAAGGGCGAGCTCGTGTCGATCGTCGGACCGTCAGGCTCAGGCAAGTCGACGCTGCTCAATCTCATCGGCTGTCTCGATCGCCCGACGTCCGGTGCGATCGCGATCGACGGACAAACGCTCGGCGAGATCGACGATCAGGCGCTCACGCTCGTGCGTCGCGAGAAGATCGGGTTCGTCTTTCAGTTCTTCAACTTGCTCGCGACGCTGACGGCCACCGAGAACGTCGCGCTGCCGCTGCACCTGCGCGGATGGTCACGGCAGAAAGCGCGCGAGCGCGCTGCCGAGCTGCTCGGCCTCGTCGGTCTCGGCAAGCGCGTCGACCATTTGCCGGAGGAGCTCTCGGGCGGCGAGCGCCAGCGCGTCGCGATCGCCCGCGCACTCTCGAGCCATCCGCCGATTTTGCTCGGCGACGAACCGACCGGCAATCTCGACACCAAGACCGGCGCCGAGATCCTCGCGCTGCTCCAGGACCTTCACAAGTCGCTCGGTGCGACCATCGTCATCGTCACACACGATCTGCACGTCGCGGAGGCGTGCCCTCGCACGATTTCCGTGCGTGACGGGCGCATCGTCGAGGACATCCGGCGATGATGCTCTTCAGGTTGATCAGCTGGCCGTACGTCCGGAAGCACGCCTTGCGATCGCTGCTGACCATCACGGGCATCATGATAGGCGTCGCGGTGTTCGTCGCGATGCGCGCGGCCAACGCGGCGGTCTACGACGCGTTCCGGCAAACGGTCTCGAAGCTCGCCGGCAAGACGGAGCTGCAGGTCACCGCGGGCGCGCTCGGCTTCGACGAAAGCGTGCTCGACGACGTGCAGAACACGCCGGGGGTGCAGGTCGCGTCGCCGGTGATCGAGGCCGTGGCCGGTACGGGCTTGCCCGGCCAAGGCAGCCTCTTGATTCTCGGCGTCGACATGACCGGCGACCGCAGCCTCCGCGACTACGACATCGAGAGCGGCGAGGCGGCGGTGATCGACGACCCGCTCGTCTTCCTCGCGCAGCCGGACTCGATCATGGTCACCGACGCGTTTGCGGCGAGAAATCACCTCACGCCCGGCGCCACGCTGCCGCTCGACACGGCCGACGGTCCGCGCAATTTCATCGTGCGCGGCATCCTGCGCAGCGGCGGGCTCACGAGCGCGTTCGGCGGAAATCTCGCCGTCGTCGACATCTACGCTGCCGAGCAGGTGTTCGGACGCGGACGCAAGTTCGATCGCATCGATCTCGCGCTGACGCCGGGAACGACGGTTGCCGACGGCCAGCAGACGCTCGCTGCCCGGCTCGGTCCGGGATTCACGGTGCAGACGCCGGCGTCTCGTGGCCAGAGCTTCGAATCGCTGCTCCGGATTTACGCGCTGATGCTCCAGCTCTCGAGCGTGTTCGCGCTCGTGATCGGAATGTTCATCATTTATCATGCGTTCGCCATCGCGGTCACCGAGCGGCGGCGGGAGATCGGCATTCTTCGGGCGCTCGGTGCGACGCGGCGGCAAATCGCGACGCTCTTCGTCGGCGAAAGCGCGATCGGCGGCTTCATCGGATCTGCCGCGGGCGTCGCCGTCGGCTACGCGCTCGCGGGCGTCACCGCGCACAGCATCGGTTCGGTGCTGCAGGGCGTCTACGGCGTCACGCCGGGCGCGATCGACGTTACGCCAGGTACGCAGCTCGTGCTGATCTCGATTGCCGTCGGCACAATCACGAGCGTCTTCGCGGCCCTGATGCCGGCGCGCAACGCGGCGCGCGTCGACCCGGTCGTCGCGCTTCAGAAGGGTCGTGTGCAGGAGGTGTCCGCGCGCGAGCATCGCGTGCGCATCCTCGTCTCGACGACGTTGGCTGTTGTCGGTGGCGCGCTGGTGTTGACGGCGAAGACACTGGCGCTCTTCTATGTCGGCTATCTGACGGTGATGATCGCCGCGCTCGTGCTGGCGCCGGTGCTCGCCGTGTGGCTGGTCCGCGCGCTGCGGCCGTTCCTGCACTGGCTCCGCCCCGTCGAGGGCGCGCTTGCGGCCGACAGCCTGATCGGCGCGCCTCGTCGCACGACAGCCACCGTCGTCGCGCTCATGCTCGCGCTCACGCTCGTCGTTGGACTCGCGGGCATCGCGCGCGCCAGCTACTCCAACATCAACGACTGGGCCGAGCACGCCCTCAATCCGGACTTCTTCGTCACCGGATCGCCCGTGCTCACGGGCCGCGACTACCGATTTCCCGATGCGATGACGGGCCAGCTCGCCGCGATTCCCGGAATTCGCGAGGTCCAGCGCAATCGTCAGGGCCGCGTCGACTACCGCGGCGGTCAGATTCTCTTGATGGCGACCGACATCGCGCGGCTCGCGGTGACGTCGCCGCGCCGCGCGCTCGAAGGCGACGCCGCTGAGATGTATCGCCGCGCCGCGGCGGGCGAAGGCGTCATTGGTTCGGAGAACCTCGCGTCGCTGCAACACCTCCATCGCGGCGACACCATCGATTTGCCCACGCCGTCCGGCACCGTCCGGCTGCCCATCCTCGGTATCGTGCGCGAGTACTCCGACCAGCAAGGCTCGCTCATGCTCGATCTCTCGCTCTACCGGAAGTACTGGAAGGACGATGAGGTGGACATGTTCCGCGTGTATTTGAAACCGGACGCCGATCCCGAAGCGGCGCGCGCGGCGATTCTCACCCGTTTCTCGAGCGAGCGGCGGCTGTTCGTGCTGTCCACCAAGGACGTGCGCACGTACGTCCTCGGCGTCACTGATCGATGGTTCGGCATGACGTGGGTGCAGATTCTGATCGCGATCCTCGTCGCGATTCTGGGCATCGTGAACTCCCTCACGGTGTCGATCGCGGATCGCCGCCGCGAACTGGGCGTGCTCCGGGCCGTCGGCGGCTTGCGCAGCCAGGTGCGCGGCACGATCTGGATGGAGGCCGCGACGATCGCGTTCGTGAGCCTGGTGCTCGGACTCGGTCTCGGCGCGATCTATCTGTATATGTCGCTCGAGCAGACGTCGCGCGACTACCCGGGACTGCGGTTCGATTACATGTATCCTTATACCGTCGCGCTCCTGCTCCTGCCGGTCATCATCGGCGCCGCATGGCTCTCGGCCCTCGGACCGGCGGAAAGCGCCGTGCGCGGATCGCTCGTCGAGGCGCTCGAGTATGAATAGCCTCCACCTCTCATCGCTCGTGCTGTCTGCCGCGCTCGTGGTTGCGGCGTCGAGCGCGACACCGAAGGCCCCGCAAGCGCCGACTGACCCGCGCGAGATCGTCGCCGAAACGCAGAAACGCGGGACCGTCGCGTCGCAGCACTACGAGGGCACGCTCCAAGTGATCGAGTCGGGCGGCAAGGTCTCGACGAAGCACTGGTTGTACGATCGGCTCGGGTCGAACGGCGCGAGCAAGACGATCATTCGCTTCACGGAGCCGGCCGAAGTCAAAGGCGTCGCGCTCTTGATCTTCAACTATCCGGATCGCGCGTCCGATCAATGGATGTGGACGCCAGCGCTCAATCGCGAGCGCCGGGTCGCGACGCAGGACCGGCGCACGCGCTTTTTCGGCACCGATTTCAGCTTCGAGGATCTCGAGGAGCGCGACGTCGCCAGGTCGCAGTATGCCATGAGCGGCACGGAGACGATTGACGGTCAGGCGTGCTGGAAGATCGAATCGACGCCGCTCGCCGGCGCGCGATCGCAGTACACGAAGGCGACCCTCTGGATCCGCAAGAGCAATTTCACGTACGCGCAAATCGACAACTACACCGACGCGAAACTCATCCGCCGGATCAGCTACAAGAATCTCGAGCAGGTGCAGGGCGTCTGGACCGCGCGCACGCTCGATGTACAGGATTTCACGCGCAACAGTCGGACGACGCTGACGCTCGACGCTCTCAAGTACAACGTGCCGCTCACCGACAACCAATTCACGATCGAAGCGCTGCGGCGCGGCTGATGCGGCGTCGGCTGTCGGTGGCAGCCGTGCTCCTCACGCTGGCGGCGCGCCCGGTTGCTGCGCAAACGACCAGCCAAGGCGGATTCGCGGACGCGCAGTACACGTTCTATCCCGATACGACGCCAAACGACGACACGCAGTCGATCGGCTACGCGCTCTTCCGCTGGGATCCGACGGTCAAATGGACGATGTGGCACGTCAACGCGTCGTTCGAGGCGCGCACCGACACGCACGAGATGACGGAAGCTGCCGTCACCTTCACCGATCGCACGACCAAACGGCCGGCGCTCGCGATTCGCGCGGCGAACGCGTCGTGGGCGAAAGGCAACACGACCATCGTCCTTGGCAAGCAATTCATCCAGTGGGGCAAGACCGATATCGTCATTCCGACGAACTTCTTTGCGCCGCACGATGATCTCGAGGTCGTCACGACTGAAGAGCTCGCGGTGACGGGCGCGCGCGTCACGGTCGGCAACAACGTTAACACCGTCGACGCGGTCATCACCGGCTACCTGACGCCGACGCGCATTCCTCTCTTCGATCAACGCTGGGTTGTCGTGCCGACGGCCGCACAGGGCCTGCCGCTGGTCGACGCCGGCCCGACTTATCCTGCACGGCCGCAAGTCGGTGCGCGCTGGAATCATCTCGGCAGGCGGTTTGAGAATTCGATCTCGTTCTTCACGGGCAACAACACGCTGCCGCAGTTCACCGCGGCGCTGGCGCCCGATCACGCGCACATCGACGTCACTCGCGAGTACGCGCAACTGACGGCCATCGGCGGAGACGCCGCACTACCGCTGCCATGGTTCACGCTCAAGGGCGAAGCCGCGTACTTCGGGACGACGACCGAGTCGGCTGAGGAGTACGTGATCTACGTGATCCAGCTGGAGCGACAGACCGGTGAGTGGCTGTTCATTGGAGGCTATGCCGGCGAGCACGTGACGAAGACCGGCACCGCGTTCAGATTCGCGCCCGACCTCGGCCTCGCCAAGGCGTTCGTCGGCCGCGCGCAGTACACGATCGACACGAATCGCAACGTCGTGTTCGAGGCCGTCGTCCGTCAGAACGGCGCCGGATTGCTCGCGCGCGCGGAGTATTCCCAAGCGAGCGGCCAGCACATGCGCGTCACCGGGGGATTCCGGCTGATCCGCGGCGACGCCGACGACTTCCTCGGTCAGTACCGGTTGAATTCGTCGTTCACGCTGGCCTGGCGATATTCGTTTTGAGGCGGGGGGACGCTCACGCGGCCCCGTCGCCCCGCTCCGTTCGCTTAGCCCCTACGACCGTCGCGCGATCAGTGCGCCGCGACCGGCCCGGAAGAGGCCGCGGGCTTCTTCATCAGCAGCACGAGCGGCGACAGCGCCACGAACAGTCCGCCCAACAGTTGGAAGATGTGTACGAACGTCACCATCGTCGCCTGGCGATGGAGCTCGAAGGCCAGCGCGGCTTGCGCGCGGCTCAGGGCCGTGACGCGATCCGCTCCTGCCGCCATGAACGCATCGGTCATCGAAGACAGCCGAGACGTGGTCATCGGATCGTAGGCCGACATGTGCGTGCCGAGCGATGTCGCGACGCGCACTTCGTTGCGCGCGAGCATCGTGCTCGTCGCGGCAATGCCGATGCTGCCGCCGAGATTGCGCATCAGGTTGAACAGGCTGGTCGCGTTGCCCATCTTTTCGCGCGAAATGCCCGACATCGTGACCGTGGTCAGCGGGACGAACAGCAGTCCCATCGCCATGCCCTGCACCCACTGCGGCCAGAAGATGTCCCAGTAGCCGGCCTGCAGGTTAATCTGACCCAGCCAGATGAGCGTGCTGCCGCCGAGCACGAGCCCGCAGAACAGCAGCTTCCGCGAGTCGACGTGACCCGTCAGGAGGCCCACGAACGGCATGAACACAAACGATCCGATGCCGCGCGGCGCCATCGCGATGCCGGCCTGCAGCGGCGGATAGCCGAGCAGCGTCTGCAGCATGATCGGCAAGAGCACGAGGCTGCCGTACAGCACGAAGCCGAGCACCGTCATCAGGAACACGCCCACCGCGTAACTGCGTTCCTTGAAGACACGAAGGTCGACGACGGGATCGCCGGCGGTGAGCTCGCGAATAATGAGCGCGACGAGCGCGACCGCCGCGATGACCGACAACGTCACGATCGCGTGCGACGTGAACCAGTCGTCCTCTTGTCCCTTGTCGAGCACGAACTGCAGCGCGCCGATGCCGACCGCGAGCAGCCCAATGCCCCAGTAGTCGACGCGGCGCCCGACGTTCCGGATATACGCCGGATCGAAGATGAACGCACGCGTCATGACGAGCGACGCGATGCCGACCGGCAGGTTAATGTAGAACACCCAGCGCCACGAGTAGTTGTCGGTGAGGTAGCCGCCAAGCACCGGCCCGAGGATCGGCGCGACGACGATGCCGAGCGCCCAGAAGGCCATGGCCTTGCCGCGATCCTCCGGCTTGAACGCCTCGAGCAGCACCGCCTGCGAGAGCGGCTGCAGGGCACCGCCGGTCGCGCCCTGCACGATCCGGAAGAACACGAGCGTCGCGAGATTCGGGGCGAGACCGCACAAGAGCGACGCCGTCGTGAAGCCCGCGACCGAGATCATCAGCAGCCGCTTGCGGCCGATGAACCCGGCCAGCCAGCCGGTCATGGGCAGGACGACGGCGTTGGCCACGAGATAGGACGTGAGCGCCCAGGTGGCCTCGTCCACCGTCGCCGACAGGCTGCCGGCGATGTGCGGCAGCGAGACGTTGACGACGGTCGTGTCGAGGACCTCCATGAACGTCGCGAACATGACGGAAACCGCGATAATCCATGGATTGACGTGCGGCTGCGACTGATCCCGATCAACCACGCCTTCCACTTTTAGCAGAAAGCGCGGGCGGCCGTCGAACCAACGCCCTCCAGATCTCGTCCTTCTCTCTCAGCCCGCAGTGGTTCCCTCTGATCAGGAGTCGCCGTCATGGAACGGCTCTGGAAAGACATCCGATTCGGCCTGCGAACGTTCCTGCGGGCGCCCACGTTCACCGCGGCCGCGGTCCTCTCGCTCGGACTCGGCATCGGTCTGAACTCGACGATTTTCACGCTTGTCAACACGCTGTTTCTCAATCCGCTCCCGGTCTACCAGCCGTCTGAGCTCGTGGCGGTGTTCACGACCGACGCGAAGAACAGTTCGGCGCCGTTCTCGAGCGTCCTGCAGGTGTCATATCCGAATTACAAGGACTATCGCGACACCAACAGCGTGTTCACGGAGCTCGCGGCGTATTCGTTTCCGAACGCGGTGAGCGTGTCGACCGGCGGCGATCCCGATCAAGTGTTCGTCGAGATGGTCAGCGGCAACTACTTTCATACGCTCGGCGTGCATCCGAAGCTCGGCCGTTTCTTCGGGCCGCCCGAAGACCAGGCGCCCGGGCAGGCCAACGTCATCGTCATCTCGTACAACCTCTGGCAGCGGAGGTTCGGCGGTTCGCCTGACGCAGTGAACAAGACGATCAGTGTGAACGGCACGCCGTTCACGGTGATCGGCGTCGCGGCCGACGGCTTCCGCGGCGTCAACTCCCTTTTCGGGCCGGACGCCTGGTCGCCGATGATGACGTATCAGACGATCCTGCCCCTGCAATTTCGCAGCTGGATGGACGAGCGCCGCGCGCTGCTGTTCAACCTCGCGGGCCGGCTGAAGCCTGGGGCGACGATCGATCAGGCGCGATCAAATCTCGCGTCGATCGCCAAGACGCTCGAGCACGACTATCCGGAGCCGAACCAGGGCCGGTCGACGTCGCTGCGCCCGCTGTCGGAGGCGACGATTTTCCCGGGCGTGCGCGACGTGCTGCTGCTCGGCGGCGTGCTCTTGATGGTGATCGTCGGGCTCGTGCTGCTCATCGCGTGCTCGAACGTCGCGAATCTGCTGCTCGCGCGCGCGACGTCGCGGCGCCAGGAGATCGCGATGCGGCTGGCGCTCGGCGCGAGCCGCCCGCGTCTGCTCCGACAGCTCTTGACCGAGAGCATCATGCTCAGCGTGCTCGGGGGCCTGGTGGGTCTGCTCTTCGCGATGTGGGGCAAGGACCTGATTTGGTCCGCGCGCCCGCCATTTCTCGGGTTCAGCTTCATCGATCCCAAGCTCGATACGCGCGTGTTTCTCTTCACGCTCGGGATCGCGCTGCTGACCGGCATGATCTTCGGCCTCGCGCCCGCGCTCGCGGGGTCCCGCGCCGACATGGTTGCGACGCTGAAGGACCAGACGCGCGGCTCCGGTCAGCGGCGACGCACCTTCGGCATCGGCAACATCCTCATCGTCGGCCAAGTCGCGCTGTCGCTCGTTGCGCTCGTCACCGCGGCGCTGTTCCTGCAGAGCAGCCGCGCGGCGTCACAGATCGATCCGGGATTCGACACGACGCACACCGCGATCATGAACGTCAATCCTGGCCAGGCGGGCTACACCGGCGATCGGGTGCTGCGGTTCTATCGGGACGTCAGTGCGCGGCTCGGCACCGTGGGCGGCATCCGCAGCGCCTCCTGGTCCTCGAACCTTCCGCTGTTCGGGGGATTTTCGCGCAGCATCTTCATCGAGGGGCGCGAGAACGACGCGCAAGCCTCGGGCATCATCACCCTCACGAACATCGTCGACGTGAACTACCTGGCGACGATGGGCATTCCGCTGCTGCGAGGACGAGATTTCAGCGAAGCGGATCGCGATGGGACGATGCCCGTGGCGGTGATCAACGACACCATGGCGCGGAAGTACTGGCCCAATGAGGAGCCCATCGGCAAGCGCTTCCGCTTCTATACCGATCGCGATTTCCGTCAGGTCGTGGGCATCGCCAAGACCGCGAAGTACGTCACCCTCGGTGAGACGCCGCAGCCGGCGGTCTACATTCCGCTCGCGCAGGCGATGAACGACGCGATGGTGCTCAACGTGCGCGCCGAAGGCGACCCCGAGGCCGTGCTCGGCACCGTGCAACGCGAGATTCGGCAGATGGACCCCAAGATGCCGATTCAAAGTCCATCGTCGGTGAGAGGCGTTGTTGATCAGTCGCTCTTTGCGGTCAAGCTCGGCGCGGCGCTGCTCGGCGTATTCGGCGTGCTCGCGCTGACGCTCGCGTGCGTCGGGCTCTACGGCGTGATGGCGTACTCGGTCGGCCAGCGCACGCGCGAAATTGGCCTGCGCATGGCGCTCGGCGCGCCGCAAAGCCACGTGCTCGGCATCGTCATGCGACAGGGCATGACGCTCGTCGGCATCGGCGTCATCATCGGGCTCGCCGGCGCGTTCTGGATCTCCGGCTATATGGGCGCGCTGCTCTTCGGCAGCTCGCGCGATCCGGTGAGCTTTCTGATGGCGTCGGGCGCGCTCCTGGTCGTCGCCGCGCTTGCGAGCTTCCTGCCCGCGCGACGCGCGAGCCGCGTCGATCCGCTGATTGCGCTGCGCGAAGGCTAAGGATCCGGCTTCGCGTCAAGGAGTGGGCGCACGAGCTGATGGGCATTTCGCTCCTGCTAGCGTGCAGCCTCACGCCGTAGCACGGCCAGGCGCGCATTCGCTCGAGAGATTTCGCGCTTGATGTGCATCACCATCTCGGCGAACAGGTCCCATCCCCGCGCGCGCGCCTCGTCGATCTTGATCTTGAGCTGCCAGATCGCGGAGCGCTTGAGCTCGCCGAATTCCATCTCGATCGCGACGAGCCGCGCGTCGATCTCCGCGATCCGACGACCGACGCGCGCGAGCGCGTCGGCGCCGTCCTCGGGCAATACGTCGGCGCTCCGCTCCCACGCGCGAAGAATCAGCCGCAGCCGATCCTCATCGCGATTGGCGTACGCGCGATTCGCCTCGGCCATCAACGAGTGCCGCCGATAGCGGGACGGATCGTTCGGGCCGAGGTCCGGGTGAATGGCCTTGGCGACGTCTCGAAAGATGCGACGCAGGTCGGCAGTCGGCGCCGGCCGCGACGCGCACGCGCGCAGCGCCGGTGACGGATCGGCGTCCTGACCGGTCTCGTCGTCATCGTCTTCGCCGCGCTCGGTGGCGGGCCGCAGTCCGGCGGCGATTTCTGCCTCTGCCACCGCGGCGTCCAGCTCGGCAAGCTGCGCCTGCCACGCGCCCATTTTGTCGAGGTACGCATCCTGCAGCTCGCGAAGCTCGGCCTTGAAGGCCTCGAGCGCAGCCTCGCGGTCGGCCAGCGTCGCCTCGAGCTCGTCGAGCCTTGCGGAATTGGATAACGCCGGGTGTCTTTCTGGAGGACATGTCACTTTGAAAAAGACTCCCTGACAAACGTCGTGCAGCGACGCATCGACGAGGCATTTTGCACTATATGTCAAATGTCGAATATACTAATGTTATGAACTCTCCTCTGCGAGTTTTCAAGGCGCAGACGTTCCAGGCGCTCGCTCATCCCACGCGCATCGCCGTCGCCGAGGCATTGCGTGATGGCGAGCTCTCGGCCGGCGCGCTCCAGCTGCAGCTTGGTGTGGAGCAGGCCAACCTGTCTCAGCACCTCGGCGTGCTCCGCGGCGCGCGCGTCGTCGTCACGCGGCGCGCGGGCAATCAGGTCTTCTACTCACTTCGCGACCCGGTGCTGACCAAGGTGCTCGATCTGCTCAAAGCGTACTTTCAGTCCCAGCTCGACGAGACGCGAGCGTTGCTCGTCGAGATGAAGGCCGAGCGACGGAGGCGCGGATGATCGCGTCGCAGTCTCGCGCCGGCTGGCGCGCGTGGCAGCCGGCCATCGTGAGCGCCGTCGACGGCTATTCGCGGCGAGCCGCGAGGTGCTCGTGCACATCGGCATCGACAACTTCGTGCCGCACATCGAGGCCGCGCTCAGCCGCGCGGAGGAAATCCAGGCGCGCTTCTCCGGTATCGGCGAAGAGGTGGCGCGCGATTTGGCCACGGCGGCGCTGTAGGGGTCGAGTCCATGACCGTGATTGAGGAGCGTGCGGCCGACGTTCAATCCGGCCGAGTCACGCTCAGTCGAACCGACAGCACCGACGTTCGCCAGCGCCAGATTTACGCGCGGCTCGACGATGGACCCTCGCATTCGTTGGTGTTTGGCAAGACGGTGACGCTCGACGTTCCCGCCGGCGATCACGTCCTGCACGCGAACAACACGCTGTTCTGGAAGCGCATCGCCTTCTTCGTCGCGCCCGGTCAGCACATCGAGTTCTCGCTAATCAACCGGTCCGGCCTCTTGGGATTCGGCTTCCTCGCGTTGCTCGGCGTCGCACCACTGACTCTTACGATCGAGCGCCGGCCGGTCGCGACGCTAGCGAACGACTAATCCCACAATCGCGCCGCCTGCGATCACGAGCGGCTCCGGCAGCCGCCGCCACGCCAGCAGCAGGAACGCCGAGATCCCGATCGCGGCCGTGAGCACGTCGACGATGGCGGTAGACGCAACGAGCGGCACCGTTCCCGCGAGCACGCCGACCACCGCGCTCGTGACACCGCGCACGAACCCGCGGACCACCTGACTCGCCCCATGACGCCTGAAGATCGGCGTCGCGACAAGCGTGAAGAGCACCGCCGGCGCGAACATGCCGATCGTCGCGGCCGCGGCGCCCGTGACACCGTCGACGATGAAGCCCACGAATGTCGCTGTGATCACGACCGGGCCAGGTGACATCAGCCCGATGGCCACGGCGTCGCGGAACTGACGATCGCTCAGCCATCCGTAGTCGTGGACGACGTAGGCGCGCAGAAACGGTACGATCACCAGGCCGCTGCCGAAGACCGCGCATCCAGTCTTGAAAAAGAATGCGAACAACGACGATGCCGTCGTCGCCGACGCCGAGACCGCAAGCATCGGCAACGCCGCGCTCGCGCGCCGTTCCGCAGCCTCGCCGGCGGCCCCGCGCGGTGTCGGACCGCGAAACGCCACAATCCCGACCAGGCCGGCAGCAAGAATGACGGCAAAGAGCTCCTGCCCCGTCGCCATCGTCACACCGCCCGCGACGGCGGCAAGTGCCCACGACACAAGGTCGCGCTTCAGCGTCTTACGGCCGAGGTTCCAACACGCGCGGACGATCAGCGCGACGACGGCGGGACTGACGCCATAGAAGATGGCGTCGAGAAGCGGCACGCCGGACCATCGAACGTAGGCGGTGGAAATTGCGAGCACGATCGCAAACGGCGCAGCCGCGAACGCGGACGCGACGGCAAGAGCGCCGACGGTACCGAAACATGCGAAGCCGCAGTAGACGGCCAGCTGGTACGCGAGCGGTCCGGGACATGCCGCAGCAAGCGACAGACCAAGGTCGAAGTCGGCCAGCGTGAGCCAGCCGCGCGCCTCGACGAGATCGCGACGCATCCGCTCTGCGAGCGCGGCCGGGCCTCCAAACCCCGACGCGCCGAGCTTCAGGAAGTACGTGGTCAGCTGCAGGAGCGACGGTGAACGATCCGAGGCGTCATGCACCGCTTCCGCCCAGATCGATCTCGAGGCCTGCATTGGACGCCACCGCGCGCTCATACACGACGACCGCCGCAGCGACGTCCTGGATCGCCGTGCCCGTCGAATCGAAGATCGTGACTTCGTCCGCTGACGTCCGGCCTGACGCCCGGCCGGTCACGAGATCGGCCAGCTCGGCGTGGACGTCGTCGCGCGTCATCAGCCCTGCGTCGATCGCGTGATGCAGATCGCCGTTCGCGGCGCACGAGTCGAGAAGGTCGGCGACGACCGTCGCATTCGCCAGGAGGGAGGGGTCGATCTCTTGCTTGCGAGGGTTGTCCGCGCCGACGGCCGCGATGAACGTGCCCGGCTGAACGTCGGCGCGATGCAGAATCGGCGTGGTCGCGGTCGTGCAAGTCACACAGATTCGGCTCGACGCCAATGTCCGAACGGGATCGTGTGTCGCCTCGGCGGCGATGCCCAGCGCGCTGGTGATGCGCCGCGCGAGCGCCTCGGATCGATGGTGGTCGCGATCGAAAAGCCGCGCCCGACGAATCGGTCTGACACGCGACAGCGCCTGAACCTGCGCGAAACCCTGCTCGCCGCAGCCGTACATCGTGAGCTCGTCCGCCTCTTCACGCGCGAGATACCGCGCGGCCAGCGCGGTCGCGGCCGCCGTCCGGCGAGCGGTCACCACGATGGAATCCATCACGGCGAGCGGGAATCCGGTATCGGCGTCGCACAGCACAATGACGCCCTGGATCGTCGGCAGACCTCGGCGCTCTGGATTGCCGGGGATGTTCACGTTCGTCTTCGCGACGATGAACCGGCGGCCGTCGATGGTGAGTCCAGCAGCTTTGACGTGCGCCGTGCCGGGTGGCGCGTCGATCGCGAGCGAGGACGGCGCGAGCGACTGCCCGGTGCCATGCAGCACGAACGCGCGCGCTACTGCCTCGATGCACGCATCGACATCGAGGAGCGTCTGGACATCGCGGGCGCCGACGACACGAGTGCGCGTCGCGTTCATGTTTTCGATCGCCGGCGTGCCGTCGGCCGAGCACGACGCCGACGCGTTCGCGTCGACTCTGCGACAGACGTTGTCGATCCGCCGAATGACGAGTAGAGATCGTCGAACAGCGCGTGGCCGCGCCGCATCCGTTCGTCATCCGCGGCGTGGGCGGAGACGATGCCGTCGATCATTCGCGACACGCCGGCGGCGTCCGGGCGGCCGAAGCGATCGTCTTTGAGATCGATGTCGTGGACGATCTCGCCGAGCGCACGCAGCGCGGCGTCGCCGCCGAGGTTGAACTTCGCGAGCAACGTCTCGAACGTGCAGCGATCGCGCTCGTGCGTGAAGTCGCCGCCGATCATGTCGAACGTCACCTCGCCGGCGCGACGCGCCTCCCGGGCCGGGTCGATGAAACGGACACGCGCCGCGGGATCGATGAACCGGCGGATCAACCAGCCGCTCGCGATCCGATCGATCTTCGGGCCCCGGCGCGTGACCCAGGTGCGGCCGACGAATTCCCGCTGGCGTCCACGAGCCTCTGGCCGGCGGCCGGGTTCAAGTGCTCGAAGCATGGCGGTCACCTCACGTCCGACCGCGGAGCCGAAGAAATCGGTGGCCGCGATCTGATCGAATTGCTTCTGCAGCCGCCGGATGGCGGCATCCACGTCGGCACCGGCGGCGGCACCGGCCCGACGCGCGCGCGTTCCGGCCAGCACGGCGGCGGTCTCTCGAGCGAGCGGCTTGAATGCCGCGTCGGCCTGCTCGCGGAAACCGGCGACGAGCGTCTCCGTCGTGATTCCGGCCAGGAACTCTCCGCGGCAGACGTAGGCCGTGCCGCCGCCGGCGACCGCCTCGCTCGCGATCCACTGCAAGTCCTCGAGGCAGTCCTCGCGCGCCGGCAGGACGTAGACGGAGTTCTTGAGCGCGAGCGCTCCGACCCGCAGGAGGCGGCGGCGGATCTTCGCGCGCAGGTAGATCGGCGTGGGCGGCAGCTGATGAACGAGCACGTACCATTCGCGCGGAGCGTCGGACCTCGAGCCAGCAGCCATGACTGGCAACAGATCTATCAGTTGATAGATTTATATGTCAACTGCGCTATCGCTGACTCACCTACTCGGCCCGCAGCGCCTCGATGGGATCGAGCGACGCGGCATGGCGCGCCGGGAGGTATCCGAAGACGAGCCCCACGCCCGAGGCGAACGCGACGGCGACGACGATCGTGTTCGTCGAGATGGCCATCGGCCATCCGAAGCTCTCCGTGAGGACGCGCGCGCTGACCCACCCGCTGAGAATGCCGAAGGCGCCGCCAAGCAGCCCGAGCAGCATCGCCTCGGCAAGAAACTGCAGCCGGACGTCGCTCTCTTGCGCGCCAATCGCCATGCGCAGACCGATCTCCCGCGTGCGCTCGGCGACCGAGACCAGCATGATGTTCATGATGCCGACGCCGCCCACGAGCAGCGACACGGACGCAATCCCCGCCAGCATGAACTCCATCGTCTGCGCCGCTGCTTCGCGTTGGCGAATCTGGTCGTCAGGCGTTTGAATGTTGAAGTCGTCGGCCTGGCCGTCCTGGATGCGGTGACGGTCGCGCATCAGGTCGAGGATGTGCTGCTGAGCAAGCGGCACCTCCGCGTCGGAAGACGCCGAGCACATGATGTCGTCGAGCGTATAGGCGCCCTTCAGGTATCGCTGCACGCTGGTGTACGGAATCAGAACGAAATCGTCCTGATTCTGGCCGCTGCTCGACGTGCCCTTCGCCTTCAGGACGCCGACCACCGTGAAGAGGTGTGAGCCGACCCGAATCGACTGGCCGAGCGGATCGTCATCACCGAACAGCTGGTCGACGACGGCCTGACCGAGCAGGGCCACCTTGGCGCGCGCCTCGACGTCGAGCTCCGAGAATGACGCGCCTTTGATCACGGGCCATTTGCGAATCTGGAGGTAGTCGGGCGTGACGCCCCGATAGGTGGTGTTCCAGTTCTGATTGCCGTAGATGACCTGGGTGCGGGAGTCCACCTGCGGCGAGCAGCGGACGATCTCGGGGACGTCGCGCAGAATTGCCAGCATGTCTTCGGGCGTGAGCTTCGGCACGCCGCCGAGGCCCGTGCGCACGCCTCCGACGTTTCGATTGCCGTTCTCGAGCCAGACGAAGCTCTCGCCGAGATTCAGGAGGTCGTTGTGCACTTGATTCGCGCTGCCCTGGCCGAGCGCGACGGTGCACAGAACCGCGGCGATGCCCACGGTGATGCCGAGCGTCGTCAGCGCCGTGCGCATGCGATTGCGGGCGAGCGCCGCCGCAGCGATCCGCAGCGCGACCAGGACGAACATCGGGTGAAAATGTTACTCGTACAGGGCTGAAGGACGTCTGAAGGCGGGCTGACGCGCTCCCCGGCGCTATCGACGCGGCGACAGTCGCTTTCACGACAACGACAGCACGACCTCGGCACTCCGCGCCGCCTCGTCTTGACCTGTCGCCTGCCAACTATCTATGATGATTACTCAACATAATGGCGACGGTTCAGCATCGCACGCTCGACCAGCTCCCGTGCGCCGCCGGCACGCTGCGCCGCGCTTCGCGATCGCTCGCGCGCCTCTATGATGCGTATCTGGCGCAATCCGGGCTGACGACCACGCAATTCTCGATTCTGCGCAGCGTCCAGCGGCAAGGCGGCCGCGTCGCGCTCGCTGAGCTCGCCGACGATCTCGTCTTCGAGCGCACGTCGCTCTATCGCGCCTTGGCGCCGCTCCGGCGGGCCGGCCTCGTTTCCGTCGACGCCGGCGACGACCGTCGCACGAAGGACGTCGTGCTGACGAAGCGCGCCGCGCGCCGAATTACCGCCGCCATGCCGCACTGGCGCGAGGCCCAACGCGCGGTACTCGAGCGCTTCGGCCATGCGGCCTGGCACGAGCTCGCCGACGATCTCCGTGAACTCATCTCCCTGGCCAGAACCGCGCGCACCGGATGAGTTTCACACTGCTCCGTCGGCTGATCACCGCGGCCGTCGGCCTCGGCCTCGCGTTCGCGCTCACGCGGCAATGTCGCAAGCCGACGGGTTGGTTGGGCCGGCGCCTCGCGCGCGCGATGAACATGGGCCATGCGCCGCTCACCGCGTGGGGGCTCGGCCATGTGAAAATTGCGCCGCATGCGCGGATTCTCGACATCGGGTGCGGCGGCGGACGAACGCTGCGAACGCTCGCAGAGATCGCGAGCAGTGGCCACATCGACGGCGTAGACTACGCACCGGCGAGCGTCGCCACGTCGCGTGAGAGCAACGCGGATCTGATCCACACCGGCCGCGTTTCGGTCCAACAGGCGTCCGTGTCGCGGCTGCCATTTCCGGACACGTCGTTCGATCTCATCACGGCGGTCGAAACACACTACTACTGGCCCGACCTCCATCGCGACTTGCGAGAAGTGCTGAGGGTGCTCAAACCCGGCGGGCAGTTCGCGCTCATCGCCGAAACCTATCGAGGCCCGGTTAGAAGCTGGCTCTACTCCCCGGTGATGCGCCTGCTTCGCGCGCGATATCTGACGCTCGAGGAACATCGCGCGGCGCTGACCGAGGCGGGTTTCTCCAGCGTCGAGGTTCACGCACATCCGTGGGCGGGATGGATATGCGCGGTCGGTAGTCGTCCGGGTACAACACTGTCCACCTGAGCGTCAGTCTTGTCGTCCGTCCGCGGCCGCTCCGCCCTCGCCCAACGAGTGGGAGCCGCGCCACCGCAATTCGGTCTCAACCGTGCGGCAGCCCGACCCTCTTGACCGCCTCAATGAAGTGTGGCTCCGTTCGCACAGCATCCCACGCCCTGTCGGCGTTCAGTGTCACCACTCCCGGATCGCAGATATCGAGCGCGCTGTCCAGGCTGTCGAGCGCGCGTCGTGAATCGCCGAGCTGAGCGTAGAGCCGCGCGCGGTCAATCGGTGAGACGTAGAGTCCTGCCGCCGAGGCCAGATCGAGAATGTGCAGCGAGGCTTCGGTGGCCCGTCGCTCGATCTGGCGGCAGCCGTCCGCGCCTTGCGCGGTGCGGAGCAAGCGGTCGAGGGTCTCATCGAAGCCTTCGGGAATCGCGTTTGGAATTGCGCGCCGGAGGAGCTTGATCGCCTCGTCGAAGCGTCCCTGGGCACGCCGGATCTCGGCGAGACCGGACGCCGCTGCGGCCATGTCCGGATCCTCGCGGAGCGCGGTCTCGTACGCGGCCGCGGCCTGATCGAGCTGTCCGTCCTGACGGAGAAAGTGCGCTTCTTTGACGATGAAGAGCGGGCTCAGCGGATCGAGGGCTCGAATCTCCCGAATGATCCGTAGCGCCTCAGCGGTTCGACCGAGCGCCCACTGCTGCAACGCGCGTCCCGTCCGCAATGGCAGGAACATGCTCGCGCTCCGCGCGCGCATCGCCAATCCCCAGTCGCGATCCGCCGCCAGCCAATCCCAGTTATAGAAGAACTGACGTGACGCGTTCTCGACATACGCGTCTGGCAATTCTGAATCGCGGTCGAGCGCCTCGCGGGCATTGCGCTGACATTCGGGCCAGCAATTCGCCGGCACCTCCCAACCGTTGATCGCCGCCGTCGAGAATGTCGCGCCGAGCGCCGCGTACGCAAGCGCGAACTTGGGATCGAGGGCAATCGCCCGCTCGAAGAGGTCGCGCGCCTGGAGATTGAGATCGCGCTCTTGCTGCTCGTGCAGGTACTTCGCCTGGAGGAACAGTTCGTACGCATCGGCATTCTCGGTGGCGTGGCGCACGAGACGATTGCGATCTTCATCGGAGAGCTGAAGCCGGATCCCATCGTTGACGATCTCGGTCGTGATGGCGTCCTGGACGAGCTGGAGATCGGCGGTGCCGCGTGTGTAAGAGTTCGACCAGAGCGGCTTGCCGGACGCGATCTCGACGAGCGACGCGGCAATCGTGAGCTCGCCGGCGCGACGCGTGACGGTCCCCGTCAGCACGCTGTCCGCACCGATCTTTCGCGCGAACGCCCGTGCGTCGAGCGTGGACCGTTTGAAGTTCGACACGAGGCTGTGCGCCATCACGCGAATGGACGGCAGGACGCCGATGCGTAGAATCAGGGCGTCGGTCAGACCATCGCAGAGATGGTCCAGCTCCGCGTCCTGACCCGCGTTCTCAAAAGGCAGCAGCGCGAGCGAGCGCACGCGCGGGCCGCGCGGCCACAGCCACCATCCGAGCCCGCCGGCCGTCGTCGTCACGACCGTGGCGGCGACGCCAAGCCAGATGACTTGACGCCGGCTGAGACCGCCTCCCGTGACGCGCTCGCGAATCTCGCGAAGCTCAGCCGCGAGGTCTCGGGGACGCGCATATCGCGCGGCTAGATCCTTCTCGAGACAGCGCGTCACGAATCGCCGGAGCGGCACCGACACATTCGCGTTGATCGACTCAATGGGCTCGGGTTCGTCACGCTTGATGGCTTCGAGCGTGGCCGACCGTGACGCGCGGTCGAACGCGCGACGACCGGTCAAGAGCTCGTACAGGATCGCGCCGAAGGAAAACTGATCCGACGCGGCCGTGGCGCGGCGACCGTCCGCCTGCTCCGGCGACATGTAGCCGACGGTGCCGAGGATCGTGCCGGCCTGCGTTTCGACGGTGGCCGCCTCACTCCTGGTGTCCGGCGTCGAACCCGGATCGACGGTCCCCTCGCGTTTCGCGATGCCGAAGTCGAGCACCTTCAGCAGTCCCTCGGGCGTGACCATCACGTTCTCGGGCTTCAGATCGCGATGCACGATGCCCTTGTCGTGCGCCGCGGCGAGCGCGTCCGCGAGCTGAACCGCGAGATCGAGCACGGTGGGAATCGCGAGATCGGCCGACGCGACGATCTCCCGAAGCGTCCGGCCGGTGACGCGCTCCATCGCGATGTAGCTCACGTCTTCGTCCTCGCCGACGCCGTAGATCGTGACGATGTTCGGGTGGTTGAGGACGGAGGCGGATCGCGCCTCGTCTTCGAATCGGCGCACGGCTCTTGGACTGCCCGCGGCGAATCGCGGCAGGATCTTGAGCGCGACGTCGCGGCCGAGCCGCAAGTCGCGCGCGAGGTACACCTCGCCCATTCCACCGGCCCCGAGGAGCGCATGCACGTCGTATCCGTGAATCTGGCGACCCGTGAGCGCGCCCGCACGCGGCGGCGGCAGTGCCCGGGCCGCTTGTTCGAGTGCGGGCCGCGTCAAGAACGCGCCCGCCGCCGTATCGAACTTCAACAGTGATTCGACCTCGGCCAGGAGCGCCTCGTCGCCGGCGCAGGCGTGAGCGAGAAACGCCGTGCGGGCGGCGGCGTCTTGCTCGCGGGCGGCGTAGTACAAGCGCTCGATTTCCGGCCAGCGGGTGGATCCGAGATCAGCCATCGCCCAGCTCCCGCAACAGCCAGACCTTCGCGAGATGCCAGTCACGCACGATCGTCTGCGACGAGACGCGCAGGGCTTCCGCGGCCTCCTCGACGCTCAGTCCGCCGAAGAACCGGAGCTCGACCACTTGGCTCTTGCGTGCGTCCACCTTCGAAAGGGCCTGGAGCGCGTCATCGAGCGCGACGAGATCGGGGCCTCGTTCCTGCGACACGATGAGCGCTTCGTCGAGCGACACGTGACGGGCGCCGGCGCCGCGCTTGATGACGTTGCGCGATCGCGCGTGGTCCACGAGGATGCGCCGCATAATGCGCGCCGACAGCGCGAAAAAGTGCGCGCGGTCCTGCCAGCGCACGCGACGCGCGTCGATCAAGCGCAGATACGCTTCGTTGACCAACGCCGTCGTCTGCAGCGTGTGGCCGGGCCGCTCGCCGCGCATCTCGCGCCGGGCGAGGCGATGGAGCTCGTCCTGAACGAGCGGCATGAGCCGGTCGAGCGCGGATTCGTCGCCCTGTCCCCAGGCCATGAGCAGGTCGGTTACGGGCAGCGGCGACGTCGCGTCGGCCATGGTCATCAGGAGATCAGCCATGAAGGGATGTGCCGACTACTGAGGAATGCGCGAATGCTACACCCGAGACCTAACGGAATCTCGAGAAATGTGCGGGAAGGCTCGCGTGACTTCCGGCGTCCGCGATCAGCGCTTATGAGGGTACGACCCCGGCAGATGTTGCTGAGGTGGTCGCACAAGGAGGACGCACATGCGACGCGGTCTGCTGTGGTTACCACTCTTCGTCGGTCTGGTTGTCGCGGGGCATGCCAACCCGGTTCGCGCCACGCCCGCGAGCGGCTTCGTCGGCCAGACGCTGGCGACGACCACGTTCGATGAGCTGAACATCAACCTTCACACGCTCCCTGCGGACATCTGGCAGATGCGGTTGAAGACGCAAGGACAAACGGACATGTACGTGCAGTCCAACACGTGGCAACCGGGCGGCACCACCGGCTGGCACACGCATCCGGGGCCGAGCCTGGTCGTCATCACGAGCGGCTCGGTCACGATCTATGACGGCGACGATCCGTCGTGCTCGCCGCACGTCTACTCGGCGCTTCCCGGGTATCCGCACAACTTCGTCGATGCGGGCGGTGGCCACGTGCACCTTGTGCGAAACGAGGACGCGAGCATTGTGGCGACGGGCTATGCCGTGCAGATGATCCCGCAGGGCGCGACGCGTCGCATTGACGCGCCGGCGCCGACCAGTTGTCCGGCGAGCATTCACTGACGAGACGTCCGCTGGACGCTCGTCAGATCGGCGACGACACCGGCCGGGCGCGCGACAGCTTCGCGCGCTCGCCTGAGAGTGAAGGACGCCGCGCCACGGGTTCAGCTCCGTGACGCGGCGGTTGCCCGGGCGACAGGGGGAACGCTGTCGCCCGCGGCGTTATTTGCCTGGCAGCGTCTGCAAGTACGCGATGAGGTTCGAGACGTCGGCATCGGTCAGCGGCTTCACCGTCTTGAGGAACGCCGACATCGGCATCAGCGGCTTCTTCGGAAGCTTCGCTTCCATCTTGGCGGGCTCCGTCAGCCACGCCTTCATGTCGCCCGGCGAGAGCGCGCCGACCTTGTCGGCCAGAATCGTCGAAAGCTTCCCGCCCTTTTCATCGTCCTTGTTGAGCTTGTGACAAGTTCCACACTTCCGCTCGACGTAGGTCGCCTGACCTTTCGTCGCGTCGCCGCCGGCCTGCGCCGCGACGACGAGCGTGCCGATCGTGAGCGCGACGAATGCGGCTATGAGTCCACGCATGTTGCCTCCTTCGAATGAGTGCTCTGCCCTGAACTAAAACCCGATGACGTACGACACACCAAAGATGTGCACGCCGTAGTTGAATGCCGTCTCGTTGCTCGGCAGGACACCGGCGATCGTTCCAGCGCCGATCTGCATGCCGTCATAGACCCAGTCGGCAGACTTCATCCACAAATAGGCGTAGACCAGTCGCAGCGTCTGGTGCGGCGCGACGAGGTAGCTGCCATGCAAGCGCAGCTCGAAGTTCTCCGTCATGACGACGGGCAGCGGCGTCGCGGGGATGAAATACGCCGCGACCGTGCCGGCCGGCGCACCCGGGAGCGCGAGCAGGTTGTTCGCCCAGCTGCCGCCCGTGAAGTCGTTGGTCGAGTGCGATCGTGAGTAGAAGCCGTCGCCCGACACGGTGACCTTCTCGGTCTTCTTCTCGAGCTGGAAGCCGAACGTATTCGACGTATCGAGCATGTTCGACGACCAGTTGACGCACGGATCCAGCTTGTTGTTGTTGTTGCGCTGCTGGAGCGTCGTGTAGCTGTCGCAGTCGTTGCCTGAAAGCGCCGTGAAGCCGTTCACATTCGTTGCGTTGCTGTTGGCCGTGTAGCCGTTGCCGAACGTCACGCCGCGCTGATGCTGATAGGTGTAGAAGACGGTCGCCGTCGCGTTGTCGGCCATCGCGTACGAGCCGTCGAGATTGGCCGACCACCCATTGGTGCTCTGCAAGCCGTAGGTCGACGCTGGATAGCTGTCGTTCGTATAGTCGACGCCGCCCTCTATCGAGAAGGTGTCCGTGGTCTGCCAATCGAGCAGCGAGCGCACGCGATTGCGATCGCGATCGGCCACGTAGTACCGCCGCATGCCGAGCACTTCACTGATGCGGTTGTTATTGGCGTACGCGTTGTTCGCCAGCGCGTTGTTGCTCGGGAAGAAGACGTTCATGTCGCCGGTCGTGGTGCCAAATCCCAAGGCCGGGCCCCAGCCGGTCCAATTGTTCCCCGTCATGAACGACAAGGCGGTGGCGCCGTCGGTCACCGACGAGGGACTGACGCCCGCGTAAGGCACGAGCGCGAGAAACGCGTTCTCGTTGTAGTCGGGCGACCGTCGCGCACCGTAGGTGTAATCGACGCGCGCGTTCACGCGCTCGCCCACGTTCGCACGCCACTCGCCGAGAAGACGATTCTCATTGGTGACGCCGGCGTCGGCGCAATCGATCCAGGTGCCGCCGCACCAGCGATTGATCCGCTCGAACTCGTAGCCACCCCGCAGCCACTGGCCGTGCGTCAACAAGTAGTCGGCTGACGCCGTCGCGAGGTTCGATCTCTTGCTGTACGGCCGGTTGGCGTTGGCGTTCTGCGCCACTACCTGGCCGAGCGAATTGGTGGCGCTCGCCGGAAAGAGGGGGTTCGCCGCCGCCGTGTCGCCCGCATCGGCGTACTGGAAGATGTGCACGCCCGTCTGATTGTCACGGTCGTTGAACGTGTAATTGGCGACGAAGTCGACCTTGCCGCGGTGCGTCGTGAGCTTGGCGTTGGCGTTCTTCCACACCACGAGCCCGTTCAGCGACGACACGGGCACTACCGGCACGGTCGCCGTCGAATCGATCAGAAACGCATCGTTCTGCGTGTTGTGGCCGTACGACACGTTGCCGAAGAGGTGCGTCTTGGGTGAAAAGCTGTAGCGCGCTTCCGCGTTCAGCTGGTGCACGGAGTTGTCGGGCGCGCTGCTCATCCGGTTCATGGTTCCCGTCGGCGTCGCCCAGTTCTGCCATGACATCGACGTCACGTGATTCGTGAACAGCGAGCCGTAGTAACCGGCCTGCAGGTAGCCGCGGTCGCCGTGATAGCTGACGTTCGTCGTGATCTGATCGGTATCGGTGTCGATCAGATCCGGAATGATCGTCGAGATGTCGCCGCCGGTGTTGCGCGAGACGGTGCCCATGGGCTTCATGCCGTCCTTGTGCTCTTCGCGGAAGTTCAGGTCGACTGCCCAGGCCTTGGACAGTTCGAGGTTGAGGCCCTGGTCGTAGCGCAGCCGCTTGGTGAACAAATCGACGTTGTGGAAGAGCGGGACGTCCGCCGCGGCCGCGCCGTTGACGGCCGCGAGTTGCGCCGCGTTCGGGGGGATGATCTTGCCGAGCGTCGGCGAGCTCGTCTGGGTGTCGATGTAGTTCGCGCCGCCAATCGACGGCGTCAGCCCGCGCGCGCTCACCGTCGTCGTGTGATTGTTCGTCCCGCTGCTCGAGGCAACGACCGGCACGAGCCAGCTCGAAGGCAGCGTCAGCGTATCGGTGCCGGCGCCGTTATAGGGCGTCTGGTAGCTGTCGGATCGATTGCGCAGGATGCTGTCGAATCCGGCGGTGATGCGGAACTTGCCCTGGACGCCGATTTCGCCGGCGACGCTGCGGCTGTCGAGAAACAGCGCCGTCCCAGCCACGCGCCATCTCAAGGCACTGGGGCTGTCGTAGGCGCCGCCGCCTCGCACGTCCACGTTGCCGATCCCGAAGAATCCCTTGTCCTGGAGGCCGTTGTATTCACCGGCTTTGAATGAGCCGTTGCTGATGTTGCCGCCGCCGAGCTCGACGACGCCGGTCGTGGTGTTGCCCGGCGTCGAGGGCGTGGCGGGAAAGTTCGTGACGGCCGCGGGGGTTGCTTGCGGCTGTGGCGTGACTTGCGGATCGGGCAGCGGTCGCGCGCCCGCACGACCTGCGGTGAGACCGACGATCGCAAGCGCAAGCCCGGCGCAGGTGGCAGATCGCGCCGCGCGTCCGAGCGATGAATTCAAGCGGATGGTCATGGTCGATGTCCCTTGAATGGTTCAGCGCTGGAATTTCGCGCCAGCCGGATGGTTCGAACCGTGGATGAGAACGTGACAGTTCAGGCACGCGCGCGCCGCGAGCTGTGCGCGCGGCGACGCGGCGCCGAGCTGCTGCACGCCGTTCACCGTGGTGACGTTGCCGCCGGCCAGATTCGCGCCGCTATTGATCTGCGCCGCATGGTCGCCCGTGTGACACTCCTGACAGAGGTATGGCACGCGCGTTTTGAGCAGCGACTGCTGCACCGAGCCGTGCGGCTTGTGACACGTGACGCAGCTTTCGACGACCGGCGCGTGCTCCCAGAGGAACGGTCCGCGCTTCTCCGCATGACACGTGTAGCAGGTCTCGTTGACGGTGTTCTTGATGAGCAGCGACGGCCCCGTCGATCCGTGCGGGTTGTGGCAATCCGAGCATGCCATCTTCGGCGGATCGCCGATGCCGGTGACCGCGAGCGGGTGCTTCGAGAGGTACCGCGTCTCGGCGCGCTGCGTCTTGTGACACGCGTAGCAGACTTCGGCCTGCGTGAGCCGGCTCATCACTTTCTGGTCGGCCGCGTGGGTGTTGTGGCAGTCGGTGCAGGCCAGGCCCCGAGTCTCGTGCGCGCTGCCCGCCCAGTTCGCGCGCGGCAATACGTTCTTCTGATGGCACGCAAGGCATGACCCATTGCGATCGGCCACAGACGACACGTGCTTCGACTTGGCATTGAAGACGACGGTCGGTGAGACGTTGGCGGGATCCTTGACGTGCGCGTCGCTTTCGCCGTGGCACGACTGGCAGCCGGGCGTCCGATCATCGCCTTTGACGCCGTGGCGCGAATCGTAGACCGCGGGCGCGTGACCGCTCGCGGAGTTGTGGCACGTGGTGCAGACCGCGTCTTTCGCGAGCGCGGCCTGCACTGCGGCCGATGAAGGCGCCGGTTTCGCGGCGGGCGCCGGCTGTGCGACCGCGGTCGTCTGCGCGACGGTCGCCGTCTGCGCGGCTGGCGTCGTCTGAGGCGCAGGAGGCGTCGGCGGCGAAGCCGCGGACTGATAGGCGCGGATCGAAGCTGCCCCTCCCCAGCTCACCACCAGAGCAATGCAGAGTGCACGAGTGAAGCGGGGCATCGTGATTCTCCTCACGTCCGCGAGGCGGCATTGAATTCGCCGAGCGTGATCGGCACGGCGACCTTGAGCATCAATGTAAAGATCAGAAACCCGACCGCAAACACGCCCGCGGCCACACGCAGCTCCGCGAACGTCGGGTAGTAGCGATAGATCTCACCGAGCGTGTCAGGCGTGAGGCCCGGAATGATGAGCCCCATCCCTTTGTCGATGTAGCAACCGGCGTAGGTCGCGAAGCAGCCGATATTCAGGCCAACCCAGTTCCGGCGCGTGCGCGGCACGATGAAGAGCACGAACGCCGCGACGTTCAAGGTGACCGCCGACCACGCGAAAGGCACAAGGGTGCGGTTGCCGTCCAGTCCCTGGAACCAGTACTTGGTGTAGAGCAAGTGCTCGGTCGCCGAGTAGTACTCCTTGAAGGCTTCCGCGCCGTGCAGAAACAGATTCAGAAACATCGCGTAGGCCATCAGCTCGGCGACCTTCCAGATGGCCTCGTCGCGAATCTCGAAGCTGGTGAATCGCCGCAAGAGCTGTAAGACGACGAGCAGAATGGCCGGGCCCGAGCAGAATGCCGACGCCAGGAACTGCGGCGCCATGATCGAGGAGTTCCAGTACGGCCTCGCCGCCAGGCCGTTGTAGAGAAACGCCGTGACCGTGTGAATGCCGACGGCCATCGGGATCGACGCCAGCACCAAGGGGTACACGAACTTCTTGACGTACGGCCGCCCGTAAAACGCGCGATAGATGATGTGCGTGACGACGACGAAATTCACGAGGAAGTACAAGTTCAGGACGATTACGTCCCAGGCGAGCACCGAGCTCGGGAAATTCAAACGGCCGGCCGGCGGCAGGAGGTGCCAGAAGCGATCCGGCCTGCCGATGTCGACGAACACGAAGAGCAGGCACATGACGATGGCGCTCACGGCCAGCAGCTCGCCGTAGATGACGACCTCGCGAATCGGCTTCCAGTCGTAGACGTACGCGGGGATCACGAGCACGACGGCCGCGGCCGCGACGCCCACGAGGAACGTGAAGTTGCCGATATAGAAGCCCCAGCTCACCTGGTCGCGCATGGCCGTGAGAATCAGCCCGTGAGTCGACTGAAGGTAGAACGCGCGCACGCCGGAAACGATCAACACGGCAAGCAGCGTCAGCCACGCCCAATAGGCGCGATTGCCTCGCCGAACGATCTGGATCGATCCGAGGACGAAGTGGCCGAAGTTGCGGATGACCGTCACACGATCCTCACGTCGCGAAGAAGTAGAAGAACTTCGGCATCGTGTTCAGCTCTTCCTTCAACACGAGGACGCGCTTGTTCTCGATGATGTAGCGAATCTCGCTGTTGGGGTCGAGCAGGTTGCCGAACTTGCGCGCGCCCACCGGGCACGCCTCGACGCACGCCGGATACCGCCCCTTGCGCGTGCGCTGAATGCAGAAGGTGCACTTCTCCACCACGCCGCGCGGCCTCGGCCGGTTGCCGAGCACGTGCGTGTTGGGATTGATCTGGTCGTCTGGAATCGACGGCGTCGTCCAGTTGAAGTGCCGCGCGCCGTACGGACACGCCGCCATGCAGTAGCGGCAACCGATGCACCAGTCGTAGTCGATGACAACGATCCCGTCCGGCTCGGTCCAGGTCGCGCCGGTCGGACACACTTTCGTGCAAGGTGGATTCCGGCACTGCTGACATTGGACGGGCACGTAGAAGCGCCCGTCCTCGGGCACTAGGGCCGGCTGGTAGTACGGATCGGCTTTCGCGAAATCAATGCCGCCGGCTTTGTCCATCGAGAACACGCGGATCCAGTGCACCTGCGGATCGCGCGACTGGTTGTTCTCATCGACGCACGCGTACTCGCAACGTCGGCAGCCGATGCAGCGTGAGAGATCGAGCGCGTAGCCGAAGAGCACGCCGGGAATCGCCGGCGTGTCGTCGACGGTCACCGTCTTGTGGTACTGCGCGGCGTACTCCGCTTCCATCTTCTTGATCGCCTTCTGCATCCGCTCCTTTGGAAACTCGCGCAACCGCCGCGGGCCGCAGGCCGTCATCAGGAATCCGGCGGCGGCGGCCGCCGCGACACTGGCAAATTCGCGGCGGCTCGTCCGCGTCGGCCGCAGGGGTTGATCGGCGGTAAGTGAGGGTGCGGGCAGCGGTTCCATAGAGGCCTCGATCACTTCGACGATCCCGGCCGCGTCGGACGGACGGGCGCGGGCTTCGGCTCGATCGGCTTGAAGTGCGGAGCGTGCGGCCAATGACAGTTGACGCACAACAGGTACTGCTTCTCGCCGTTCCAATAGCCTGTGCGGCGTCCGTGCACGCCGGCCTTCCAATCCCGCAGCTTTTCGCCGTGGCACTGGCCGCAGAGCTTGTAGGACTCTTCGAACGACACGTGGTCGCCGTTGGCCAGATGCAGCACGTCGCGGTTGGTCGCGTCGTGGCAGTCAAGACACCACCGGTGTTCCTCGTCGTGCTTGAGCACGATCTCGGTGTGGAACTGGAGCTCGCGCCGCGTCGGATTGGGCGTCAGGAGCTTGTGGCACGTCGAGCAGGGAAAGATGCCTTCGGAGAACGGCGGCGGGGGCACTTCGAGCCGATCACCCGGCGCAACTGGAGTGGCTTGCGCCACAGTGGGCGTCGGGCCGGCGGTGTTCTTGGTCGGCGGATTCGATGTCTGCTGATGCGTGGTGCCAAGGCCGACCAACACGACCACGCCGAGGACGACAACGACGAAAGTGAGTGCGGACAGCTTGATCGGCGGACGAATCACGACGCTTCACTGGTGCATTCGGGATGCCACCGTAGAGCGCGCGGAAACCGCCCGGATCTCACCCGGAAGTTGATAAAACGGCTAGAAACCCGAAAAAGTCCGCGGAAAACGCGGAAAATCCCGCAGTGGGTTGGCCTGCAGGCTGCGTGCGATGCCGCAGCCTTACTTCTTTGGCGTGTACTTGAATTTCTGGCCGCCGGCGCTGACGTCGGCCATCAGCCCCTTGTTGGCTTGAGTGAAGACCGCGACGCCGTCCGCATACTTCGCGTCCTTCGATCTGCCCGACGAGGCGGCCACGGCACTGATGCCCGCGGTGAACTCGAACTTGTTTTCCTTGAAGCGGTCGAGCGCAGCCTTTGTTTCGAAGAAGATCACCTCAGCGAACGATTCTCCACCGAGCGACGCCCCGATCGAAGCCATCGTCACGTGCGCGTCGCCGATGTACGTGCCTTTCTCGAAAACCCGTCCGTCCCCGGCGGCGCCGCCAACCACCACGGCCGCCTTGGTGATGCCTGGAAACACGACGTAGCCGTAAGCGGTGTCGAACCACTTGGCCACGTCCCCATCTGACTTGAAGTTGGCGATCGCGGCGGCGACTTGCTGCCCTTCCTTGGCATTCTTGTCCTGGGCCGCCACGCTCACGAACCCTGTGCATGCGATCGCGGCGGCAGCGGCAATGATCTTGAGAGCCTTCATGCAAGTCTCCGTGGGAGTTCTCGTTAAGTTAGTCCCATTCGGCGACAATCGCAATCGCGCAAGGAACGTGGCCGCGGGAACCTGGCGCCAACTGACCTCGTAACATAGACTATCTATGTTATGGCGTCACTCTCCGATCGCGATGAGATCCCGCCCGGCACGCTCGAGATGCTGATTCTGACGACGCTCGCGCGGGGCCAGGAGCGGCACGGCTTCGAGATCGCCGAGGCCATTGAGGCGGCCTCGGCGGACGTCCTGCGGGTTGAGGAGGGATCGCTCTATCCAGCGCTGCAGCGGCTGTTGGTGAATGGCTGGGTCGCCGCCACGTGGGGCCGCACCGACGGCAATCGCCGCGCCCGGTACTACCAGCTGACCGCCGGAGGCCGACGGCAGCTCGATCGCGAAGTCGAATCGTACCGCCGGGTCAGCGACGCACTCAACCGCGTTCTTCGACTCGCATGACTTTCTTCCGACGTCTCTGGTTTCTGCTGACGCGCGGACGACGCGCCGATGACCTTCGTGAAGAGATGCAGATGCACCTCGACATGCGGGCGGCGGCCAATCGTCGTAACGGCCTCGACGCCGCCGAGGCCGTCCGGACGGCTCGCCGCCGTTTCGGCAACCCTCTGCGCCTTGCGGAGGAAAGCACCGACGCGTGGGGATTCGTGCGGCTCGATCGCGCTCGCCAGGATCTTCGACACGCGTTCCGACATCTGGCGCAGCGGCCAACATGGACGGCAACGATCGTGCTCACACTCGCCATCGGCGTCGGCGCGAACGCATCGGTGTTCGCGCTCGTCAACGCGATTCTCTTCGCGCCCATCGCCGGTGCCCATTCTGATCGCCTCGTGTGGCTCTCGACCGAAACCGTTCCCTCCGGCAACGTGACGAACGTCTCGTACCCGGACTATGTGGCCTACCGCGATCGCGCCACGGCGATGACCGGTCTGATGGCCTACAGCGACACCATGTTCTCTGTCGGCGGACGACCTGCCGGGCGCGTGTTCGGCGGGATCGTGAGCGGCAACTACTTTGACGTGCTCGGCATCCACGCCGCGCTCGGCCGCCTGTTGAGGCCCGACGATGACC
>CAYQRM010000087.1:0-9206 GCA_964419785.1 uncultured Solibacteraceae bacterium | reverse complement strand
GCGCGCAGCTCGGCCATCGTGGTCGCCGTCACGGTTTCGCAAATGAGCGTGCCCATCGGTTCGCTCCGACTTGCCGACGTCTCGACTCCCAACTTTTCGACTTCCCGACTTCCCGACTTTCGAAAAACAAAAAGGGCCTCTTCAGTGATTGGCTGAAGAGGCCCTGAAACTTTGCGCAGCGATGCGTCTTAGCGCGCGCAACCCTCCTCAGCTGTGCGGCGATACCACCACCCATAGGACCTGGCGGCCGATGTCCGAACGCGCGCAGCTGAGAGATTCGTCATGTCGCGAACGCTCCGCAGAGGGTACCAGACGCCGGCGGGCGCGGTCAAATCGAGCCCGCTGGCCGTGTTATAACGAACTCTGACATGCGCCGACGCCTTCTCGGTCTGGCCACCATCCTCGTGGCCGGCGCCCTCGTCGTCACGCTCCCTGCGCAGTCGGCGTTCTACCCGCTCGATCAGGTGAAGCCCGGTCAGGTCGGCGTCGGCCGCACGGTGTTTGCCGGCGACGCGATCGAAGAGTTCAAGGTCAACATCCTCGGCGTCATCCACAACGTCATCGGGCCGCAGCGGGACTTGATTCTCGCGAAGCTCGAAGGCGGACCGCTCGCCGAAACCGGCGTGATTCAAGGCATGAGCGGCAGTCCCGTCTTCATCGACGGGCGGCTCCTCGGTGCCGTGTCGTATGCGCTCGGTTCGTTTCCGCGCGAGCCGTTTGCGGGCATCACCCCAATCGGAGAGATGACGGCAGCGGTGCGCGGGGGCGGCCCCCGGCCATCCGCCGCTGACGCCAGCTTCGCGTGGCCCGCGAGCACGACCGACGCCCTGGCGTATCTCAATCGCCTGGCGGAGCGCGCCGCGGCTCCGCTCCGCACATCGCGCGCCGACGTCGGGATCGTCGGCCCGCCGGCACTCGCGGAGCTCATCCCGACGCTCCGTCCGATTGGCGCGGCGATGGTCTTCAGCGGGTTCGAGCCCGAGCTCGATCGCGAAGTGCGTCAAGCGCTTGCGCCTGCGGGCACGACATCGACGGGTCCAGCCGCGCCAAACGGCGCCCCCGCTCCAGTCAACGATCTGCGGCCTGGCGATCCCGTCGGTGTGAGCTTGATCCGCGGCGACCTCGAGATGGGCGCCACCGGAACGGTGACCTACGTCGATGGTGAGAACGTCTACGCGTTCGGTCACCCCTTTCTCAATCTGGGTCCGACGTCGTTCGCGATGACGCGCGCGCACGTGTTCGCCGTGCTGCCGAGTCTCGAGTCCTCACTCAAAATCGCCAGCCTCGGCCCGGTCATTGGCACGATGAGCCAGGACCGCGCGACGGCCATCGGCGGGACGCTCGGCTCGGGACCCAACGAGCTGGCCGTGACGATCGCGCTCGCCGGCACGCGATCGCCTGCCCGTCCGTTCACGTTCTACGTCCTGCAGGATCAAACGCTCACGCCACTCTTCACGTACGTCGCGATCTTGAACGCGCTCACGTCGTTTCAGCGTCAAGCCGGGGCGATGTCGATCTCGGCAAAGGGCTTGCTCTCGTTTGGATCGGCCGGCCAGGTCGAGATCGACGATGCCTTCAGCGGCGATTCCGCGCTGACGCAAGCGGCGACGGCGCTGGCGGCGCCCATTGCCGCCGCCGTCACGAATGAATTTCGCGCGGCGTTTCCCGACAAACTCGATCTGACGCTGAACGTGTCGGAGCAGCAGCAAGGTACGACGATCGAGCGCGCGTGGCTCGACACGACCAAGCCCAAGTACGGGGCCACGCACTCGCTGCAGGTTCAGCTGCGCGACTACCGCGGCGGCGTCGAGACCGTCTCGATCCCCGTGACGATGCCGCAGAGCGCGACCGGGCCGCTCACGCTGCTCGTGAGCGACGCGCCAACGCTCACGACTCTCGAGCAGCGCGACCTTCGCCCCGGCAAACCGACGTCGTGGCAGGCGCTGCTCGATCAGCTCAACGCCACGCGCAGGAACAATCGCCTGTATGTTCGCCTCATCAGTCCGGGGACCGGTGCGGTCGTTGGGGGCGACACGCTGCCTCAGCTTCCCGCCAACGTGCGGTCGATCTTCGACGCCGACTCCTCGGTGTCATCGTCGAATGTCTCACGCACCGTTGTCGGTGCCTGGGAGCGCCGGCTCAATCGCGTCGTCAAGGGGTCGCGCGAGCTGACCATCACGCTTTCGTCGGACAAGTGAGCGCCGACCGTCCACCCATGCTGCCAATCCGACGCGCGATCTCTTTGACCGCTGCCCTGCTGGCTCTTGCCGCGGCGACGACGCTCTTCGCGTCCGGGCCGGTGTTCTGGACAGTTGCGACGCCCACAGAACTCTTGAAGGGCACGTCCGACGGCGTGACGGTGGGTCTCGACGGCGCGATCACAGCGGGCCCGCAACTGACGAATCGACTGACCACCACGCCGGCGCAGGTCTGGAGCCTGGCGACCGCGAGCGACGGCACGCTGTGGGCCGGCACGGGCGGCGACGGACGGTTGATCCGCGTGCGGCCGGGGCAACGCGAAGAGACGGTCTTTACCGCGGACGAGAAGAACATCTTTGCGATCGCGATTTCCGGCACGCGCGTGTATTTCGCGACCGGACCCGACGGCAAGGTTTACGTCATCGACGGCAATGCGGCGCCGCGTGTGTTCTTCGATCCGTCAGAGAAGTACATCTGGGCGCTCGCCGTCGATGGTCAGGGCCGACTGTGGCTCGGCGCCGGCAATCCTGCCGTGGTGTACCGCGTCGATGCGAACGGCGCCGGTCAGGCGCTCTATCACCCGCCGGCCGCACACGTCGTCGCCCTCGCGCGCGATTCGCGAGGGCGCATGCTCGCCGGCACTGAGACACCAGGCCGGTTGTATCGCTTCGACGCCGCCGATCATCCGTTTGTGTTGATCGACTCGGGCCTGACCGAGCTCGATGCGATTGCTGTGAGTCCAGCCGGCGTCGTGTACGCCGCGGCGATCGGCAAGGGCGAGGAGTCGTCGAGCGCGGGTGAAACCGCCTCGGTCGCGTTCGTCACGGCGACGCCGCCTCCGCCGGGAACAGCAACGACGACGTCCACGACGACCGCGGCATCGCGCCGATCCGTCGTGTATCGCCTCGACGACTCGGGTTACGACACGTTCTGGGAATCGACCGATGTCATCTACGACCTCGTTGCCGCCGGCGAGACCGGAGTGATCGCAGCGAGCGGACCGGACGGCCGCCTGTATCGCGTGGATCGCAATCGACAGGTGCAGCTGCTCGGCGGCGTGGACGCCAAACAAATCACGCGGCTGGCGGAGCCCGCGCGCGGCAGCGACATGCCGACGGCGCTCGCCTCCGCCAATCCCGGGCGCGTCGTCACGATCGGCACGACGTCGCCGTCGTCCGCGTCATACACGTCGCCGGTTCGCGACGCCAAGAGCGTCTCGCAATGGGGACTGATTCGGTGGAATGCGACCGGCGCGGTTGCGCTCTACACGCGGTCCGGCAATACGGACACGCCCGATGACTCGTGGAGCCCATGGGACGGCCCGTACGCAAAAGCCGACGGCGAGCCAATCAAGAGTCCGGCCGCGCGGTTCGTCCAGTGGAAAGCGACGCTCAGCGGCGCGTCACCGCGCCTCACGTCTGTGACTGTCGCGTACCTTCCGCGCAATACGCGTCCCGACGTCACCTCGGTCACGACCTATCCGCCGGGCGTCGTGTTTCAGCGACCATTCTCGAGCGATGAAAGCGCGATCGCTGGCATGGATGACGCGACCGCGGACGCGCGACGCCCGCCTGGCGATACCGGCCCGACGCCGGCCACGCCGAGCCGGCGCATGTTCCAGAAGGGCCTCCAGACGATTTCGTGGAAGGGCGATGACGATGACGGCGATCGGCTGATCTATTCGCTCCAATACCGGCGCGAAGGCGAATCGACGTGGCACGAGCTGCGGTCCGGGCTGACCGATGGGATCTTTGTGTGGGATACGGCGTCGGTCGCCGACGGACGCTACATCGTCAAAGTGCTGGCGTCCGACAGTCCGTCGAACGCTTCGGAGCGTGCCCTCGTCGGCGAGCGCGAGAGCGATCCGATCGAAGTCGACAATACGCCGCCGACGATTACGACCGAGCTCGTGCGTCAGGGCACCAATCTGCGCATCGCCGTCCATGTCCACGACGCGAGAAGCGCGATTCTGAAGGTCGAGTACTCGCTCGGCGGCGCGGCGTGGCAGTTGATCGCGCCGGTTGACGGGCTGGCCGACTCACTCGACGAGCGCTACGAGATTCCGGTGGCGAGCGAAGCAGACGTTACGCGGGTGATGATCCGTGCGACCGACGCGCTGCAAAACGTTGCCGCGCAACCGGCGACCATTCGCTGAAGGAAAGATTCGTGGAGCTTAGATACCCTTGGCCGTCACGCCCGTGTTGGTCACGAGCCACAGACTGTGGACGTTGAGCGATCCAGTCGAGGCAAACCCCGCCTGGCCAGACCGCAGGCGGCCGATAGCATCGAGCAGACCTTCCGTGTAGCGCCGCTGTTGCGCCGACATCGACCGCAGCTCGAGGAGCCGGCCGTCGCGCGTCATCGCCTCGGACAGGGCGCCGACGAATTCCTGTTCGCTGGCATAGCGCAGCACGATCGGCACGACCCCCGCCGGCAATGACTCGTCAGGCATGACGAGGTCGTTATTGACCTCCATCAGCATCGAATTTCGATCCCGGCCGTTGAGCGGTGAGGCCTCGACGAAGAGCGTGCCGGCGGGCGAATTGAGATTCGCGATGAGCGCCGCCAGCGAGTCGTCGCGCTCGGGCGTGGGCCCGAACTCGAGCATGACCGACACGACCGCGATCGAGACGAACGCGGCGGCGACCGACCCGAGCCCGACGATGGCATAGTGCCAGCCGTCGACGAGACGATCCGCAAATCCGCGCCAGGACTGCGCGCGCTCCGCCTGCACCCGGCTGATGACGCCGCCAGCCAGCCCGTCGAGCTCGCCTGGCAGATCCGTCGACGCCACGGCGACGCGCAGCACGTCGCCGAGCTCGGACATCGCCGCGGCTTCACCGGCACAGGCCTGACACAGCGCCAGGTGATGCGACACCCGCAGCCGGTCGGCGCCTGACAACTCGCCGTCGACAAACGCGCCGAGCACGTCCTTCGGGCAGCGCTCCGTCTTCATGCGGGCCTCAAGGCCAGCCGCAGGCTCTCACGAGCCCGAGCCAGCCGGGATTTCACCGTTCCCACTGCGACACCAAGCGACACAGCGATCTCTTCGTAGCTCAACCCGTCGATCTCGCGCAGTACCACGACCGCGCGCTGATCGAACGGCAGCGAATCCAGAGCGCCCCACACGCGCTTCGAGACCTCGTTCTGCTCGAGCAGGGTGTCGGGCTGGGACGACAGGCGCGACTCCGGGAGCTCACCGTGCATCGCGGTGTGGTCCTCGAGCGCGACCTGCTGTGCCCGGCGGCGCCGACGCCACCATCGTTGTCGGTTCGACGCCTGATTTACGACAATCCGATAAATCCACGTCCGCAAGGTCGATTGCCCGCGAAACTGCGCGAGCGTGCGGAACACGCGAAGGAAGACCTCCTGCGACACGTCCAGCGCTTCCTGCGGATCGCCCAGCAGGTGCAGGGCGAGCTGGTACACCATGCGCTGGTGGTCGGTGACGAGGCGCGTGCACGCGGCGTCATCACCCGCGGCGCACTGCTGCACCAACGCCCAATCGGCGCTCGCAGCGTCCGGCCACGTCAACGCGCGCAACGGCTTCACAAAGGCCTCTGCCGCCATGGTAACACCCCCGGCGGGACCGTCTCTGCAGACTTAGACCCCGGCCGCGGCGACGAGTTCCACGACAGAAGCGTAAGATGAGCGGCGTGAGGTGGATGCTGGCGCTCATCGCCCTGCTGGCCGTCGCGGCCGGCGGGGTCGTTATCGTCCAGCGCGTCGACCGGGATCGGCAATACCGCCATCTGCTCGCTGAGGGCGAACAGGCCCTCCAGACCGGCAACACCTACACCGCGATCGAGGATTTCAGCGGTGCGCTCGCGCTGCGGCCCGATTCCATGGTTGCCTACTATCGCCGCGGCGAGGCGTACCACGCGGATCACCACGACGACTGGGCGATTCGGGACCTGCGCGAAGCCAGCCGGCTGGCGCCCGACTCAGCCCAACCGCTCGTCGCGCTCGGGCATGTGTACGACGGCCGGAACGATCCGCTCGAAGCCGCCCGCTGGTACGGCGAGGCTGCCGATCGTCTGAGGGACGCCGACCCTGCCCTGCTCTACGCCCTGGCGCTCGCACGCTATCGGGCCGGATCGCCGCGCGCCGCGATCGAGCCACTCAAGCGCGCCATCGACCGCAACGATTCGGTCGGCCAGACCTACTACCTGCTTGGGCTCGTGTACCGCGACACCAGCCAAATTCAGAACGCCATCGAGGCCCTGCAGCAAGCGATCAAGGTCGCGCCCTCGCTCACGCCGGCCCGCGAGGAACTGGCAGACCTCTATCGGTCGGAGAGCCGTCCACTCGACGAGATGGCCGTGCTCCAGGATCTCGCCGCGCTCGATCGCAATGACGATCGTCAAGTGGCGATCGCGATGGCGGCCGAGCGGCGCGGCCAGTACGATACCGCGCTGGCGGCGCTCGGCGATGTCTCGGCCGCCGGCCATCACGCGCCTCAGGTCGCGCTCGCGCGCGCTCGCATTCTGCTCAACCGCACCGAGCGGACGTTCGATCCGCAGTGGGCACGACAGGCGCAGGTCCTGCTCGAACAAGCGCTGACCGGCGGCGGACGGCGCAGCGAGACCTTGGCCTTGCTCGGTCGCGCGCAGTTTCTCTCCGGCGACCCGGCCGCCTCTGAGCGTTCGCTGACCGATGCGATCGCCGTGTCCCCGGTTGCACCGGAGGCCTTCGAATATCTGGCTGATACGGCCGAACGGCTCACGCACATTGCCGCCGCTCGGGATGCACTCGTCAGCCTCGACGCGCTCGAGGGCGATACGGCATCAAGCGCGGTGCACTCCGCCCGCATGCGCCGGATCGGGCTGCTCGCGCTCAAAACTGGCAATCCACAGCAGGCCGCCGACTACCTCGAGCAGGCGATCGCCTCCGGCGATTCGGACCTTTCGACGCTCGGAGTGCTCGCCGACGCGTACTGGCAGTCGGGCAAGACGGACGAGGCCAAGACCACACTCGCCCGCGGACTCGGACGCGATCCGCACAACGCCGACCTGCAGCGGTTGTCGCGGACGATCAAGTAGCGCGTGGATCGATGCGCTCGCGCAGCGCATCGCCGGCGAAGTTGAACCCCAGCACGAGCAAAGCGATCGCCAGCCCCGGCAGAACCGTCAGGTGCGGCGCGTCGAACAGATGCGATCGGCCGGCGTCGAGCATCGTCCCCCAGCTCGGTGTCGGCGGCTGGACGCCGAGACCTAGAAAGCTGAGCGACGCTTCGGCGATGATCGCGCCGGCCATGCCGAGCGTCGCCTGGACGGCGACGGCGGCAAGCGTGGCGGGCACCACGTGATGCAAGAGGATGCGCCCGAGCGGCGCGCCAATGGCCCGTGCGGCCTGGACGTACTCGAGCTCGCGGATCTTCAGCACCTGTCCGCGGACGAGCCGCGCGTACCCGACCCACCCGATGACGACGAGCGCCATCACGACGTGCGAGAGGCTCGGCCCGAGTGCTGCGACGAGCGCGATGGCGAGAAGGATTCCCGGAAAGGCGAGCAGCACGTCCATCGCGCGCCCGAGCAGATTGTCGAGCCAGCCGCCGGCGTACCCGGCGACCGCGCCGATGACGATCCCGACGCTCGCGGAGATCGACACGACCGAGAGGCCGACAAGAAACGAGATGCGCGCGCCGATCAGCAAACGCGCGAGGATGTCGCGCCCGAGCTCATCCTGTCCGAACGGGTGATGCCAGGACGGACCGAACAATCGCTCGGGCAGATTCTGCGCAGCCGGATCGTAGGGCACGAGCGACGGCCCAATCAGCGCCGCGATCGCCGTCACGAGCACGATGGCGATGCCGATGCGACGCGTCACTGGTAGCGGATCCTCGGATCGAGCCACGCATACGCGAGGTCGACCAGCAAGTTCATCGTGACGTACGTGATCGAGATCAGGAGGATGCAGCCTTGGACGAGCGGATAATCGCGGAATGTGATCGCTTGGATGAGCAAGCGTCCGACGCCGGGCCACGCGAAGATCGTCTCGGTGATGATCGTGCCGGTCAGCACTGCGCCAAATTGCAATCCGACAATCGTCACGACCGGGATCAGGCTGTTGCGAAACGCATGGGCGACCACGGCGCGGGTCCTCGATAGACCGCGCGCGCGCGCAGCCAGAACATAGAGCTCGCGCAGCTCCTCGACCAGGCTCACTCGTGTCATTCGGGCGAGGATCGCCGCGAGGGCTGCACCGAGCGTCGCGGCGGGCAGCACGAGATTGCGCCAGGAGCCCGTGCCCGACACCGGCAGCCAGCCGAGCTCGACGGCAAAGACAATCGCGACGAGCGGCCCCAGCCAAAAATTCGGCATGGAGATGCCGGCGAGCGACGCCGCCATCGCTGCCTGGTCGATCGCTCGCCCGCGATAAAGCGCCGCAAGGACGCCGAGCGGGACGGCGACCGCAATTGCGACCAGCATGGCCGCGAGCGCGAGCTCCGCCGTTCGGCCGAGCCGCTGCGCGATCTCGTGCGCAACGGGCGTGCCATATCGAAACGACGTGCCCAGGTCGCCGTGGATCAGGCCGTTCAAGAAATGGCCGTACTGCGTGAGCAGCGGCTGATCGAGACCGAGCTTGGCGTGCAAGTCCGCGATGTCGCTGGCCGATGCTGAATCGCCGAGCATTGCCAGTGCCGGATCGCCAGGCACGAGATGGATCAGCGCGAATACGAGCGTCGCGACGCCGAGTAAGACAGGGAGCGTCAAGACGATCCGGCGGAGCACGTATCGCGCCACGGCTCGGGGATGATGTCCGCAACTCGCGCTCTTTCGCAACTACGCGACGTCGGCATCGTCAACGGCCGGTGCCACGCCGAGCCGTTTCATCGCCTTGGCCAACCCCTGGCGTGTGAGTCCGAGTTCGCTGGCGGCGGCTGAGCGGCGTCCTGCGTGTCTCGCGAGCGCCGCGGCGACGAGCCGGCGTTCAAGGTCGCGCCGGGCCGCCTCGAGCGGCACAATCCTCGTATCCTGTCGCTCTCGATCGCCGAGCACTTGTGC
>CAYQRM010000086.1:0-13636 GCA_964419785.1 uncultured Solibacteraceae bacterium | reverse complement strand
GTCGGCGTCGCCATGAACACGGGCACGCAGGCGGCGAAGGAAGCCGGCAACATGGTCGATCTCGATTCGAGCCCGACGAAGCTCATCGACATCGTCGAGATCGGCAAACAGCTCTTGATGACGCGAGGCGCGCTGACGACGTTCTCAATCGCGAACGACGTGGCGAAGTACTTCGCGATCATCCCCGCGATGTTCGCGGCGGCCTTTCCGGTGCTGATGGCACTCAACGTCATGCGGCTGCGCACGCCGGAGTCCGCGATCCTCTCCGCGGTGATCTTCAACGCGTTGATCATCGTCGCGCTCGTGCCGCTCGCGCTGCGCGGCGTCACGTACCGTCCGCTCGGCGCGACGGCGCTGCTGCGGCGCAATCTGTGGATCTACGGGGTCGGCGGCCTGGTCGCGCCGTTCGTCGGGATCAAGATCATCGATCTCGCTGTCGCGGCGCTGCACCTGGCCTAGGAGTCACAAAATGAACCTCGCGCGCCACGCGGTGTCCGCATTTCTGATGACCATTGTCACGACCGTACTGCTCGGCGTCGTCTATCCGCTCGTCGTGACCGCCCTCGCGCAGGCGTTCTTTCCCGGCCAGGCGAACGGCCAGCTCATCATCCGCAAAGGCACGGTTGTCGGATCGCGGCTGATCGGCCAGGCGTTCTCGTCGGCGGGCTACTTTCATTCACGGCCCTCAGCGGCAGGCGCAGGGTACGACGCGGCGAACTCTGGCGGGACGAATCTCGGACCGACGAGCCAGAAGCTGATCGCCAGCGTACGTGCCGCCGTGGAAGCCGCCCGCGCCGACAATCCCGGCACGCCGGTGCCGATCGACCTCGTCACCTCCTCAGCGTCGGGCCTTGATCCGGATCTGTCCCCTGCCGCGGCGCTCTTTCAGGTGCCGCGCGTCGCGACCGCGCGCCATTTGGAGCAGGGCGTGGTGCACCAGCTCGTGTTGGACCACATCGAAGGCCGCACGTTCGGCCTGCTCGGCGAGCCGCGCGTGAGCGTCCTGCTTCTGAATCTCGATCTCGATCGTCAGTCGTCGGCGAGCCGGTAACCCACCCAAGGCTCGGTGAGCAGGAGTGTCGGGCGGGCCGGATCGCTCTCGATCTTCTTGCGCAGCTGTCCGACGAGCACGCGCAAGTGCTCAGGCTGATCGACGCTGTGCGGTCCCCAGATGGCGCGCAGGATCGCGCGGTGTGTCAGGACCTGACCCGCGCGCGCAGCCAGCATGTTGAGGAGGTCGTATTCCTTCGGCGTGAGATGGACCTCACGGCCGTCCACGGTGACCTGCCGCCGCTCGAGATTGATCGCCACGCGCTCGGTGCGCAGCTCGCCTTTGGCGATCTGCTCCTCGCCGAGCGATCGCCGCAGTGCCGCGCGAACGCGCGCCAGCAGCTCCTCGGGTCCGAACGGCTTGGTGACGTAGTCGTCGGCACCGTGATCGAGCGCGACGACCTTGTCGCGCTCGGTCGGCCGTGCGGAGAGCACCAGGATCGGCACGTTCGACTGCGCGCGGATGCGCTCGCAGACAGCGGTGCCGTCCATGTCCGGCAGCCCGAGGTCGAGCACGACCAGGTCCGGGCGCTCCGCTTCGACGGCGGCGATCGCGGCGGTCCCCGTCTCGGCCGTGCTCACCGCGTACCCGCGCGACCGAAGCAGCGGCACCATTGCCCGCTGGATGGCCTTCTCATCGTCGACGAGCAAAATCAGCGCGGGTCGCATGGTATGGCGATTGTAAACAACGCGCCGCCCTCAGGATGCGTGTCCGCCCACACTCGGCCGCCCTCGGCAGCGAGGAGGCCTTTCGTGATGGCGAGGCCGAGTCCCGACCCGAACGGATGGCGAACGCTCTCGAGTCCGCGATGAAAGCGATCGAAGAGCCGCGCGCGATCCTCGGCGGCAACGCCCGCGCCGCGATCGCGCACCTCGAGCCGGAGCTCGCCTTGTTCGATCGTCGCCGTGACATCGATCGCTCGATCCTGCGGCGAGTACTGCGCCGCATTCTCGAGCAGGTGCGCCAGGGAGGTGGAGGTGAGGCGCGGATCGACGCGCACGATGGCGCCGGTCGTCCGATCCGCAAACCGCACGTCGCGTCCTCTGAGCGCCGGCTCGACCAATCGCTCGGCGGCGTCGACGATGTCTGCGGCCGTGACGGACTCGCGTTCGGGCTCGACCGACGCGGTCTCGATGCGCGCCATGTCGACGATGTTTTGAAAGAGGCGTGTGAGGCGCTGCACCTCCTGGTGGACGATCGCGATCTGCCCGGCACGCTCGTCCTGCGGAAACGCGTTCGACGCGAGATTGGCGGCCGCGACGCGAATCGCCGTCAGCGGCGTGCGCAGATCGTGGCTCACCGACGCGAAGAGCGCGCTTCGCAGATCGGCCGATCGCTTGACGAGCTCGGCTTGACGCCGCTCGTCGAGCAACGCAAGCCGCTCGATCGCGATCGCCGCGACGCCGGCGATGGCCTCGCGCGTGCCGGGATCGCACGGCGGCCCTTGAATCACGAGCAGCCCCAGGATCTCCGCGCCGCGCCGGACCGGCACAATCGCGCGCTCCGTGCCGTCAGCGCGCCGGTCGACTTCGTGCCCGGCGTACGTCCGAGTGTGTGCGTCGAACTCGAGCGACGCACGCGATCGCGCGAGCACCTGATCCAGTCGCGCGCCGTCCTCCAGGGTCGATCCGGACGAACCGTGCTGCACCCAGCCCTCGGACGCCGGCACGCAAATCAAGACCTGATCGAGACGAAACCGCCGCGCGATGAACTGCGACACCTGCTCGAGCGCGTCGGGGCCTCCCGACACGAGCAGGATGTCGCGCGTGAGATCGAAGAGTCGCGCGAGCTCGTCGCGCCGCCGCCGCGCCTCGGTCGCCTCCCGCCGCACGGCGGACGACAGATTGCTCGCGACGACGCTCACGACCACGAAGACGAAGAGCGCGACCCAGTTCTGCGGATCGGCAATCGTGAACATGCCGACCGGCGGCAGGAAGAAATAGTTGAAGCACGCCGTCGTCGCGAACGCCACGAGCACCGCGAGGCGAAGCGTCGAGACCGTCGCCACGCCAAGGACGATGAGGAGATACGTGAGCGCGACGATCGTCGCGTTCGACACCCCGGCCGCGAGGAAGCCGGCCGTAGCCGCCGCCGTGACGACGATGGAGAGCGACAGGGTGCGGAGCTCGGTCAGCTCCACGCGGGCCATCGCCCGCTAGTGTAAGGCCCGCTCAGCCGGCCTTCCTCCTGGTTCATTTCCCGGACGACGCGCAGATTGGGAAACGAGTTCTGGTAGTAGAAATCGCCCGCCGAATACAGTGGCGTTTTGGCGTCAACCTGTGGCCAACGCCAACGCTCCATCTCCCCGTGTCCTCAGGATTTCCGGCCTGACGAAGACGTACGGATCGCTCGCGGCGCTGGCCGATGTCGCGTTCTCGGTGCGTCCCGGCGAGGTGCTCGGCCTCATCGGCCCGAACGGCGCCGGTAAGACGACGCTGTTCGAGTGCGTGGCGGGCGTGCTGCCGTTCGACCGTGGCAGCGTGACGCTCGACGGCCGCATGCTCACGCGCCGGGAAATCGCCGCGGAGATTTTTTACGTGCCCGACGGCATCGCGCCATGGCCGGCCGAGACGGTTCGCTGGGCGCTCGACTACGTCACTGGATTCTTCGATGGACGCGCCGGTCGCCGCGCGGCGATCGAGCGTCAACTCGGTCTGACCGAATTGCTCGCGACGCCGATCGGCGCGCTCTCGAAGGGACAGCGCAAACGCGTGGCGGTGGCGATCGGCTTGCTCACGCCGCAGCCGGTGCTGCTCGCCGACGAGCCGTTCGATGGCTTGGACCTGCGGCAGAGCCGCGAAGCCGCGACCGCGTTGCGCGAGCACGCGGCGGCCGGTCGGACGCTCGTCCTCTCGATCCATCAGATCGCCGACGCGGCGCGCGTGTGCGATCGCTTCGTGCTGCTCTCGAGCGGACGCGTGCTGGGCGAAGGCGGCCTCCCGGAGCTGGCGGCGCTTGCGGCCGCACGCGGCGGTGCCCCATCGCTTCAGGACCTCGAAGAGGTGTTCCTTGCCCTCACGTAGGTCCGCCTTCTCGTGGCTCGTGGCGAAGGAATGGCGCGAGCTCGTGGCCTCGCGTGCGTGGTGGATCCTGCTCGCGCTCGTCGGACCGTTGGTCGGCCTCTCCTTTGTCAGTGCGGTCCGGACCTACGGGGAAATCAGCGCGGGTGCCGGCGCCGGGTGCGGCATCGTCTGTGACCCGCTCGTGGGCATCTGGGGACCGACGTTCGGCACCTACGAGCTGGCCGCCGTGTTCTTCCTGCCGTTTGTCGCGATTCGCGTCGCGTCGGGCGATCGCCAGAGCGGCGCGCTCAAGCTCGAGCTGCAGCGGCCCATGTCGATGGCCGCGCGCGTCGGCGCCAAGACGCTCGTCCTGCTCGCGGGGTGGGTCGTGACGTACGCCGCTGGGGTCGTCGCAATCGTCTTGTGGCGCAGCTATGGCGGCTCGGTCGCGCTGCCAGAGATTCTCGTCGTCCTCGTCGGTCACACGCTGAATGGGGCGCTCACGATCGCCTTCGCGCTGGCGATTGCATCGATGACCGAGCATCCGTCCACGGCCGCCATTGTCACGCTCGCGATGACGATCGGCACCTGGATCGTCGATTTCGAGGCCGCAGTTCACGGCGGCTGGTGGGAGCGGCTCGCCTCGTTCACGCCCGCAGCCATGGTCGCCGGCTTTCAACATGCTCTGCTCCAGGCGAATGTCACGGCGATTGGCGTCGTGCTGACGGTGATGGCGATGGCGGTCGCCGGCGTCTGGCTCCATCTGGGCGCGTCCGTTCGCCGCCGCGTCGCGCAATCGTTTGGCGTCGTCGCGGCCGCGCTGGTCGTCGCATTCGCGTGCGCCTATCTTCCCGGCTACTGGGACGCGTCGGAGACGCGTCAAAACTCATTCCCGGAGCCTGCCGAAGAGGCGCTGGCCAGGCTCACGGCGCCGCTCACGATCGAGGTGCATCTCGCCGCCGAAGACTCGCGGCGACTGGCGCTCGAGCGCGTCGCGCTGGCCAAGCTTCGTCGCGCGCTGCCGAGCGTCAAGGTCGTGTACACGTCACGTACGTCGACCGGACTCTACGAGCAGCAGGATCCCGGCTACGGCGAGATTTGGTACGACCTCGGCGGCAAGCGCGTGATGAGCCGCGTCATCACCGAAGAGGGCGTGCTCGAAACGATTCTCGGTCTCGCCGGCGTTCCGGCGGCCGACGAAAACGAGGGCCCGATCATGGGACATCCTTTGGTCACGCAGCCCGCGGGCGCGGCGATGGCGTTCTATTTCATCTGGCCGGCGATCGTCGCCGGCATCTATTGGTTCAGCTCGAGGAGGCACGTATGAAACTCAAGAGCACTCGCGCGCTCGCGGTCGTGGCCGCCGCGGTCGTCGCGGCGCCGCTGACCGTCTTGCGCGCTGCGGACATCAAGGTCGATCTCAGCAAAGAGACGGTCGGCAAGACGCCGGTCGTCTTTGAACCGATGATGGGAATGTGGGTCGTCGCGCAGGACGGCCCCGACAAAGTGATCAAAGTCGACGGCCAGGCGTTCAAGGCCACGCTCGACACGCCGACGCGGCTCGCGCTCGAGAACGCGCGAAAGATGTACGGCACGTCGAACGAAGAGCTGATGGACAACGCCAAGCAGTTCACGACGTTCCCCATCGCCGTCCTCAAGACCGTCGACAACTTCTCCAACGGCACGATCAGCCTGAAGTTCAAAACGATCTCCGGCGACGCCGATCGTTGCTCGGGCATCCTGTTCAACGTCAAGCCGAACGGCGACTGGCTGACCGTTCGCTACAACGACACCGAGCACAACGTCATTCTGTGGGAATTCCACAACGGCGTGCGGCATCCGCTCATCCGGCCGCAGGATGGCACACTGCTCACCGGCGCGGACGATCGCGCGAAGTGGCACGAGCTCAAGCTCACCGTCGACGGCGCGAACCTCCAGATCGATCTCGACGGCACGACCGCGCTCAAGTACGTGCTCGGCGCGCAGCCGGGCCCCGGCCGCAACGGCGCGCCGCCGAACGCCGACCTGATCCCGGCGAACAACCCGGTGATTCAGCCGCCGGTGTCCGGCAAGGTAGGGCTTTGGTCCAAGACCGACAGCACGAGTCTGTTCAAGGACTACGTGGTGGCCCCCAGGTGACGAAGTAAGTCGAGAGGTCGGGAAGTCGGGAAGTCGGGAAGTCGAGAAGTCGGGACGTCGGGACGTCGCGCTCAAGTTGTGAGGAGATCGCCGATGGGTCTTTCATTCCGCGTACTGTTTGCACTTCTTCTCGTGGCGCTCGCCATGCCGGTGTTCGCGCAGTCTCCCAACACGGCGACCGTTTCCGTCGTCGTCGTCGATCAAACCGGCGCGGTGGTGCCGGATGCCAAGGTCACTGTCGTGAACGCCGCGACCGGCGCGTCACGAGATGTCACGTCCAACCGCGAAGGTACGGCGCTCGTGCCAGCGCTCGCCATCAACGGCGCGTACAAAGTCAGCGTCAGCAAATCTGGCTTCACAACCGTGAACCTCGATCCGATGACGCTGAGCGCGGGCGAAACGGCGACGCTGAAGGTCAAGCTGACCGCCAGTGGCGGCAAGAACGAGGTCACCGTGTACGGCACCACCGAGGGCGTGCGCCAGGACGCGCAGCTCGGCCGCCGGCTCGACAGCGCGACGATCGACGAGACGCCGGTGCTCGGCCGGAAGATCTCGTCGCTCCCGCTGCAGAGCGCGGCCTTCCGGTCCGCGAAAGGCACGGGCGATCTGTTCGTCAACGCGACGTACTTCGTCACCGGCGCCGGCGGCAGGCGTCAGCCGGCGGTCACGACTGACGGCGCGACCAACGACGATCCCTGGGGTCGCCAGACGATGGCGACGACGGTGCCGGTGGGCGCGGTGCAGGAGATGACGGTGATGTCGAACGCGTTCTCCGCGGAGTTCGGCTGGACGGCGGGCGCCGCGGTCAACGTCGTGACGAAGTCTGGCACGAACGTACTGCACGGCGACGGCCTGTTCCTCGGCCGTCCGAGCGGCATGCAGGCGAGCACGCTCTCGTCCGACGCGCAGTGCGCCCCGTCGGTTCCCACGTGCGTGCCGCCGCAGACCAACGGCGCACCGTCGGCGCTGCTGCCGCCTGACATTCCCGACACGCTTTCGCAGCTCTCGGGCGACGTCGGCGGCGCGATCACGCCTGACAAGACGTTCTACTTCGTCGCGTTCGACTTCGCGGATCAGAACCGGACGGCGGCCGTCACGACGCCGCTCGTGCCGGCCGGAACGAAGGTCACCGGCAATTACCAGCAGGCGCTCGTCGACGCGCGCGTGGATCACCGGCTGAACGCGAACCAGAACCTGATGCTGCGGTTCAATCTCGATCGCTTCTTCGACACCAACCCGCAGGACGTCGTCGCCGGCAACACGCTGCCGAGCGCCGGGCGTCAGTTCACGCGCCACACGTGGTCGATCCAGGGCAACCACACCTCCGTCATCGGCAACGACAAGTTCAACGAAGCGCGATTCGTGTTCATCGACGCGGATCCGATCACGCAGTTCGAGCCGGTGAGCAACTCGACGCAGATCACGCGCGGCGGCACGCTGCCGTTCACGGTCGGCGAGAACCGGTACGCGCACATCTACAGCCGGCAGGGCCAGTTCTCGGACACGTTGACGTGGACGAAAGACAAGCACTACTTCCGGCTCGGCGGCACGCTGGCGCAGGCGGTGTCGGGCGGCGACGGAACGGAGTTCGGCAGCCCGTTCGTTCTCGGCCAGTTCACGATCAACGCCGCGAACACGAAACCGCCCAGCCAGCTCACAATCGCCGATGTCCAGCGGTACACGCAGGGCTTCAACTTCGGCGTCGGGACGTACCGCGAGTCGCAGTGGCTGTTCTCCGGCTACGCGCAGGATCGGTACTCGCTCCGAAGCGACCTGACGCTCGACCTCGGGCTGCGCTACGACCGCCAGACGTTCAGCGACGGCGAGAAGAACTTCGCGCCGCGCGTCGGCTTCGCGTGGAACCCGAAGGGCGACCCGAAGACCGTCGTCCGCGGCGGGTACGGTCTGTATTTCACGCAGCTGCGATCGAATCTCGACGCGAACTTCCAGTTGAACGGCCCGCTCGGCATCGGATCGTACACCGCGACGCCGGGACAAGCGGGATTCCCGACGTGTCTGCCGCCGATCAATCCGGACGGCACCGTGGGCAGCGGCTGCACGCCGATCGTGTTCGATCCGAACGCGGCCGCGTCGACATTGCCCGCGCGCAACGTGACGATTCGTCCGGGCGAAGCCGCGTACTACACGCAGCTCTTCCAGCAGTTCGGCGTCAACTTCAACCAGCTGCCCTTCTACCCGGATGCGCTCGTCAACCCGAAGAGTCAGGTGTTCTCGATCGGGTTCGAGCGCGAGCTCAAGGCGAAGTGGTACGCGTCGGCTGACTACCTGCACCAGCACTGGAGCGATCTCGATCAGACGGTCGATCTGAACGCGCCGAGCCCGTTCGTGCGCACGGCGCCTGGTCAGGTGCGCTCGGTCGCGGCCGCTGACGCGACGCGGCCGATCCTGCCGGTCAACGGCGGTTTCCGGCAGATTAACGTGATCATGAATCTCGGCAAGGCCGACTACGACGGCTTGCAGACGAACCTGACGTATCGCGGGAGCCCGAAGCTGTTCGCGCAGGTGAGCTACACGCTGTCGAAGGCGACGAACACGACCGAGCCGGACGGCAATGGCATCAATCCGAACGACGCGAACATCTCGACGCTGCTCGAGACCGAGCGCGGGCCGAGCGTGCTCGACCAGCGCCACCGCGCGGTCCTCACGCTCAGCTACCGCTTCCCGTACTCGATCACCGCGGGCACGGTGACGCAACTCGGATCGTCGCGGCCGTTCAACTCGGTGACGGGCGTCGACAACAACGGCGACGGCTCGAACAACGATCGCCCGGTCATCAACGGCACCGTCGTGAGCAAGTCGGCGTTTCGCGGCACGGCGCAGTCGGATGTCTCGGTCTTCGCCGAAGGCCGGCTGCCGCTGAACAAGACGCAGTCGCTCACGCTGCGCATGGAAGTGTTCAACCTCTTCAACCACGCCAACGTGCTCGGCCGCCAGACTAACTACGGCGACACCGGCACGCCGGCGGCGAACTTCAGCCAGGCGCTCGCCGGACTCGCGAACATCGATCCACCGCGGATGGTGCAATTCATTGCACGATATTCGTTCTAACGGGGGCCGTCGGGTACATCAGGTACATCGGGTACATCAGGTACATCAGGTACATCAGGTACGTCAGGTACGTCAGGTACGTCGATGCCTGGAACGCGCTCTCGCGTGTCAGCTTCTTTGATTCAAGCCAAAGAAAGATGACTGAGATGCAGGTTCCGCGTACCCGACGTACCCGACGTACCTGATGTACCCGACGTACCTGGTGTACCTGGTGTACCTGGTGTACCTGATGTACCTGTATGATCCTCGCGTGTCCCGCGTCGCCATTGCCGCGATCCGACGGCTGCACGAAGGCGGGGCCGAGACCGAGCAGGATCTCGTCGCCGTCGAAGCGCCGTTGTCGGTGACCGTGCGGTCAGCAGGCGGCGCCGCGAGCGTGCCGCTCGGCGTCACGATGCGCACGCCTGGCGACGATCGCGATCTCGTCCTTGGTCTCCTCTACAGCGAGCGTCTGATCCAGACGCTCAACGACATCGTCTCGATCGAATTCACGAAGGACGATGACGAAGCGGAGCGTGCGACGGTGGAAGTCGCGGCCGGCATCGACGTCGATGCGAGCGTGCACCGGCGCGCGGTCGTCGGCACCAGCGCGTGTGGCCTCTGTGGCCGGCTCGAGGTCGAGCGCCTCGACGTGCTCGCGCGCACCGCGCCGGCCCGTGGTGACGTCACGTGGCCGGTCGCGCTCGTCGCGAGCCTGCCGAAGAAGCTCCAGGCTGGTCAGGCGGTCTTCGCGGAAACGGGAGGGTTGCACGCCGCCGGGCTTTTCGCGCCCGATGGCTCGCTCATCGCGCTCAGGGAGGACGTCGGCCGTCACAACGCGGTCGACAAGCTCATCGGCTCGCGCCTCGACGCCGGCTTCCTGCCGGCCCGTGACATGCTCCTGGCTGTGAGCGGGCGGGTCGCGTACGAAATCGTCCAGAAGGCAGCGCTCGCGGGCGTCGCGGGCATCGTCGCCGTCGGCGCGCCGTCGAGCCTCGCGATTCGCGCGGCGCAGGCGACCGGCCTCACCCTGGCGGGATTCGCACGCGATGGCCGCTTCAATCTCTACGCCGGCGACCATCGGGTCCGCGGGCTCTTGCAGTAAACTTTCTGGCACGACTGGAGCGTATTGCCAACCATGACCCCCTGGTTCCCCCACTCCCGTGATCGTGTCGCCGCGACCGGACTACTGGGCCCGCTCGAGCGACGCGTGCTCGAAGCGCTGTGGGCACGCTCGGGGCCGGCCTCGGTTCGCGACCTGCAGCCCGAGTTCTCCGAAATCGCGTACACCACGCTGATGACGACGCTTGATCGGCTGTACCGCAAGAACGTGCTGGCGCGTACGAAAGAGGGACGCGCGTTTTTCTACCAGCCGCGGCTGACCCGCCCTGAGTACGACTCGGTCCGCGCGGCCAGCGCGCTCAAGGTCGTCCTCGAAGGCGACGCCGCGGCGCTGACGCCGCTGATGTCCTTCTTCGTTCAAGCGGTCGGCGACCGGGACGAAGAGCTGCTCGATGAGCTCGAAGCGCTCGTGCGCGCGACACGCGCGGCGCTCGACAAGCGCTGATGGGCTTCGACCTCCGCGTTCTCGTCGTCGCCCTCTCGTCGTTTGCGACGGGAAGCCTCGCCGGATCCGCGGTCGTGCCGTGTGTGTGGGCGCGCGTCGGCGGAACACCAAGCGCACGTGCGCGCGCGCTGCTCAGACTTCGCGCGCTCCCCTTCGCGCTCGCCACCGGATCGCTTGCGCTCGCGGTGCTGTCGTTTTTGGAGTTCGAACCCCGGCGCCCGGACGAGCGCATGGGCCTCGTGCTGGTGGCGCTCGCGGTCACCGGCATCGTGTTCGTGATCGCCGCGGCGATCCGCCTTGCGCGGCTGCTGCTGCTCACGGCGCGCCTCGAGCGTGCGTGGATGGTCGACGCCGAATCACTCGCGCTCGAGGGCGTCGAGGTCCCGGCGTACGCCGTGTCCTCCTCGTTCCCAATCGTCGCGCTCGTCGGGATCGTGCGTCCGCGATTGCTCGTGGCGCGGTCGGTGCTGGCCGCCTGCTCTCCCGAACAACTGCGCGCGATCGTCGCGCACGAGCGTGGGCACCTGCTGCGGCGCGACAATCTCTCGCGCGCGATTCTTGCGCTCTCGCCAGATCTGCTGGCCTGGATGCCGGTCGCGACGCGCCTGGTCGCAGCCTGGCATGACGCGGCCGAGGAAGCCGCCGACGATCACGCCGCCGTGCTCGGCGATCGCGGCCGGCTGACGCTGGCCGAAGCACTGCTGCGCGTCGCGCGGCTCGCGCCCCCGGGCTCGTCGCCGATCATCGTGCCGGCCAGTGCGCTGTACCGCGGCGAAAATCTCGACCGCCGCGTGCGCCGGCTCCTCGGGCCCCAGACCTCCGTGCCACCGCCGGCGTCGATCTGGTGGCGCGCCGCGGGAACCGCTTCGGTCGTGGCCACCGGCGCGCTCGCGTTGCACGCGATCCACGAGCTGCTCGAGGCCGCCGTAACATTTCTTCCGTGACGTGATCTGGCGAGTCTTCAAGAAGTCTCCTTCGCTTCCCTCGAACGATTCGTGGTGGCGGGACGCCGAACGGGCGGCCGAGTCTCCGGACCGCACCGCCATCGACGATCTCGCGGCCCGGATCACGGCCCATGACCATGACCCGGACGAAGCGGAACGGCAGGAGGAAATGATCGAAGGGCTGCGGCAGCTGGAGCTCATTGCGGCCGCGGAGGCGCTGCCCGTCGTCGTCACGCAGCATCGTGTGATTGGCGGCGATCGCTGTCATTTCGTCACGCCGGTGAGCCTGACGGGCGACGTCTCGACGCCGGGCAAGTTGCTGCTGACGGGCGAGCGACTCATCTTCGCGGGCGCGCGGGTCAGCGCGTGGCCGTGGCATCGCGTCCGCGACCTCGCCCGCACCGGCCGCCACCTCGTCGTGGTCGGCAATGACGGCGCCGAGGCCATGCAGTTGCAATGCAACACTTACGGCGACGCGCTCGTCATCCTTCACCTCGCGCGACGCCTGAAAAAGCGTTGACAAGTCTGACGCTCACTCGGCGTTCTGCACACCCGGGCAAACGGGGTCGGGCCCGGGCGAACGCCAATCGGGGCCAGACCCCGTTAGAATTGCCGCCCATGTCCGTTTCTTTGGGCTCCGACGTGCTTTTCGAGCGCGACCTGTTGCGCGGCCGCACAATCGGTCTCGTCGCGAATCCTGCGTCGGTCGATGCGAGGCTCGGTCACGTCGCCGAGCGGGCGGAAGCCGCCGGCGTGCGCGTGGGCGCGCTCTTCGGGCCGCAGCACGGATTCCACTCGGACCTGCAGGAGAACATGATCGAGTCGCCGCACGCGACCGATGCACGACGCCGCGTGCCCGTGTACTCGCTTTACAGCGAGACGCGCGAGCCGACGGCGAAGATGCTCGAGGGGCTCGACGCGCTCGTGATCGATCTGCAGGACGTCGGCACGCGCATCTACACGTACATCTACACGATGGCGAATTGCCTGCGCGCCGCGCGGAAACACGGTCTGCCGATCGTCGTCTGCGATCGACCGAATCCCATCGGCGGGATCGACGTCGAAGGTCCGGGATTGGATCCGGCGTTCACGTCCTTCGTTGGCCAGTTTCCGATCCCGATGCGGCACGGCATGACGATCGGCGAGCTCGCGAGAATGTTCAACGAGCACTTCGGCCTTGGCGCGAAACTCGAAGTCGTCGCCATGAAGGGCTGGACGCGCGACGAGTATTTCGACCGCACGGACCTCACGTGGATTCCACCGTCGCCGAACATCCCGACGCTCGATAGCGCGATCGTGTACCCGGGCACGGTCCTGCTCGAGGGCACGAATATCTCGGAAGGCCGCGGCACCAACCGGCCGTTCGAATTCGTCGGCGCGCCGTGGGTCGATCCCGATCCGTTCGCCGCGTCGCTTAACGCGCTCGGTCTGCCCGGCGTGCACTTCCGGGCGATCGCGTTCGAGCCGACGTTCCACAAACATGCCGGCACGCTCTGCGGAGGGTGCCAGATTCACGTGATCGATCGCGCGACGTTTCGGCCGGTTGCCGTCGGCGTCGCCGTCATCGACGCGTTCCGGCGCGCGGGACCCGGCAAGTTCGCGTGGCGCGACCCCCCGTACGAGTACGAATACGAGAAGCCGCCGATTGACATCCTGTACGGCTCGGCCGCGCTTCGCGACGGGCTCGCTCGAGGACTCACGGCCGCCGATCTGTCGGTCCGGGCGGACGCCGACGCGCGCGCGTTTCTCGAGCTGCGCAAACCCTGGCTGATCTACTAAAGGGGCCTTGGTATCATGGTCGTGCCCCGAGGAGGAGGACTCATGCGTCGATCGTGGATGTGGATTGTACCGGCCGTCGTCGTCTGGCTGCTCGCGTTCGTGACCA
>CAYQRM010000085.1:0-17372 GCA_964419785.1 uncultured Solibacteraceae bacterium | reverse complement strand
GGAATCGCCCGCATCCGCTTCGCGAGCCCGCATCCGCGGCACGTCACGACGCGGCTCATCGAGGCGATTCGAGACATCCCGCAGGTCTGCAAGCACCTGCACCTCCCGGTGCAATCGGGGTCCGACGCGGTGCTCAAGGCCATGCGGCGGCGCTACACGCGCGAGGAGTACCTCGATCTCGTCGACCGCGCGAGAACCGAAGTGCCGGGTCTCGCCGTCTCAACAGATATGATCGTCGGCTTTCCTGGCGAGACGACCGAGGACTTCGAGCTCACGCTGGACCTGGTGCGACGTGCGCGCTTCCACGCGATGTACTCGTTCAAGTACTCGCCGCGTCCCAACACGCTCGCCATCAAGCGGCTCCCGGACGACGTCCCGGAAGGGGAGAAGACGAAGCGGATACTGGCGCTCCAAGCGCTTCAAGCCGAGATCCAGACAGAGTGGAATCGGGCGATGGTGGACACGACGGTCGACGTCCTCGTCGAAGGCCCGTCGAAGCGCCGCGCGTGGGAGCTCTCTGGCCGCACCAGTGGCTACACGGTCGTCAACTTCGCGGGCCCCGAGTCCTGGGTTGGCGAACTGCTGCCGGTACGCATCACGAGCGCCGAGCCGCATAGCCTGCGCGGCGAAGCGTGCCGCCTGCTGGTCGCTCGGAAGGGGTGAATCGTGTTGGTCGAAATGTCGATTAAGGGTCTGATGATGGACCCCCTCACGAATCTTCCGATCGTGCTCCTGCGCGATCCGTCGAGCGACCGCGTGCTGCCGATCTGGGTCGGTCCGGTGGAAGCCAACGCGATTGCGCTGCAGGTCGAGAACGTCCAGGCGCCGCGCCCGATGACGCACGACCTCTTGCGCAACGTGCTCGCGGAGCTTGGCGCGTCGCTCACGCGGGTCGTCATCACCGACCTGCACGACAACACGTTCTACGCGTATCTCGAGCTCAAGCGCGGCGGGGAGGTTCTCTTCGTGGACGCCCGCCCGAGCGATGCGCTGGCACTCTCGATTCGCACGCGCGCGCCGGTCTTCGTGGACACGCGCGTGCTCGATCAGGCCAAGTCCGTGGACGTGTCTTCGGACAATGCGGACCGCGAGCGGCTGCAGAAATGGCTGGAAAGTCTCGATCCGGACGACCTCGGCTACAAGATGTAGGGCTTATTTGTTGACAGGCCCCAAGACCCGTCCCTAGAATGGGCCAACCGGGCAGCCGGTTCGCGCCCAAATGATCATCGCGATCGCCAACCAGAAGGGCGGAGTTGGCAAGACGACAACGGCCATCAACCTGGCTGCCGCTTTTGCCCTCCGGAAGAAGAAGACCCTTCTTATCGACCTGGACCCGCAGGCCAACAGCACGATGTCCTACGTGGATATCGCTGGCGTCGAGCGTTCGGTCTACGACGCCATCGTCGATCCGCACATCGCGATGGGTGACGTCATCAAGCCCACAGCGCAGCCGAACCTGTGGGTCGCGCCCTCGCGCATCGCGCTCGCGAAGCTCGAAGGACGACTGGTCGGCGAGCTCGATTCGCACTTCCGGCTGAAGGACCGGCTGGCCACGGTCGCCGATCAGTTCGAGGCCGTTGTGATCGACTGTCCGCCGGCGCTGGGACTGCTCACGGTCAACGCGCTGGTCGCCGCGACGCATCTGCTGATTCCCATTCAGTCCTCCTACTTCGCGCTCGAAGGTACGGACGACCTGCTCGAGACCATCGAGAAGGTGCGGGCGCGGGCCAACCCGACGCTTCGGATCCTCGGGGTCGTCATCACGATGCACGACAAGCGGACGGCCCTGGCCCGCGACATCAGGACGCAGATCGACAAGGTATTCGGCAAGAAGGTCTTTCGGACCGTCATCACGAAGAGCGTGCGGCTGGAAGAGAGCCCGGCCTACAAGGAGTCGATTTTCAAGTTCGCGCCGGACTCGTCTGGCGCGACCGAGTACTACCGGCTCTGCGAGGAGGTAATGGACCGTGTCTAAGCGTGGTCTGCCGTTGTCACTTCGGATGCGCCATGACGAGCACTACGTCGAGGCGCTCGCCGCTTCCGCTGGATCGCCAATCGGGCGCCTCGTGCCGATCGAGCAGATCGATCCCAACCCGGACCAGCCACGACAGGTCATGGGCGACCTGTCGGAGTTGATGGCCTCGATCGCCGAAAAGGGCATCATCGAGCCGCTCATCGTCCGGCAGCGCGGCGGCCGGTATCAGATCATCGCCGGTGAGCGCCGCTATCAGGCGTCGGTGCAGGTCGGGCTGCGCGAACTGCCGGTCGTGATTCGAGACGTCGACGACACGGAGATCATCGAGGTCGCGCTCGTCGAGAACCTTCAGCGCAAAGATCTGGGTCCGTTCGAAGAAGCGGAAGCGCTCGCGAACCTGGCGTCGCGGTGTGGCTACACGCATGAGGACCTTGCGAAGCGTCTGGGGAAGTCGCGCACGTCGATCACGGAGTCACTTGCGCTCGCGGAGATGCCCTCGGAGGTCCGAAATCTGTGTCGGCTGGCCGACATTTCCTCCAAATCATTGCTCTTGCAGGTAGTTAGGCAACAAACGCCCCAGAAAATGATTGCGCTCGTCGAGCAATTGACCCGCGAGGGCCGCGACGGCGCAATTACCCGCGAGCAAGCGCGCAAGGCGGTCGCCAAACCGAAGTTCGGCCGGCCGAAGGCCTACGTGTTCCAGTACAAACCGCCGACCAAGGCGTTCAACTTGCGCCTGCAGTTCAAGCGCAGCGACGTCGACCGCACGGAAGTCATTGCCGCGCTCGAGGCGATCATCGCCGAGTTGCGCAAAGCTCGATAGCGCGCCCGGCCGAGCGGCCGTCGCCGCCAGTCGCACGGCCCTCGGTTCGGCTCGCGCAAAGGTTCAGACAAAGGCTCAGACAGCTGAGGCAACGAGCTTGGATCCTCGAGGGCATGAAGGCCGGTCGGCCGGCAGATCGTTCGCTGGAGCGGCTCGAACCAAATCTCCAAAAGGCCTCGCTGCAGGCATGACTATTCATTGCTTTGCATTCGCACGGCATACTGGGGCCGGCAAAGACTCAGATCGCTGGTCTCGACGTAGTGGAGAGGTCACGAGAAGCGCACCGCTGGTTTCGCCGGCAGACACACCACCCTGATGAACGAGGCCCCGCGTCGTCCCTTCTACGCCGAGTTCGCGTGGGCGTTCGACCTCCTCGTCGACCGCCCGGTTCGCAAGGAGTGCGCGGTCATCATCGCGTGGTTGATCGACCGCGGCATCCCGCCGGGGGCGGAGGTGCTCGATGCCGGCTGCGGATCGGGTCGTTACGCCATCGAGCTTGCGCGCCGAGGCTACGTCGTCCACGGAGTGGACCTTTCGCCTGACCTCATCGAAGTGGCCGAGCGCGCGGTCGAGCGTTCGACCGGCCGCGTCACCTTCGCCCTGGGGGACATCTCCCATTTGCCGAGCTCGCGCTACGCCGCGATCCTGTGCCGCGGCGTCCTCAACGACGTCCTCGATGACGCCGGTCGTGACGCGATCTTCGCGGCGTTCGCCGAGGCGTTACACCCTGACGGCGTGATGATCCTCGACGTTCGAGAATGGGGCGCCTCTTTGGAACGGAAGACGCGTGAGCCGCTCTTCAAGAAACGCGTCTCGACCGCGCGGGGTGAGTTGACCTTCACGAGCATCACCGCGCCGGACGCTGAGTCGCGCCAGCTGCTGGTCAACGAGCGGCACGAGCTGACCGGCAACGGCACGCACGAGATCCGCGACTATCGTTTCGTGATGCGGTGCTGGCAACGAGAGGAGCTGCAGGCGTTGCTCGCGCGTCACGGCTTCCGTCAGGTTGCCTGGTTCGGCGCGTACGACGCCGGCGTTGCGGCCGGAGCGACCGACCGCCTGGTTGTGGTGACGCAGCGGCGGGGCAAGAGCTCTGAGCGCAAACAACGGACCAAAGGAGCAGCGGTGAGCAGCCGGTCGAATCGACGACCCGATTCGCGGTTTCAAACGAGTTAAGTAAACATAACATATCTTATCAGACCTTAGAGAAATGCCGAGACAAACAGGCCTGTGGACGGATTGTGGGCACACCCTGACGGCTGAGGGCCGACGGCCCCGCTCCGGGCGCCCGAATCCCGGCCCCTTCGCGCCGTTCGGCGTCCGAATTGGCGCGCGGACCGATATCCTGATCGCGCTGACGTGCTGAAAACCCTCGACCGTTATCTGTTGCGGGAAATCCTCGGGCCGTTCTCCATGGCGCTCGGGGTCTTCACGTTCGCGCTGGCCGTTCAGCCGATGCTGCTGTACGCGCAGAACCTGCTGGCGAAAAACGTCCCGCTGCAGACCGTGGGGTTCCTCCTCCTGATGCTCCTGCCGCAATCGCTCGGCGTGACCATCCCCATGGCGCTCCTCACCGGCTTGCTCATGGCGCTCGGCCGGTTGTCCGGCGACCGCGAGGCCGTCGCGCTCCTCGCGTGCGGCGTGAACCCGCTTCGGCTCCTGAGGCCGGTCGCCATCTTCGCGATTCTGGTCGCGGCCGCGGACCTCTACGTCATGGTCGAGGCGGTCCCGAGCGGCAACCAGAGGTTCCGCGAAGTCACGTTCCACCTCCTCGCGCAGCAGACCGACACCGACATCAAGGCCGGCCAGTTCTATGAGGGGTTCCCGGGCAAGGTCCTATACGTCCAGGGCAACCGACCGGGCGGCGGCTGGTCAGGGGTCTTCGTGGCCGACACGAGCCAGCCCGGCCGGCCCGTCGTGACGCTCGCCGAGTCGGGCAATCTCGTTCTCGACCAGGACAAGCAGCAAGTCGACCTCTGGCTCTACCAAGCGCGGCGGTACATGCCGGGTGCAGATCCGACCGTCTATGACGTGTCAGAAACGCGGGAGCCGCTGCGCATCCAGATTCCGGCCGACTCGGTCTTCGGCAACGGCAACGTCGACAAGGGGCTGCCCGAGATGTACATCTCGGACCTCCGGAAGATGATCGCCGACGATGTGCGGAACGGCGGGACGGCGCGGCAAGCCGTCATGTACCTGCACCAGAAGTTCTCGTTCCCGACGGCCTGCCTGGTCTTCGGAATGATCGGCCTCGCGCTCGGATTGCACACGCGCAAGGAGGGTAAGCTCGGCGGCCTGACGCTCGGTCTCATCGTCATTTTCATCTACTACGGCCTGCTCGAGCTCTCCGAAGCCCTGACGAAAGGTGACCACCTCGCTCCCGTCTGGGCCCGCTGGGTCCCCAACATCGTCCTCGGCGCGCTTGGCGTGTGGCTGCTGTGGCGGCGCGAACATGCGAGCGGCGCCGCCCTGTCGGTGCCCGCGTGGGTCGACCGAATCGTCCAGTGGCTGTGGCGGCCGCGCGTGACCGCGAGCGGTCCGGTGCCGGCGCGCGTCGTCGTGGTGGTGCGGTTCCCCGACTTCCCCGTCCCGCGACCCAGACTGCTCGACCTGTACGTGAGCGGCCAATACCTTCGAGTCGCCGGGCTCGCCTTTCTCGCGTTCCTCGGTCTGTATTACATCGGCACGGTGCTCGACCTGTCTGACAAAGTCATGAAGGGGCAGGCGACGCTGTCGATCCTCGCGCAGTACCTCTGGTACTCGACGCCGCAGTTCATTGAATACATCGTCCCGACGGCCACCCTCGTGGCCGTGCTCGCGACGATTGGCGGCCTTACGCGGTCGAGCGAGCTGACGGTGATGCGCGCGTGCGGCGTGAGTCTCTACCGCGCCGCGATTCCGCTCCTCGCGCTCGCGATTCTCGGCAGCGCGGTGCTGTTCGTGATGCAGGAGCAGGTGCTGCCGCCTTCGAAGCGTCGCGCGGACGCACTGAACGACATCATCCACGGCCGGCCGCCGCACACCGTCGACGTCGCCAATCGCAATTGGCTCGTCGGCGAGCACGGGCAGCTGTACTACTACCTCGCGTACGAGCCTCGCCGCGCGTCGCTCTACGACGTCTCGGTATTCGACACGACGACCGCGCCCTATCGTCTTTCCTCGCACACGTTCGCGACGCGCGCGGTGTATCGAGCGCCGATCGGCGCATGGCAAGCCGACAACGGCTGGGTGCAGCACTTCGACGGCGCGCCGAAAGCGCCGCGCGAGCCGTTCACCACGCGCAATTTGAAGCTCGACCAGCCCGACCAGTTCAACTCGGCGCAGGTCGAAGCCGAGATGATGACCTACGGACAGTTGCGCAGTTACATCGCGCGGCTCGGCGCGAGCGGCTTCAGCGTGTCGGCGCAGAAAGTGGATCTGCACCGCAAGCTCGCGTTCCCGCTCGTCACGCTGGTCATGACGCTGCTCGGCGTGCCGTTCGGCGTCTCGACCGGAAGGCGCGGCGCGCTCTACGGCATCGGCCTCGCGCTGGTGCTCGCGATCGCCTACTGGCTCTTGATGACAGTGTTCGTGGCGATGGGCGCCGCGGCCGTGCTCCCGGCGTCGCTCGCGGCGTGGGCCGCGAACATCTTGTTCCTCGCCGGCGCGCTGTATCTGGTGCTTACCGTTCGGACGTGAGCGGACCGCCGTTGTCGGCGGGCGCTTTGATCAACGACAACCCGATAACCGTGACAACGCCGCGCGTTCCCGGCCGCGTGTTCAACGTATCGACAACGACGAGCACGCTGCGAATGCGGGCGGCAGTGGGCCGCAGGACCGACGCGGGATCTGCCGGCTCGAATTCCTCCAGCGGAAACGAAATCGTGCGGGTCGTCTCGTCGAGATACACGGACCGTCGCCACCGCTGACCGCCGAGGAATCGCACCTGCACGGAGACGCGCGTTGGACGATCCGCGTGCGCGACGAGTGTCATGCCGTCGAACGCCTCCGCCGCGCTCACTTCTGTGACCGCGGCCGCGTACTGGCCAGCGGACGGCCCGCCGCCGAGCGCGTACGTCAGCTCGACGCCGTGTCCGTCCGTTCTGATCGACGCGGTGGACGCGTTGTCATTCTCCGTGCGCCATCCAGCATCGACCGCGATCGGCAGCGCGGCGCGCGGCACGCTCGAGGCGACGACCGATGGTGGCGCGGTCGGCAGATCGGCGTAGATCGGATTGGAGACGATCCAGGGCACGCTGAATCCGGGGTAGTACACCTCGGCGCGGTACGCGCCCGGCGACGGCGGACTCGTGACCTCGACTTTGCCCTTCCCTCTCGCGACGACCGAGCCATCGTGCAGGACCACGACGTTTGCGTCGGGCACGCCCTCAACGCCCGCGTGCAGCACCATCGGCCCCATGTCGATCAGCCGTCCGCCCATGGGCGTCGTCCCGCCGGATTGCATCGCAAAGAAATCGAGCACGGCTGGCTGAGCGAACGCCCGAACGGAGGAGTACGTGTGGCCGCCGCGGAGCGCCGCGCCGACGCGCGCGGCATCGTCGGCGGCCTGTCCACTGAGCGGACGATCGAGGACGACGGCCTGGACGAGCGTCCGGAACATGTCCTCGTAGCGCGGGCGTGCGACGAGCGTTGCTGCGCGCGGCTCGGCGGGACGCCAATCGAAGCGCGCGTGCGCGTCGACCGCCGCGAGCCCGACGATGGGACGCGCCTCGGTCGCCGCGTCCCAGCGTTGGAGCGTTCGACTCGGCCGCGCGAAGAGCGAGGCGATGGCTTCGGGCGGCCGCACGAGCGCGCGAAGCGCCGTGCCCGCAAGCACTGACGCTTTTTTGCCGCGCCACTCCGAATCGGCGTTGAGCCACTCGACGCCGTCGTACGGCACGTTCCACATGCGCCAGCGCAGATCGGGATTCGGTGAATCAGGATGCGCGACGATGCCCCACCCGCCGAGACGATGAACGTCGTCGAGCACGTCGCGCGCGTCGCCGGCGAGCGGATACGGTGCCGCGTGATCGATGCCGAGGGCGACGAGATGGCCCGCAGAGGTGTTGATCTCGACGCCGTCGATGCAGAGCACGCCGTGGCGATAGACCGGCGCGTCGGGGGCGCGCGTGGCGTCGCCGTGGTCGGTCAAGACGACAAACGCGAGTCCCGCCCGCGACGCGTCGAGCGCGACATCGTCGGGCGTGCCCGACCCGTCGGATCGATTGGTGTGGATGTGGTACGCGCCGAACACGATCGTCGGCGGCACGGTCGCGGCGAGCGACGCCGTGCGAGGCGGCAGCGTCACGCCGACAAACCCGCAGAGCGCCGTCAGCACAGCGGCGGCGACAAGCGCGAGCGATCGCAGGAGGCGCGACACGGCGCGAGTGAAAACGGACGCCGGCGAGGTCCTCGCCGGCGTCCAGGTGGTTTACAGGCCGGCGTCGGCGCGCAGCGCGCTCGCCCGGTCGGTCCGCTCCCAGGTGAACTCGGGCTCGGTACGGCCGAAATGGCCGAACGCCGCCGTCTTGCGGTACAGCGGCCGGCGCAGATCGAGCGCTTCGATGATGCCCCGCGGCGTCAGCTTGAAATGGCTGCGCACGAGCTCGACGAGCTTGTCGTCGGCGATGCGGCCCGTGCCGCCCGTGTCGACGAGAATCGAGACGGGCTCGGCGACGCCAATCGCGTACGCGAGCTGCACGAGCGCGCGGTCCGCGAGGCCGGCCGAGACGACGTTCTTCGCAATGTACCGCGCGAGGTAGCACGCCGAGCGATCGACCTTCGTGGGATCCTTGCCTGAGAACGCGCCGCCGCCGTGCGGGGCCGCGCCGCCGTACGTGTCGACGATGATCTTGCGGCCGGTGACACCGGCGTCTCCGTGCGGACCGCCGGTCACGAAGCGTCCGGTCGGATTCACGTAGACCTTTGTCTTCTTGTCGATGAGCTCGGCTGGAATGACTTTGTTGATGATGCGCTCGACCAGGTCTTCGCGGATTGTGTCCTGCGTGACGGTCGGGCTGTGCTGCGTGGACAGCACGATCGCGTCGATGCGCACGGGCCGCGTCCCTTCGTACTCGACGGTCACCTGCGATTTGCCGTCCGGACGCAGATAGTCGACCACGCCGGCGCGACGAATCTCGGAGAGACCGCGCACAAGCTTGTGCGCGAGCATGATTGGCAGCGGCATCAGCTCCGGCGTTTCCGTGCACGCAAAGCCAAACATCAGGCCCTGGTCGCCGGCGCCGCCGGTGTCCACGCCCTGGCCGATATCGCGCGACTGCTCGTGAATCGACGACAGCACGGAACACGTTTCGTAGTCGAAGCCGTACTTGGCGCGTGTGTAGCCGACGTCCTTGATGACTTCGCGGACGACTCTCTGAAAGTCGACGTAGCAGTTGGTCGTGATCTCGCCGGCGATGATCGCGAGGCCCGTGGTGACGAGCGTTTCGCACGCGACGCGCGCGACCGGGTCCTGCGCGAGGATGGAATCAAGAATGCCGTCGGAAATCTGATCGGCGATTTTGTCGGGATGACCTTCGGTGACGGACTCGGACGTGAACAGATGGCGGCCGTTGCGCCCCATGTAGCGACTCCTTACAGGCGGGGCGAACTGCTCCCGCGAAACAGTTAACAGTACCAGAGGCGCACGCGGCGGTCAAATATCTATGCGCGTGGATGGAACTTGTCGTACACCTGGCGCAGACGCGCCTCCAGAACGTGAGTATAGATCTGCGTCGTCGAGAGGTCGGCGTGGCCGAGCATCGCCTGGATGGACCGGAGGTCCGCGCCGCGCTCGAGCAGGTGCGTCGCGAACGAGTGGCGCAGCACGTGGGGGCTGAGTCGGCCGCGCACGCCCGCGCGACGACCGTAAGCCTTCAACAGTTTCCAAAAACCGAGACGTGAGAGTCGCGCGCCGCCACGAGCGTTCACGAACACCCACGGCGTCTCGCGGCGTTTGGTGAGCACGGGCCGCGCATCGGCGAGATATCGCTCGAGCCACTGCGTCGCCGTGTCGCCGATCGGCACGATGCGCTGCTTGCTCCCCTTCCCCATGCACTTGATGAAGCCCTCGCCGAGCCGGAGGTCGGCGAGGCGAAGGCCGACGAGCTCTGACACGCGCAGCCCCGTGGCGTACAGGACTTCGATGAGCGCGCGATCGCGAAGGCCGCGCGCGGTCGACGTGTCTGGCGCGGCGAGGAGCGCTTCGATTTCTTCGAACGCCAGCGAGTGCGGGAGCGATGTCAGGGTGCGCGGTGCGTGCAGATCGTCCGCCGGATTTTGCGGCACCTCGCCGATGAGTCGCAGGAAGCGATAGAACCCGCGAACGCACGCGACCAGGCGCGCCGTCGACGTGGGCGACAACCCGCTTGCCATCGTCTCGCGAACGAACGCCTCGAGGTCGGCGCGATCGAGCGCCTCGATTCGGCGGTCGCGGCCGGCCGCAAATTCCGCCAGCCGCGTCAGATCGCGGCGGTACGCCTCGAGCGTGTTCGCCGCCATGCGCCGTTCGACCTCGACGTGCCGGAAATAACGGACGATCGCCATTGGAGGGCGATCGACCGAATCGGGCCTGGCGGTGGGTCGGCGTGCGCCCGACGCGCGTTTCACGACGCTCATCACACCACGATCGGCCTCGGGGCTCAATGCCGGACAGTGATTGCAGTCCTCACCCTAACTGAGTACGCTAAGCCTCCTTCAAGGCGCGCGAAGTATGCCGTACCACTCGAAGTGGCAAGATCTGCCAACCGAAGCGATCAACCCCGCAACCCTTGGGATCGACACGATGTCCGTGCTCGACATGGTCGACGTCGTGAGCGGCGAGGATCGCAAGGTCGTGCAGGCTGTGCAGCGCGAGCGCGAGCGTATCGCTCACGGCGTCGAAATCATCACCAAGGCGTTGCGCAAAGGCGGCCGGCTGTTTCTCGTCGGCGCAGGCACGAGCGGGCGGCTCGGCGTTGTCGAGGCTGCAGAAATGCCGCCGACCTTCGGCACGTCGCCAAAGCTCGTGCAGGCCATCATGGCCGGCGGTCAGGACGCCGTGTTTCGCGCGCGCGAAGGCGTCGAGGACAACTTCGAAGAAGGCGCGCGGATCGTGTCACAGCTGCGCGTCTCGAAACGCGACGTCATCATCGGCGTCTCGGCCAGCGGCATCACGCAGTTCGTGCGCGGCGCGCTGACTGGCGCGCGCAAGAAAGGCGCGCGCATCATCTTCGTCACCTGCTGGCCGGGTACGGAGCTGCAGAACTTCGTCGACTTGATCATCGCGCCCGCGGTCGGCCCCGAAGTCATCGCGGGATCGACCCGGCTCAAGGCGGGCACTGCCACGAAGATGGTGCTGAACATGCTCACCACGCTGGCGATGATCCGCATCGGCAAGACCTACGGCAACTTGATGGTGGACGTCCAGACGGGCTCCGAGAAGCTTCGCGATCGCGCGCAGCGCATCGTCGCCATGGTCACCGGTATCACGCAGGACGAAGCTGGTGAGCTTCTGAAGGACGCGAAGTGGAACGTGAAGGCGGCGATCGTGATGAAGAAGGCCGGGCTGTCTTACTCCCAGTCGCTGCGACGCCTCAAGCGCGCGAACGACTCGATCCGCGAAGCGCTCGGCGAAAATCTCGAGCCGACGTTGCGCAAACTGCTCGCCCGGAAGCCGGACGTCGAGAGCACTTGATCGCAAGAGCGAGTTGTCACAGCTTCGCCGCCGCGTCGCGATCGAGCACGACGACGACGTTCGGATGAAGTTGCAGGAGCGATGCGGGCACGCGCGTGGTGATCGGTCCCTCGAGCGCGCGCCTGACGATCGACGCTTTCGAGCGGCCCGTCGCGAGCAGCACGACTCCCCGCGCGCTGAGGATCGTCCCGATGCCCATCGAGAGCGCGCGCCGCGGTACCTGACGCGGCTTGTCGAAGAGCCATGCATTGGCGCGGCGTGTCGCCGGTCGCAACGTCACGAGATGCGTCCGCGCCTCGAGCGCCGGCGCCGGCTCGTTGAATCCAATGTGGCCGTTCTGCCCGATGCCGAGGATGACGAGATCCAGTCCGCCCCTTGCGACAAGCCTGCGCTCGTAACGCGCTGCCTCTTTTCGCCAATCACGCGCGCGCCCGTTCAGAAACTCGATACGCGCGGGCGCCAGGTTCACGTGCGCGAACAGGTGTTGCCGCATGAACGCGTGATAGCTCTGCGGATCGCGCGGCCCGAGTCCGACGAACTCGTCTAGATTGAAGGTCGTCGCGTGGCGAAAATCGACGCGGCCGGCGCGATAGAGCCGCGTGAGCTCGGCGTAGAGCGGCACCGGCGTGCGTCCGGTCGGCAAGCCCAACACAGACGTCGGCGCGCGACGCAGCGTCCGCGCGAGAAAATCGGCGAGCCCACGCGAGGCGGCTTCCGCCGATCGATGAATCACGACGCGCATCATCCGCCGCCGTCGAGATAAGCGGGAACCACAACGCGGCCGGCCGTGAGCTGGATCGCGAGTCGCACTGCGCCGAGTGCCGGCTCGACGGTGAGCGGCCGAGTTGTCGAGTGCGGCAGCGATTTCGCGAGACGTGCCTCGAGCCCTTTGCGGAGCCGAGGCACCGCGCGAAACATACCGCCGGCGAGCACGACCGGACAGCCGTCAAGACGCAATCGCGTCGCGACGGAACCGGCGGCCGCGGCGAGCTCGGCCGCGCCCGTTTCAATAATCTGCCGCGCGACCTCGTCTCCGTCTCCGGCCGCGCTCTCGACAAGCGCGCCAAGCGTCGCGATCGCCGATGGGCGCGCTCCGCCGTAGTAGATCTCGTGCACGAGGTCCTGCGCCCGCGCGACTCGGTAGTGCGCGAGCACGCGCGGTGTGAGCGACGTCGCCGGCCCGCGCCGATCCGAGGCCCTTACCACGGCTTGCAGGGCCTGTCGTCCGAGCCAATACCCGCTCCCCTCGTCGCCGAGGACGTGTCCCCAGCCGCCCGCGCGTGCGGCGCGCCCCTGCGCGTCGCGGCCGTAGGCAATCGACCCTGTTCCCGCGACGACGACCACGCCCGCTTCGCCGGGCGCCCCGGCCTCGAGCGCGATGAGCGCGTCGTTGACGATGAGCAGATCCGCTCGCTGACCGATGCGCATGAGGATCGTCCGGATGATCGCCGTGTCCTCGGGTCGATCGACGCCGGCCATCCCGCAGCAGATCGCGTTGGGCCGGACCGCGCGATCGCGGCCGAGAGCTTCCGCCATCACCGCGTGCAACGCCTTCTCGACCTCGAGCTCGCCGCCGGCCTGGAGGTTGGCGCCCGGGCCGCGCGCTTCGGCGAGCACGTTGGCGTGTTCGTCGGCGAGCAAACACACGGTCTTCGTGCCGCCCGCGTCGATGCCAAGCACGAACATGGCAAGAATCTATCGCATTTTTCGTTGACACCAGGCGGATGCGCTGCGTACGCTGCACAGATCGCATGTCGCGACTTGTCCGAATCGTCGTCGCCATCGTGTCGAGCGTGATTGTCGCCAGCGCCGTCGGCGCTCACGCGACCCGGGCCGCAGCTGCGGCCGACGAAGTTCGCGGCCTTTGGGTCCAGCACGCATCGCTCGTGTCACCGGATGCGATCGCGGCGATGGTCAACACCGCGCGCGATGGCGGATTCAACACGGTGTTCGTCCAGGTCCGCGCGCGTGGCGAAGCGTTCTACAACAGCGCGATCGAGCCGCGCGCGTCCGAACTCGACGCCGCGCCGGCGAGTTTCGATCCGCTCGCGACCGCGCTCGACGTCGCGCATCGCGCGGGCTTGCGTGTGCACGCGTGGATCAACGTGAACTTCGTCGCGAGCGCGGCCACACTTCCCCGCTCGCGCAGCCACGTCGTCTTTCGTCATCCAGAATGGCTGATGGTGCCGAACGCGCTCGCCGGACCGCTCGGCAGCGTCGATCCGAAATCGCCCGAGTACGTCGCCGACCTCGCGCGATGGACGCGCCCGCTCTCGGCGCAGATCGAAGGTCTGTACCTGTCGCCGATTTCGGAAGACGCCCAGCGGTACCTGACAAGCGTCGTGAGTGAAATCGCGACGAAGTACGCGGTCGACGGGATCCACCTCGATTACCTGCGCTTCCCGTCAGACGCGTTCGACTACAGCCGGACGACACTCGCAGCCTTCCGCGCGGAGCACGCTTCGCAAGTGCCCGCAGCGGAGCGACAACGGCTCGACGCACGCGCGGCCAGCGAGCCTGCGATCTGGACGAACTATCTGCCCGAGGGCTGGACGACGTTTCGACGCGACCGGCTCACGGCGCTCGCGACGCGGCTGGCGCAGGCGGCTCGCGCGGCGAGGCCGCAGGTGCTCGTGACGGCCGCAGTCGGGAAGAACGCCGATGAATCGCTCGCCTATCGCTTCCAGGATTGGCGCGGCTGGTCGTCGGCGGGTGTGTTCGACGCGCTCTGTCCGATGCTGTACACCGTCGACGCCCAGGAGTTCTCGGACTTGCTCGCGCGCGCCAAGAGCGCCGCGCGCGATACGCCGATTTGGGCGGGCATCGGCGCGTTTCAGCTCCCGGTGGCCACGACGGCCGATCGACTCCGGCTCGCGCGTCGCGCCGGCGCCGGCGGCTTCGTCGTCTTCTCGTACGACAATCTGATCGGATCTTCCGGGCGCCCGTCCACGTATCTGACGGCGCTCCGTCCTGCCGTGCTCGAGCCGCCCGCCGGCGATTCGTCCCGTTGAGGAATGCCGTTCGAAACACCGCTATCCGCCGACATCGCACGAATGGGCGCGGCGCGCGAGGTCATTCTCGCGGGACTGGCGGCGCGTGCGTATCCTGCCGCCGTCGTTGAAGTCGGCCGACTCCGCGGCCCGCTCTGGCGTGAAGCGTTCGGACGTATGACGTACGACGCCGGCGCTCCTGCCGCGCGGCTCGACACGATCTTCGATCTCGCATCGCTCACGAAAGTCATTGCGACGACGTCGCTTGTGATGCGCGCGGTGCGCGAGGGTCGGCTCTCCCTCGAGACACGTCTCGCCGATCGCTTGAACGGCTGGAGCGACGGCGATCGCGCGGCAATCACCGTGCGTCACCTTCTCGATCACTCGTCCGGACTCCCCGCGCACGCAAAGCTCTGGCAGCACGCGCACACTCGCGCGGCCTTCGAGCGCGAGATCAGACAGCTTCCGCTCGAGCGTCCGCCGGGCACCGCGGCGCTCTACTCGGACGTCGGCTTCATTCTCTTGGGGTTTCTGCTCGAGGACAGCGGTGGCACGACGCTCGATCGCCAACTCGCGCCGTTGTCGTCGAGCATGAGCGGCCAAGTCCGGTATCTGCCGCCGGCCGACTGGCGGTCGCGCGTCGCGCCCACGGAGGTGGACGAGTCGCGCGGGCTGGCAACGCATGCCGAAGTGCACGACGAGAACGCGGCGGCGCTCGGCGGCGTCGCCGGTCACGCAGGACTCTTCGGGACGACGGGCGCGGTCGGCCGGTTCGCGCAGATCGTGCTCACCACGTTTCAGTCACCGACCGCGCTCGGCCGGCCCGATGAGATGCGCCGCTTCGCCGCTCGATCGAGCGTGCCCGGCAGCTCGCGCGCGCTCGGCTGGGACACGATGCTGCCGACCTCGTCGTGCGGCACGCGTATGTCACCGCGCGCGATCGGCCACACGGGCTTTACGGGAACGTCAATGTGGATCGATCCGGAAAAAGACGTCTACGTGGTCTGGCTCACGAACCGCGTCCACCCGACGCGCGAGAACGACGCGCTCATCGCGCTGCGCCCGAAGCTGCACGACGCCGTCATGAGCGCGCTGTGAAAAAGACGCCGGGTGTCTTTTTGGAGGACATGTCCTCTAAAAAGACACCCGGCGTTTTAATCTCCGCCGCGACCTCGGCCAACGCCTGGCGTCGTGGTGACGGGACCACGACCATCACCGCCCGGTCCGCCGCGTCCTGGTCCGCCCGGTCGTCCCGGCCCTCCGCCGATCGCCGGACCAGTCGGTCCGCCGCGGCCGTCTCCGCGACCCTGCTGACCGGGCTGATTGCCGCGTCCCGGCGCCCCTGGCGCGCCGGGCTGTCCTCCGTTGCACTGAGGCTGCTGCCCCATCTTCTGCAGCTGCGCTTGATAGAGGAACTGCCAGCCTTGGTACGTCTGCTGGCCGTTGTAGACGATGATCGATGCGGCGGTGCTTTTGCTCATCACGCCCGCGATGCCGCTGCCGGCCGTCGTTTGGCCAGTGGTTCCCGGCACGCCGCCCATCGGCGACCCGCCGATCGTTCCTGGCCGAGGCGACTGCGCGCCGCCCGTTGGGCCTCCACCGATAGAAACCGGCGCGCCGCCTCCGCCGATCGACACGGGCGCCCCGGCGCGGCCCGGCTGCCCCGTCGCGCCTGGCGCTCCGGCGCGGCCAGGCGTCCCACCTTGCACCGGCAGTCCGCCTCCGCCCTGCGGATTGCCCGGAATGATGATGAAGTCATCGTTGGTAATCGGGTCGTTCCACTTCTTGCGGAGAAACTTCCTCGCGACGAGGTCGTCGACGTTCGTCGGCAGCGTGCAGTTCTTGACGTAATAGAGCGCGACCGATCGGGCGTACTGCTCGCCGCGGAAGATGAGCTCCAGCTCCCGCTGCCGGGTCGCCTGCTGGCGCCAGGCAGGAATTGCAGCGCTCATCCAAACTGCAGCGATGGCCATGCCGATAAGAAGGACGGCCAGAATGTACCCGCCGTCGTCCAAGTTGGGGCGACCGGGGCGCGATTGGCCAGAGGCGCCTTGACCGGCTAAGTCCATGAGACTATTATACTTACTCGCCCACATGGTTCGCCCTTTCTCTACCATCCGCCTTGACCTCCGGGTGGGCGGCATTTTCGTCGCGGCGGCCCTCATTCTGGGGTTATCGGGTGTGGCATGCAACAAGATGCCCCTGACAGCCCCGTCGGGCTCGACGATCACGTTGATCGCCTCGACCAATACCCTGCCGGTCAACGGCAGCACCCAGATTACCGCCGTCGTGATCGAAGGCGGCGAATCGAACGGCGCTGGAAACTCGACGACAGTCACACCCGGCGCCGGCACACCTGTTCAAAACGGCACCCAGGTGTCCTTTACGACGACCCTCGGACAGATTCAGCCGTCCACCGTGGAAACGCACGACGGTAAAGCGGTCGTGACGCTTTCAGGCGACGGTCGCTCGGGCACGGCGACGATCACGGCGATCTCCGGAGCTGCGTCGAAAACGATGACGGTCGCGATCGGCGCCGCGGGCGCGAACCGGATCGCCGTCACCGCGAATCCGCAGGCTCTTCCGTCCACGGGCGGCACGACGACGATCATCGCGTTCGTCCAGGACGAGCAAGGCAACGGCTTGCTCGGCGTGCCCGTCAGCTTCAGCACGACCGCCGGGTCGCTCTCGGCGACGACCGTCATCACTGATGCGAGCGGCAGCGCGACGACCCAACTCACGACGTCGACCGCGGCCACGGTCACAGCGTCATCTGGCGGAGCGACCGCATCGCTCACTGGCACGGTCAACGTCACGCTCGCCAATCAGATTCTGCTCGGCATCACGGCGCCGACGAGCGTCACGGTCAGCGTGCCGGCCTCGTTCACGATCACCGTGTCATCGACCGGCGGCGGCACCACGTTCGTCAAA
>CAYQRM010000084.1:0-9322 GCA_964419785.1 uncultured Solibacteraceae bacterium | reverse complement strand
GCGGTCGTCGTGGCCGCACTGCTCGCGCTCGGGCCGGACGTGCTGTCGGCCGGACGCCCTGTCGGTCACGGGCCGTACCAACTGCTCTTCGCGTACGTTCCAGGATTCAACGGCGTGCGCGTGCCGGCGCGGTACTTGATGCTCGTCGCGTGTTTCCTTTCGGTGCTGGCCGGGCTGGGCGCCGCCGAAATCTTGTCGAGAGTTCGCGCGCGGACGGCTCTCGCGCTCCTTGGCGTCGCGTCGACGGTCATGCTGGCGGAAGGATCGGTCGTGCCGCTGCCGACGAATGCACCGCTCGCGGTGCACGGCTACGCACCAACCCCTTCCGTGCTCGCCACGGGACGCGACATGAGCCCGCTCTACCAGCGCGTTCGTGACACGCCGGGCTCGGTGTTGATCGAGTTTCCGTTCGGCGAGCCGGCGTACGACATTCTCGCGACGTACTATGCCGGCTACCATCGACGGCCGCTCGTGAACGGCTACTCCGGATTCTTCCCAGAGTCGTTCTTGCGTCGCGCGACGTTCCTCGATCACATCCCGGCCGATCTCGACACCGCGTACAAGGCGGTGCAGGGCTCGGGCGCGACGCTCGCGATCGTCCACGAGTCCGCGTACCTCAATGGCCGGGGGCATGAGATCACCGACTGGCTCGTCGGTCACGGCGCGACCATCGTCGCGAGCGACGATGGCAATCGATTGCTGCAGCTGAGATGACACGCGCTCCCGCCTGGCGGCGTCCACAGCTCACCGGCGGCCCCGCGGTCGCGCTCGCGTACACGATCACTGCGACCGTGATGACGTGGCCGCTCATGCGTCACCCGGCGACGCACATCGCGTCCGATCTCGGTGATTCGCTCTTCATCTGCTGGGTGTTGATGTGGACGAGCGGCCAGGTGCTCAGGGCGCTCGGCGGTCACGTCGACGCACTCGCGAACTACTGGAACGGCAACATCTTCTATCCCGCGCCGCACACGATCGCGTACTCCGAGCATTTCACGCCGCAGATGCTCCAGGCGCTGCCGGTCTATGCGCTCGGCGGCAACGTCTTTCTCTGCTACAACCTGCTGTTCCTCTCGACGTTCGTCATCGCCGGCCTCGGCATGTACCTCTTCGTGCGGGACGTCACGCGCCGGCCGCTGGCGGCATTTCTTGCGGGCCTCGCGTTTGCGTACGCGCCGTACCGGCTCGGGCAGTTTCCCCACCTGCAAGTGATGTCGGTGGGATGGATGCCGCTGGCGCTGCTCGGCCTTCGGCGATTCTTCGAGACGAGACGCACGCGCGCGCTCGCGGGAGGCGCGGCGGCGTTCGTCGTGCAGGGCCTGTCGTGCGGGTACTTCCTGATGTTTTTCGCGCCCGTCTTTGGTGCGTACGGGATGTACGAGATCGTGCGTCAACACTTGATTCGCGACTGGCGAATCTGGACGCGCCTGGCGATCGCGGCAGCCGGCGTCGCGCTGGTGCTCGCACCGTTTCTATATCCGTATATCGAGCTGCAGCGCAGCGGCGTCGCGGGATCGCGGTCGCTCGACGACGCGGCCATGTTTGCCGCCGACACGCATGCGTTCGCGACGATCGCGCCGAGCGCGCGGCTGCTCGGACCGCACCTCTCCGGCTACCCGAAACCCGAGGGCGAGGGATTTCCAGGATTCACGATCCTCGCCTTCGGCGTCGTCGCTGTCGTGGCGGCGGCGGGAAGCGCGTGGTCGCGTCGAGCGTGGACGTCAACGGAGCGACTGGCGGTCTGGTCGCTGGCCGCGGCGACATTCGTCATCTCGCTCGCCGGAACGCTCGTGATTTTCGTCAACGGGCGACTGGTGCTGCACGCCGCGTCGAGCTTGATCACCGTGCAGGACGGCACGAGCCTCATGTGGGTCGCGGTGATCTCCGGTATCGCGCTTGCGGCACTGACGCGACTGGTGGCCGGCGGCGATCCGAGCGGCACGTCAACGCTGTTCTGGATCGTCGTCGCCGCTGCCGCAGCGCTGCTGTCGTTCGGTCCGACGATCTTCGCGATGGGACACCTGGTCGGACACGGACCGTACGCGTGGATGTTCGCGCACGTCCCGGGTTTCGACGGACTGCGTGTGCCCGCGCGATTTCTCACGATCGTCACGCTGGCGCTGGCGATCCTTGCGGGCGCCGGCGCATCGACGGTAATCGGATCGCTCGGCTCCCGCACCGGGTCCGCCGTCGTCTGCGCCGGCATCGTGGCCATGCTGGCCGAGAGCTGGTTCGCGCCAATGGCGCTCGATCAGCGCGTCATCCCGCAAACGCTGGTCGCGCCTGGCGTGCCGGCCATCGGCAAGAATCTGAACCCGCTGTACGCAGCGGTCAAATCGCTCCCGGGGGATGTCGTGTTGATCGAGTTTCCGTTCGGCGAAGAGGCTTACGACATTCAGGCGACGTTCTATGCGGGCCTCCATCGGCGTCCGATCGTCAACGGCTACTCAGGATTTTTCCCGCCGGGCTACGCGGAGCGCGCGACCGTGCTGTCGGCGGCGCCCGAGAATCCCGACACCGTACGCCGGTCGCTCGCTTCGTCAGGCGCGACACACGCGCTCGTCCACCAAGGCGCGTTCCCGGACGGACGCGGACAGGCAATCGTGAGCTGGCTCGAATCGCTCGGCGCGACAAAGATCGGTCAGTCCGGCCTCGACGTCCTGCTGCAGCTTCCGCCGAACCTCGCGCCGCGCTAGTCGCTCCCGACTTCCCGACTTCTCGACTTCCCGACTTCCCGACTTCCCGACTTTCATATACTCTGCCGATGCGTCCCGATCCTCTCACCTATCTGTCCACCGAGCTCGACGCGCTTCGCGCGCAGGGCGTCTATCGACATCTGCGCATCCTCGAAGGCCGCCAGCAGGCGACCTCGACATTCGACGGCCGATCCGTCGTCAATCTCTCATCGAACAACTATCTGGGCTTGACGACCCATCCGAAGCTCATTGAGCGCGCGCTCGAGGCGCTCAAAGAGCTCGGCGTCGGATCGGGCTCCGTGCGCACGATCGCGGGGACGATGGAAATCCACATGGAGCTCGAGCGGCGGCTCGCGGCGTTCAAGCGCGTCGAAGCCGTCGTCGTCTTTCAAAGCGGCTTCGCGGCGAACGCCGGCACGGTATCGGCGATCCTCACGAAAGACGACGCGATCATTTCGGATGAGTTGAACCACGCGAGCATCATCGACGGCGCGCGATTGAGCAAGGCGACGATCAAAGTCTTTCCGCACAAGAACGTCGCCGCGGCGCGGACGATTCTCGAAAGCCTGCCGAAGACGCAGCGCAAGCTGCTCATCACCGACGGCGTCTTCAGCATGGACGGCGATCTCGGCGCGCTGCCCGAGCTCTGCGCCCTCGCCGAAGAATTCGGCTGCATCATGATGGTCGACGATGCGCACGCGAGCGGCGTGTTCGGGAAGCACGGCCGCGGCACGGTCGATCACTTCAACATGCACGGCCGCGTCGACGTCCAGGTCGGCACGCTGTCGAAAGCCGTCGGTGCGCTCGGCGGCTACGTCGCCGGATCGAAGTCCCTGATCGATTTTCTGTATCACCGGGCGCGGCCGTTTCTGTTCTCGACGTCGCATCCGCCGTCGGTCGCCGCGACGTGCATCGCCGCGCTCGACATTCTCGAGAACGAGCCGCAAATCATCGAGCGCCTCTGGGACAACACGCGCTTCTTCAAAGCTGGCCTCGCCAAGCTTGGCCTCAACACGGGCCTCAGCGAGGGCCCGATCACGCCGGTCATCGCCGGCGAGGGCAGCCTCGCCATGAAGCTGTCCGATCGGCTGTTCGCCGAAGGCGTCTTCGCTCAGGGCATCGCGTTTCCGACGGTCGCGCGCGACAAGGCGCGCGTCCGCACGATCGTCACGGCGGCGCATACGAAGGACGAGCTGCAGTTCGCGCTCGAGAAATTCGAAAAAGTCGGCAGGGAGTTGGGGCTAGTCAAGCATTGAAGATGTCGGAATCCCGCCATCTATGCTCAATGGTGCGATCCCAAAATCTTCTATTGTCGTATCTGTAGATTAATGCGTCGCCCGAGCTTTTTCGATCAATACACCCAGGGGCTGACGCCGCACGATTTTCAGCGGCTGTTCACGCGCGATACGCCGGAGGCCTATCGCTACTTCGCGCGTCACATCGACACCGAGAAGCTCGCAGCCGAGCCCTGGTACCGGCGCTGGCCGATTTACGCGCGCCTGATCTTCACCGAGTTCGCGATGCGCCTGTCGCCGGCGCGCCGCGTGCTCTACGCGTTCGGCGTCGCGGCCACGCTCGTCGGCATGCTGCAGCTCTTTCGCGGCTTTGGGCCGGTGAAGGTGCTGCTCTTCCCGTTCTCCGTCTACATCCTCGCGCCCGTGTGGGTCGACGGGACGATGTGGCTGTTTCTCGGGTTTGCGGCGGTCAACTTGCTGATCTTGATGGAAGTCGCCGATCGCCTGTCGCTCAAAGGCGATCTCGAGATCGCGCGCGATATCCAGCTCGCGATGCTGCCGGGGGGCTTGCGCCAGGCCGGCGACGCGGTCGTCTGCGGCGTCACGCGCCCGGCGAATACGGTCGGCGGCGATTTCTACGACATCCTCGATCGGCCCGACGGCCGGCTCGTGATCGCGCTCGGCGACGTCGCGGGGAAAGGCAGTCCGGCCGCGCTCCTGATGGCGCTGCTCGTCGCGATGCTGCGCACGCTCGTCGATGAGGGCCTCGAATCAGCGCGCCTGCTCGCGCGGCTCAACGTGCAGGTGGCGCGTCACAGTCCGGCCTCGCGCTTCATCACGTTGTTCTACGGTCTGTACGACCCGCGCACCGGCGCGCTGCAGTACGTGAACGCCGGACATCTGCCGCCGATCATTCGCCGGGCGAACGGCACGTTCGAGCGTATCGAGACGCCGGGCCCGGGCGGGCTCGCCCTCGGCATGTTCGAGCGCGCGACGTACGACACCAATACCACACAGATCAACCCGGGCGACGTCCTCGTGCTGTACAGCGATGGCATCACCGAAGCGGAAAACACGTCGGGGCGGCCGTTCGACGAAGCCGGACTCGAGACCGTCATCGCCAACCAGGCGGACAAGGACCCCGAAGCCCTCGGCCGGGCCATCCTCGCGGCGGTTGAAACGCACGCCGGGGACGCCCGGCTCGTCGACGATCTGACAGCGCTCGTGCTCAAGCGCAGCGCATGAGATCATAAGACCTTCCTCTATGCGCCGACTGGCGCTCGGTTTCCTCGTTCTGGCCCTGATGTGCGCCGCGCCCGAGGCCCGCGCACCGCAGGTTCGACCGCCGCAGGCCGACGCGGTCGTGCGGCTGCTCAGCGATGTCGAAGCAGCGCTTTCCTCCAACCGGCCCGAGGATTTTCGCGCGCTCTGCTCCAAGTCGATGCCGGCCGACGAGCTCAAACCCGTCGACCTGACGTTCTCGCGCGGGACGATCGTCAAAGCGACTGTCCGCGAACGGGCACGGCGGCAGGTGTCGATCGGATTCGAGGTGCTCGCCGATGTGCTCGTGAGCCGCGGCCGCACTGGCCGCATCTCGACGTGGCAGCTCACCGTCAGCCCGAAGCCAGACGCGGGCGATCGCTACGAGATCGCCGTGATTCAAGAAGTCGCGGCGCTCGATGGCCTGCTCCAGATCTCTCTCAACACGACGAAGTTCTACGCCGTCCACAACCTCACGCTGCAAGCGCCTGATCTCACGCTCAAGATGGCATCCGGCTCCGCCTTCGTCGCTGAAGCGCCGAGCGGCGTCACCGCGCTCGTGCTGCTCGGCCGCGGCGACATTCACTTCGCGCCGCCCGACACCGGCGAGCAGGGCCAGCTTCGCGTGTTCTCGGGCAGTCCCGTTTTCGACACGCAGATCGACGCCGCGTTCATCCGCGTCAATCCCTCCGAGTTCGGGATGCGCGTCGCCGAACACAGCCTCACGCTCTCCGAGGAGCCGGCGTCGGACCTGTCGCGCGCCGAACAGATCTTCACCGAACTCTCGCCGCGCAGCTTTAACATCGACCTCGGCGATTTCACGGACGAGCGCTGGTCCATCGAACCATCCAGCGGCAGCCTCGTTGTCGAGTTCCGCTCGCGAAAATACCAGTGGCTGACCTACGCACGCTCGCCCGGAGACGCGGAAGACGTCTCGCTCTTCGATCGCGCGCACGCTCACAATATTTCGTCCTACGCGTCGGAGGAGAAGCTCGCGACGCGCGGCCGGTTCTACAGCGAAGACGACGACCGGACGTACGACGTGGAGCGCTACACGCTCGATCTCTCGATCGATCCGACGCGGTCCTGGCTCGCCGGCCGCGGATCGATGCGCGTGAAGATCAAGAAAAGCACGTCGTCGATCACCTTCAAGCTCGCACAGTCGCTCGTGGTGTCGTCCGTCTCGTCGCCGAACTTCGGCCGGCTGCTCGCGCTGCGTGTGTCCGGCCAGAACAACATTCTCGTCACGCTGCCGACGTTCGTGATGGAGGATACGGACCTCGTGTTCGACGTCGCCTACAGCGGGCGGCTCGATCCGCAGAATTTCGATCGCGAGGCGCTCGTCGTGCAGGGCCAGACGCAGACGACAGGAGGCCCGCCGCAGCTGCCGACGGTGCCGCCGCAGGATCCGACGACGATGCCGCTCATCGAGCCGGAGCGGCGGTATCTCTACAGCAATCGATCGCTCTGGTACCCGCAGGGCCCGGTGACCGACTACGCCACGGCGACGATGCGCCTGAGCGTGCCGTCGCAGTATCAGATCGTCGCGAGCGGCAGCCTGCTTGGCGCCAAGGTCACGGAAGCCAAGGACGAAGGCGGCCGCGGCGACGTGCGCACGGTGCGAACGGTCGACTACGCGACCGATCGCCCGGTGCGCTATCTCTCGTGCGTAATCAGCCGGTTCGTCCCGATGTCGCGCCAGCGATTCGACGTGCCGGCGCTCACGGCGGTGTCGTCGCCGTCCATGCCGCTCGATCACCACGGCTCGGCGGCGCCCGAGCCCGCGACGCCGGGCGTCAATGTCGAGGTCGTCGCCACACCGCTCGCCTCGGCACGCAACAAACAGCTGATCTCGCGCGTGGGCGACATCGTGCGCACGTACGCGAAGCTCGTCGGCGAGGCGCCGTATCCCGATCTCACCGTCGCCGCGTTCGAGGACAATCTACCCGGCGGACACAGCCCGCCATATTTTGCGATGGTGCTGCAGCCGCTGCCATCGTCGCCGTACTCGTGGGGCAACGATCCGGTCTGGCAAGACGGCGTCTATCCGAATTTCCTGCTCGCGCACGAGATCGCGCATCAGTGGTGGGGGCAGGCCGTCGGCTGGAAGAACTATCACGAGCAGTGGCTGAGCGAAGGGCTCGCCCAGTATTTCGCCGTGCTCTACGCGGGCACCGATCGCGGACCCGACGTCGTGCGCAATCTGATCAGTCAGATGCGCCAGTCGGCACAGCAGTACAACTCGCAGGGTCCGATCTCGCTCGGGTACCGGCTCGGCCACATCCAGAATGAGGGCCGGGTGTTCCGCGCGATCGACTACAACAAGTCGGCCGTCGTCCTGCACATGCTCCGCCGGCTCATTGGCGACGAAGCGTTTTTCGCGGGGCTGAAGAAGTACTACCAGGACTGGCATTACAAGAAAGCGGGCACCGACGATCTGCGACGAGCCTTCGAAACGACGACGCCAATCAAGCTCTCGAGATTCTTCGATCGCTGGATTCTTGCGTCCGAGCTGCCGCGCATCGTCGTCACAACGCGCCCGGGCACGTACGCGCAGACGCTCGTCGTCCGCATCGAACAACAAGGCGACGTCTTCGATTTCCCTTACACCGTGTCCGTGCAATACGCCGACGGGCGCACCGAAGACATCACCATTCCCGTCACCGAGCAGACGACGGAGCGGACGATCGAGCTCAAGGGCGCGGTCCGACGCGTGGATACCAAGGACGAGCTGGCGCTCGTGACACTTGCCAAATAGCCTGCGTTTCCGGGGGGTTTCCAGCAGTTCCGGTTCGCGGATATGATCCTCAAGTTATGGAAACGGTCACGCTCACGATAGACGGCCGCCAGGTCACGGTCGAGAAGGGCAAGACGGTTCTCGAAGCGTCCATCCAGCACGGCATTCAGGTGCCGTTCTACTGCTATCACCCTGGCCTTGGTGTCGACGGATCGTGCCGCGTCTGCATCGTGCGAATCGAGAAGATGGCGAAGCTCCAGACGGCTTGCTCGACCGCGTGCACCGAGGGCATGGTCGTGACGACGAACGCGCCGGACGTGATCGAGGCGCGTGCGAGCGTGTTCGAATTTCTCCTCGTCAACCATCCGCTCGACTGTCCGGTGTGCGATAAGGGCGGCGAGTGCCCGCTGCAGGATTACTCGTACACGTTCGGACCAGAACGCAGCCGCATGGAATTTCCGCGGCGCGTGTTCGACGGCGAGGGTGTGAAGGCGGACGTCGACTTCGGTCCGACGCTCCTGCTCAATCGCAACCGCTGCATTCTCTGCACGCGCTGCGTGCGCTTCATGCGCGACGTCGACGGCGACGCGCAGATCGGCATCGTCTCGCGCGGCTACGGCAGTGAGATCGCGACGTTCGAGGAGGGCGGCGTCCTCTCGCTCCTGTCGGGCAACCTGATGGACGTCTGTCCGGTCGGCGCGATCACGACGCGCGACTACCGGTTCAAGGCGCGGCCCTGGGACAACCCGCAGGCCGTCGACACGATCTGCACGCTCTGCGAAAAGGGCTGCAACACGACCGCGTGGATCAAAGCCAAGCCCGAGTGGGCGAAGGGCGCGCGGCTCATCCGCATGACGCCGCGGCTCAATCCCGACGTCAATCAGTACTGGATGTGCGACATCGGGCGGTTCGATTATCACTGGGTCGAAAGCGATCGCCGGCTGCGCCAGCCGCATCTGCAGAAGGGCGCCTCATTCGAGGCCGTGCCCTGGGCCGACGCGCTCGTGGCGGTGAAGATGGCGGTCGACGCGGTGGGCGGACCGTCGGCGACGCGCTTCTTCGCGTCGGCGCACGCGTCGCTCGAAGAGCTCTTCGTGTTGAAGCAAATCGCGGCGGACTCGGGCGGCGTCACGATCGGCTGGCGCCATCGCGAGAAGCCGCAGCCGAAGAACGTCAAGTTCAAGATTCCCGCGATCGACGCGCCTAACGTGCGCGGTGCCCGCGACCTCGGCTTCGACGTCGGATCGGCCACAGGCCCGGCGGACGTCTCGAAGCTGCGCGCGGCCGTCGACGCGGGACAGGCGAAAGTGCTCTACGTGCTCGATGGCGGTCCGGACGGATCCATCGGCGAGACGGATTGGATCATCGCCGCGCGCCAGGCCGGCAAGATCCAG
>CAYQRM010000083.1:0-22632 GCA_964419785.1 uncultured Solibacteraceae bacterium | reverse complement strand
CCGGATAGACGCCATAGCCAGTCGAGAGCTTGCTGTGCTGGTCGTTGAACTGGTTCGGCGTGATCCAGTTGTAGTCCGCAGTGTCGCCCGATTGCAGATCGAGCGCGAGTTGCTGCAGTGGCGGGTAGAACCGCGAGGGCGTCGCCGGGCATCCGCCGTTGGTGTCGCGGAAGAAGATCTGCGGATTGTGCTTGGCGGCGTAGTTGAACTGGGTCGTGTAGTAGTACGCGTTGGTCGCCGGCAGCGTGAAGTTCCCCGAGTGGCTCGTGATCGGGGCGAGCCACGCAAGCGGCGGCAGCGGCGTGTTGGTCGTCAGATTCACGTTCGCGTCCTCCTGGTAGGACCTCCACGACCTCTGACGCTGCAGGAGAAACGCGCTCAGATGCTCCGTGCTGTGGATGTTGGTGTCATCAGTGCAGTTGGCGAAATAGGGGTCGTCATCCGTGTTGAGTGAATTGAATGGCTGGCCAGCTTCGGCCCACACGTAGTTGGGTTCCGAGGGATGCAAGCCGTTCATCGCCGCCTGGTAGTTGTTCGCGTACGCGACCTGGTCGCTGATGCCCGACGTACCGTTGATCAGGCTGTTGAGGTACGGCGCGGCGGGATTCAGGAAGAGCTGTTGGGGACTCGACGTCGGATTGGGCTGCGTCCAATTGTGATTTTCCATCGCAATCACGAACACTTGCTTCACACGGTTGTCATCGTCCCGACGCGCGTGCGCCGTTCGGCCGCTCACTGCCACTGCGGCAGCGACCGCGATCGCGCACGCGGCCAGCTGGTGTTTCTTCTGCAACATGGAATCGCCTCCTTGTACTGGGGAGCTGCGCCACAGAGCGGCGCGTCAGACAAGGTGGCAGGCAGCGCTGACGACTCCATGTCAGCGGTGTATACACATCGGAAATTCGAGGCGTCGTTCTTGCGACGAAATCGTGCGGCTTCAGGGCAAGCGCAACAGCGACTCCGGAACGCTAGCGCGTGGCGTCGGGGGACGCCCGGTAGCCCGCGCGCGTGCGCACCGTGTAGTGCTCGGGACCGCTCACCGTCACCTTAATCGTTCGGTACGATCCATCGAGTGTTTGATTGAGCGGCGCGTAGGCGATCGTGTACTGGTTGCGGATTTGACGGGCGAGATCGACGGCGACCGACGCCACCTCCTCGACGCTGGCCGGAAAGTACGCGACGCCGCCGGTCTGATCGGTCAGCGCTTCCAGCTCGTGGCGGCCGGCGCTCGCACTGCTCGATTGTCGGCCGCTGAACAGGCCGATGGCGTCGATCACCGTTTCGGCGCGCTCCGCCTGCTCCCGGACGAGCGCGACGGTCGTCGCGCTCGCGTTGTCGTTGCCGTCGGTGATCACCAGAAGCACGCGCGCGTCTCGCTTCGCGTACTGGCGCAGGTAGTTCTCGCCCGTGGACACCGCGTCGCGCAGCGCCGTGCCGCCGATCGAATCGACGCGCGCGATCCCCGACTCGAGCACTTGCAAGTCGCTCGTCATCGGCACATCCAGACGCGCCGTGTCCGCGAAGTTCACGACGAACATCTCGTCTTCGGGATTCGACGCGCGCGCGAACGCCAGCGCCGCGGCCTCGACCTTGGCCCGAAGTGGCCGCATGCTGCCGCTGTTGTCGATGAGCAGCCCCACCGACACGGGAACATCGTCGCTGCGAAAAATCGACACAGACTGACGTTTGCCGTTTTCGAAGACGGTGAAGGCTTGTTGAGGAAGGTTGCGGACGAGCTCGCCGTGACTGTTCGTGACCGTGACGTGCAGGACAACGAGCCGCGTCTCGGACCGGAACACCGTCTGACCGCTCAGCGCGACGGCCGACAGTGCCAGGAGCGCGGCCATCATGCCGCGGCGTGCGCCGTGGCGGGTCATTTCGCGCCCGACGGGCCCGGCGCAAGCTGCAGTTTCATCACGGTGTCGGCCGGAAACGTCACCTCGCGGCCCTTGGCGAGCACGTTGCGATAGACGGTTCGCGCGGCGCCGACCGCTGACAAGGCGATGCCGACCGGCGGCGAGATGTGCGCGAGCGGAATGCCCAACAGCCCGAGCCCGAAGAATCCGCCGACGCTCGTCGCGCCTGGATTGCTCGAGTGAATCACGTGCCCGTCACCGTCCGGGTCGAGATGGTCGTGGCGATCGAGTGTGCCGCGCAGCGCGAGCAGCGACAGTGCCGGCGCGATGAATCGCGTCTTGGGATCCGACAGCTTCGCTCCGCCCTCATCGTCGAGTTGCATGTTGTCGTCTGCGCTTCCGTTCACAGATTGCAGCGACGCCTTCAGCGACACCAGATCGCCAGCTGGAAGATGAACGCTCTCGAACAGGAAGCGCAGCTGGCCGTTGCGATGAAACCCCTTGGCCGCCTTCGCGAGCGTCACTTCCCCATCGAGCACCGTGCCTTCTGGAAGGATCAGCCGGTGATCGGCGGTGAAGACCGGCTCGGTGACGACGGCGCGAATCGCCGTGCCGCGCGGCGTCTTTGACGAGTCGATCGTCGTGAGTAGACGCGCGTTCAGAATGCTCGCCGGCGCCGGGAGCGCGCCAGCCGGCGCGGCATCAGCGGGCGTCGCGCGACCGAAGTCGAGCGGCGTCAGGAGCTCGACGTCATAGCCGGTACCGGCGTCGACAAACTGCCGGTGATACGGCGACTTCTCGACAAGCGCGGCCTTCAGACGATCCAGGCGTCCTGGCTGGGTGATCTCGTTCAACACGTCGCGGCCGCCCTGCTTGGCGGAACTGATCGCCTGCTTGACTTGGTCTTTCGCGTCGCGCTCCGCCCGATGCACGGTGCCGCCGTCTTCGGTGTCATTCGCGTCGCCCCCGGATGGCGGCGCATTGGTCCGCTTGAGATGCGGGATTTCAGTCTTGACGAGCGTCTTGATCGGGATCGACCGCGCGTCATCGAGCACGATCGTGTCGAATTCCATCACGACCTGACGATGCGGCGTGAAGTCGCCTTGCATCATCGTCTGCGTCCGCGCCAGCTTGGACGGATCCTCGAGTCGCGCGACATGGCCGACGACCTTGCTGCCCGCCGGCACGACGATGCGGTCGTAGGCGTAGATCGGCTCGACGAGGACCGCGGTCACGGATTGTCCAACTTCTTTGATCGCGACGCGGTCTTCGAGCACGACCTCGAGCGAGCGTCCCGCGGCGACAGTCAGCGTCACCGTGGGTTCAGTCGATTGGGCGAGGACCGGCGTCGAGCAGAGGGACAGCGATACCGCAATTGCGGACCAGCCGATCGTCTGAAGAATCTTCACGATCGTCCTGCCAAGCGGGCGCTTGGCGCGAGTCTAGCACGGCTGGTGTCCTATGTTAGATTCGAATGAGTCCGGTGGCTCGAAGAGCTCTCTTCATCGCGCTCGCGCTGGCTCTGCCGGTTGTGCTCGTCGGTTCAAGCGATGACGGAACGCTCCTCGGACAGTCGCCGCAAAGTGCCGATGCCGTCGTCGAGGCTGCCGGAACGTACCTGCGATCTTACGAGCATCAATTCTCCGCCGTCGTTTCGGAAGAGCGCTACGAGCAGGTGAGCCACGGCACAAAGGGCGTCGTCACCGGCTATCGCGTGATGCGGTCGGATTTGCTGCTCGTAAGCTCCGGCGACGCCGGGTGGTTGTGCTTCCGCGACGTGTATGAGGTCGACGGCAAGGCCGTGCGCGATCGATCGCAGCGCCTCATGGACCTGTTCCAGCATCCAACTGAGGATGCGGTCGGTCAGGCGACGCGCATTCGCGAGGAAGGCGCTCGCTACAATCTCGGCCGTCTCAGCAGAACGGTCAACGACCCGACGATCGCGCTGGCCTATTTGAGAACCGCCAATCAATTGCGCAGCAGTTTCGAGTCGAGCGGCGATGCGACGATCGCGGGCATTCGCGCGCGGATCGTTCGTTTCAAGGAACAAGCGGAGCCGCGCTTGATCCACACCGGTGACGATTCGCCCGCGACCGGCAGGTTCTGGATCGATGAAAGCACTGGCCGCGTGCTGCGCACCGAGCTGACGCTGGGTTCAGACGATGTGCACGGCACGATCGCGGTGAACTATGGCGCGCAATCAAAGCTCGCAGGCATGTGGGTGCCGGTGCGCATGGAAGAGCACCACGTCGTCGGTTCGACGGGGACCATCGACTGCGTCGCGACGTACGCGAACTTCCGGCAGTTCAACGTCAGCGTGAAGTAGGCGACCGTCCGAGCTCGCTCACGCGCGGCATCCGCCCTTCCGCGTACGCCTGCGACACACGCGCAATGTCCGCGCGGCTTTCGCCAACGAACGGGCCGTGCGTGAAGATGGGCACGCCCTGTCGCTCGCCTGCGTAGAGCATCACGCGCGATCCGTCTCTTCCGGCGATCATCCGCACTGTTGTCGACGGACTGCCAGGTTCCAACCACCCGATTTGGCCAGTCGAGAGTCGTCGCGGTGTTTGGCCTTCCACGACGACCTCACCTTCGAGTGGATACAGGAACGCGTTGTAGGACACAGGCAGTTCCTGTTCGAATACTGCACCCGGGGCAAGACGGACATCGACCAGCGTGATCGGCAGGTACGTGTGCGACGGAGCGTGAACGGATCCCGATGTTCCGCTGTACACGCGCGCCTCGACGCCCGGCTCGCGACGGACCGGAGCCTCGTCGCGTGAAACGTGCCTGAAGCGTGGCGCGACCCAACGCGACGGGCTCGGCAGCGTCGCCCACAACTGCAAGATGCGGAGCTTGCCGTGGGGCTCCACATCCTCGTTGTGGACGACGCCGCTGCCGGCGGTCATCCACAAGACGTCGCCGGTTCGCAGCAGTCCCTCATCTCGATCGCGCGCCTCGCCCTCGACCACGAACGTCGCGATTTCGAAGCCGGCGTGCGGATGCGCAGCACCGGCGCGCGTTCCGGGCGGGAGATCGACGCGATCGTCCGCGAGCATGATGAACGGATCGGTCTCAGCAAACCCGCGACCAGCCAGGACATGAATCGCGGTGTGACCTTCGCCGATGAAGCCCGGACCTGGCGGCGGCAGCGTCACGACGTATGTGAGCCCGCGCATCCTAGGCAACCTTCGCTTCGACTTGCTTCACCGCTTCGATGTCCGCCTCGATCTCGACACGGTCGCCGACCATGACGCCGCCGGTCTCGAGCACCTGATTCCAGGTCAGCCCGAAGTCCTTACGATCGATCGTCGTCTTCGCGGTGAACGCCGCGCGGACATTGCCCCACGGATCCTTCGCTTGTCCGTGCTGCTCAACGCGGAGAATCACTTCACGCGTGATTCCTTTGATCGTCAGGTCGCCGACGACGTCGATTTCGGCGCCGGAGCGCGGCTGCACGCGCTTGCCGACGAAGCGCAGCTCTGGATGCGTCTCCACGTCGAAAAAGTCTGCCGACTTCAGGTGCTTGTCGCGATCGGCCACGCCCGTGTCGATGCTCGACGAGTCGATCACCACCGAAACGGTCGCCTTCGAAAAGTCGCCGTCGGGCACCTGGATCGTCCCGGACCAGCGCCCAAAGGATCCCCGCACCTTCGCGATCACCAGATGTCGCACTGAAAAGTGCACGCTCGAGTGGCTGCTATCGATTTCCCAACGTTCGCTTCTCATGGCTCCTCCAAATGTCTGTGTCCAACCCGCGGACACACCATGAGATCGCAACGGCAGTGCCAATTCAGTCGATCGTTTATTTTCAATGGTTTACAAGTATTTGACGCGCCTGACCAATCAAAATGACTATCGAAATGATAGACTTGGCTCTCAATTTGAGAATAGGCTCCCGGGAGGCATCATGCGCGCGGCCGACCTTGATATTCATGAATTGCTGCACTTTTCCCCCGAGGGCGGAATCATCACCTTCGCGGGCGAGCGCGTCCTCTTGCTCGATGCCGTCGCGCTCGGCCTGTTGAGAAAAGAGCTCATCGACACGCTCGGCATAACGGCGGCGCGGACCGTGTTTTCGAGGTTCGGGTACGCCCACGGATGGCGCGTCGCCGAAATGCTGCGCAAAGGATTTCCGTGGGACAGCGAGGATGAATGGCGAGCCGCGGGCGCGCGTCTTCATACGATTCAGGGACTCGTGCGAGCGGAAATCACGCGTTCGTCGCTCAATGCCGCAGCGCCTGGCGCCGAAGGCATCTGGCACGACTCGTACGAGGCCGAGCAACATCTGCTGCATCTCGGCCAGGCGGACGAGCCGGTGTGCTGGACGCTGACCGGATTTGCCACGGGCTACATGTCGTGCGTGTACGGCAAGGAGATCATCGCGATCGAAGATCGCTGTCGTGGCAAAGGCGATGCTGTCTGCCGCGCGGTCGTCCGCTCGAAAGAGGAATGGGGGCCCGAGCTCGCAAAACACTTGCCGCTCTATCAGAAGGAAGCGTGTCTGGAATCCGCACTCAAGCAACTGACCGACACGCTCAAGGAGAAGGAGCGACAGCTTCACTCCCGTCGCGCGCTTCGTGAGATTGACGCTGGTCCGTCGCCGGGTCTCGCCAGCTCGAGTCCGGCCATGCTTCGGACGCTCGATCTCGCGCGCCGCGTCGCAAGAGTGGACTCGACCGTGCTCATCACGGGCGAAAGCGGATCGGGCAAAGAACGCCTGGCGCGTTTCATTCACGACGAATCCGCCCGGACGGCCGGGCCGTTTCTCGCGATCAACTGCGCGGCCGTGCCCGAGACGCTGCTCGAATCGGAGCTCTTCGGACACGCACGCGGCTCGTTCACCGGCGCGTCGCAAGATCGTGCAGGACTTTTCGAGGCCGCCAATGGCGGCACGCTTCTGCTCGACGAGATCGGCGACGTGCCGCCGTCGATGCAGGTCAAGCTCTTGCGCGTGCTGCAGGAACGCGAGGTCCGGCGCGTCGGCGAGAATCGCGCGCGGCCGATCAATGTGCGCGTGCTCGCCGCGACGAATCGTGATCTGCTCGCAGACGTTCACAGCGCGAGATTCCGACAGGACCTCTACTATCGCCTGCGGGTCGTCGAAGTGGTCGTACCGCCGTTGCGCGATCGGCGCGAGGACATTCTCCCGCTGGCGCGACAACTGGTAGCGGCCGCGGCTAAGCGATTCGCAAGAAAAACGCCCGCGCTGACACCCGACGCTGCGAATCTTCTGCTGCGATACAGCTGGCCCGGCAACGTGCGCGAGCTCGAGAATGCGCTCGAGCGCGCCGTCGCGCTGTCACGATCGGATCGCATCGGCATCGACGATCTGCCGCCGGAAATCGGCGCGGCGCCGACATCGCCGGCCCTCGCAGGCGAGGTGCGCACGCTTGCCGAAGTTGAACAGGACTACATTGCCGCCGCGCTTCGGGCGACGGGCGGCAATCGCGCGAAAGCCGCCGAGCGTTTAGGGATAGGCGTGGCGACGCTCTACCGAAAGCTGAAGCAAGATCGGACATGAGAGTCCGGTCTCAGCGTCCATTCGCGCTGCTCAACGCCCCCTGCCGCTCGACGGCGCTCTTCGTGATCGTCAGATACCGTTCCATGCCGGACCGCGCCCGGCTCCTGACGATCGGCCGAATCAGCGTGCCGATGAAACTGGTGAGGCCGCTCACGCGCGATCGGCTGGCATAGAAGAGATAAAACCCCGCACCGGGATTCGCCGCGTCATCGACGACGGTTCGCAGTTCGAAGGTCGCGCTGAAGTAGTGCGTCGAGTAGATCTGGGTCGTGGCGATCGCGAACCGAATGCCGTCCGGCCGGGCGCCAGCCGCAGCGACGGGATAGATTGAGACGTGGTTGAGGCGGGTGGTCGGCTTCATGCCGAACTCGCCCATGTTCCAATAGTAGAAATCCTCGACGCCGGGCGGCGCCGACGCGGGAAAGCTCGTGACGTACGCGGCGAGGTGCGGGAGCGCTGGCAGCAGATCCTTCGTCACTTGCAGTCGCCGGAATTCCTCGGCAGCCGGCATCGGCGTGGGGCCGTCATCGTATGGATCGAGGGCCTCGAGCCCGCCCGTCTGGTACTGCAGGCACCGATCGAACAACATCTGTCGGAACAATTGGTTCGCCTGTGGGAACGCGCCCGGCGTGTTCCACGGCACATCGGTCGCGAACCGGTCCATCATCGCGGCCGAGAGCTGCAGATCGCAGTCCGCGGGACGGCAATGCTCGAGCACTTGCAGGTCTGCACGATCGAGCGTCAGGCCATCGAGGTCTTCGAGGCGAGGGGGATCGTGGAACTTCCCGACCTGCAATACCCCGAGCCGACGTTCGTAGGCCTGGATGTCGCGGAGTTGTTCGATGAAGGCTCCCGGAGACGCGGCGATTCGGACGGCCCCAAAAACGGAGACTTCCTCGGAGGCGGCGAGCGTCAATTGGCGCGCGACCGCGTGGCCCTCGTTGACGAGTCGGATGTCGTTGTCGCTGAAACCCATCTTGTCGTGCAGCCACGTCCGGACATAGGCGTCCGAGGTCTGCTGCGGCTGAGGTGGCGAGGCCGCGATCACTGCGACGAACGATACGATCAACCAGCGGATGCGCACGGCCAATCAGACCGAGCGCGGTACTAACGCCGGTCTCTCGGCCGCCGTGTGTTTACTCACGTCAATACGTTACTCGGCCGAATCAACCGCGCGGTGTTCGTTACGGCACACGTTCAGAGGCTGCTCGACGGCGGCTGTTCCCTAATGCACAGTCCGCCCTGGCACGTCTGCCTAAGATGTGAACGTGGCGTGGCCCTGGATTCGTCGCTCACCGCCTCCCGACAAACCGCTCCGAGACGAGTTGCTCAGCATCGAGCGGCTCGAGGAACGGGCGAAGGCGCTGGCCGCAATCTTCACCGTCGATCCGAGCCCGCATCGTCGCGCGCGCAGTCCCCTGCCTCGGTTCAACGACAACACGCGTTTCCTGAACCGCGCGTACCGCACGATGGCCGACGACGTCCAGCGTGGCCGGGCGCTGACTGCGGCCGAGGAATGGCTGCTCGACAACTTCCACCTTGTGACCGCACAGATGCAGGACGTGCGTCAGAACCTGCCGTCTCGGTACGCGCGGGAACTGCCGGCCCTCGCGCTGCGCCAGCAGGCCGGCCAGGCGCGCGTGTACGCGATCGCGATCGAGCTGATCCGCCACAGTGACAGCCGGCTCGATCATCCGCAGCTCGTCGAATTCCTCAACAGCTACCAGCGCGTGACGCCGCTCACGATTGGGGAGCTCTGGGCGTGGCCGAACATGCTCAAGCTCGCGCTCGTCGAAAACTTGAGACGCATCGCTGAAGAGATGCTCCGGGCACGAGCGGCGCGTCTCGCCGCTGACGTCTACGTGTCACGGGTTGAAGAACACGCGCCGGGGCGGCCCGCGCCACCGCTGGCGTCACGTCTGCCAACCGCACACGTCGTCCAACTGCTGCATCGCGTGCGGGAATACGGCCTGCGCCTGGCGCCGGTGCGGAGCGCGCTCGAAACGCACCTGTCGTCGCAGCAGTTGACGACCGAAGACGCCATTCGCAGCGAGCACCAGCGCCAGGCCGCGGCGCAGGTCTCGGTCGCCAATGTGATCACCAGCCTCCGCCTGTGCGCCACGATCGACTGGCGGGAGTACGTCGAAGCGGTGAGCCTCGTCGATCAAGTGCTGCGACGCGACCCCGCCGGCGCGTACAGCCGCATGGACTTCCTGAGCCGCGACCGCCAGCGACGTGCGGTCGAAGAGATCGCCGCGCCAAACGGGGATGCGCAAGTCCGCGTAGCCTTGCGTGCGGTCGAAAGCGCGCGTCAAGCCGCGGCCACGACGACGACGTCCGATCGCACGGCCCACGTTGGCTATCACCTGATCGACCGAGGCCGGCCCGACCTCGAGGCCGATGTCGGCCATCGTCCCCCGCTCACCCGGCGGGTATCTCGACTGGCGTTCGCACATCCGACTGCGGCGTACCTGGGGGCCATCGGCGTGGTCACCACGGCCCTGGTCGCCCTCTGCGACGCGTACGTTCGGCACGCCGGCGGGTCGCGCGCATTCGCGATCGGCGCGATGTGGCTCGTGCTGATTCCCGCCACGGAAGTCGCCATCCAGTTGACGCAACGCGTGGCCGCGAGCCTGATCGCGCCACGGCGGTTATCGCGCCTCGAATTTCTCGACGCCATCCCGGACGAGGCCCGCACGATGGTGATCGTCCCGACGATCCTGACGAGCGTGCCGGGCGTGGCGGCGCTGCTCGAGCACCTCGAAGTGCACGCGCTCGGCAACCTCGACAAGTGTGTGCACTTCGCCATCCTCAGCGACTTTCGTGACGCGCCGACGCGTGACCTTCCCGAGGACGCCAGCCTGTTGGAGGCCGCGCGCGCCGGCGTCCAGGCACTCAACAGGCGCTTCGGTCCCGATCACGCCGACCGGTTCTTCCTGTTTCACCGCGCGCGCCAATGGAATCCCCGCGAAGGCGCCTGGATGGGCTGGGAGCGCAAGCGCGGAAAGATCGAAGAGTTCAATCGCCTGCTTCGCGGCGCGACGAACACGAGTGTCGTCGTTGAGGTCGGCGCCGTAGACGTGCTCCCGGCCGTGCGCTATTGCCTCACGCTGGACTCGGATACACGCCTGCCGCGAGATGCCGCTCGAAAGCTCATCGGCGTTCTCGCCCATCCATTGAACCGGCCGCGCTTCGACGCCAAGGTCGGTCGGGTCATCGAGGGGTATGGCATCCTCCAACCCCGCGTGAGCGTGACGATGGCGAGTGCTGCCGGCTCGCTGTTCGCTCGCACGTACGCCGGCCATACGGGTGTCGATCCTTACACGACGGCGGTGTCCGACCTGTACCAGGATCTGTTCGGCGAAGGCAGCTTCACGGGAAAGGGACTGTACGACGTCGATGCGTTCGCGGCCGCGCTTGACGGACGGGTCCCCGAGAACGCGCTCCTGTCGCACGACTTGTTCGAGGGGCTGTATGCCCGCACCGCCCTCGTGACCGACGTCGAGGTCGTGGACGACTATCCGTCGAATGTGCTCGCACACGCTCGACGGCAGCACCGTTGGGTCCGCGGCGACTGGCAGATTCTCTGGTGGTTGTTCCCCGTCGTCCCGGGCCGTCTCGGACTGGCGCGCAACCGCTTACCGCTCATCGCGCGCTGGAAGATCTTCGATAACTTGCGCCGAAGCCTGCTGGCACCGGCCACCCTGGCGCTGTTCCTGTTGGGGTGGACGACGCTGCCGGGCAGCCCCGTCGCGTGGACGGCGATTGCGCTCGCCGCAGTGGCGTTTCCGTTCTACTCGCGTGCGATCGCGCTTGGCGCCGGGCCGGCCGCGGGCGTGTCCTGGCGCGTGTTCTTCCGCACCGCTGCCGAGGACCTCCAGACCGCGGGGGCGCAGGCCTTCCTCCAATTGACATTCGTCGCCAGTCAGGCGTGGGAGATGCTGCACGCGATCGGGATCACGCTGCTGCGCCTGACCGTCACGCGCCGCCGACTCCTCGAATGGGAGACGACCGCCGCCAGCGCCGAGCGCGGCGGACCTCCGCGCGTGCGAGCGTTCTTCACCGCCATGATTGCGAGTCCCGCCATTGCCGTGACGACGACCGTATGGCTCGCGATCGTCGCGAGGCCCGCGCTGCCCGTGGCCCTGCCGATTCTGGTGCTGTGGGCGGCCGCGCCGCTCATCGCGTTCATGTTGAGCCGCCCCGTTCGTCATCGCCGGCAGACACTCGGGGCCGCCGATCGCGAGTTCCTCCGGCTCGCCGCGCGGAGGACCTGGCAATTCTTCGACACCTTCATGGGCAGCGAAGACCACGCGCTTCCGCCCGACAACGTGCAGGTCGTACCCTCGACGCGGGTCGCACACCGAACGTCGCCCACGAACATCGGTATGGCGATGTTGGCGACGCTGGCCGCGCACGACTTCGCCTTCATCGACACCGGCACGCTCGCGGACCGAATCGACGCGACGCTGACGACCATGGAGGGGCTCGAGCGCTTCGAGGGTCACCTGCTCAATTGGTACGACACGCTGACGCTTGCCCCGCTTCCGCCGGCGTACGTCTCCGCGGTGGACAGCGGCAACCTCGCCGGCGCGCTCGTCACGTTGGCCGCCGGCCTTCGACAACTGTCCGCATCGACCGCGAGCGTTGCCTCTTGCGCGCATCACGCCGGCCGCCTCGCCGCGCTCGCCGATCGGGCGACCGCGTTCTTCGACGGCATGAACTTCCGGTTGCTGTACGACGTCAAGCGGCACCTCTTCGCAATCGGCTACCGTCTCGCCGACGCCGATGGTCCGGGCCGATTCGACGCGTCCTTCTACGATTTGCTGGCGTCGGAAGCCCGACTCGCGAGTTTTGTCGCCATCGCCAAAGGCGACGTGCCCGAGGAGCACTGGTTCCACCTGGGACGATCCGTCACGAGTGTCCGCGGCGCTCCGGTCCTGCTTTCGTGGAGCGCAAGCATGTTCGAGTACTTGATGCCGCTGCTCGTTATGCGGAGCTCGCCGAACACGCTCCTCGACGAGTCGTGCCGAATGGCCGTACGCCGCCAGATGGATTACGCCGCGGCACACGGAGTGCCTTGGGGCATCTCGGAATCCGCCTACAACGTCGTCGATCGATACGACACCTTTCAGTACAAGGCGTTCGGCATCCCGGGGCTTGGGATGCAGCGCGGGCTGGGCAACGAACTGGTCGTCGCGCCGTATGCGACCGCGCTCGCCGCCTCAATCGATCCGGTCCAGAGCGCCGCCAACCTCAGGCGATTGGCGGCAGCGGGGCTCGACGGCGAATTCGGGTTCTTCGACGCGATCGATTACACGTCCCGGGAGTCGTCCCGCGATGACGGCCCCACGATCGACCGCGCACGACTGGAAGGCAAGATCGTCAGGACGTACCTGGCCCATCACGAAGGCATGACGCTCATCGCCCTGGCGAATGCCCTGCTCAACGACGTGATGGTGGAGCGTTTTCACTCCGACCTGCGGGTGCAGGCCACCGAGCTCTTGCTGCAAGAGCGGGTGCCGCGTCAGGCGCCCACAACCGAGCTGCGGCCGCTCGAAGAGCTGCGGGCGCCGGTGCCGGTGCCGGCTGTGCCTGTGCGCCGCTTCCGGTCGCCGCACACGGTGTTTCCCCACGCACAGTTCCTTTCGAACGGCACGTACGTCACGGCCGTGACGAATGCTGGCGGTGGCGCCAGCTTCTGGCGCGGCGTCGCGGTGACCAAATCGCGACACGACGCGACGCGCGATCCGGGAAGTCAGTTCATCTACCTTCGTGACGTGCGCAGCGGGTTGACCTGGTCCGCGACCTATCAGCCGACGGTTCGCGAGCCCGATGAGTATCTGGTGACGTTTCTGCCCGAGCGCGCGACCTTTCGCCGCCGCGATGACGAGGTGACCACGGAGCTGAACATCGCCGTGTCCATCGAGGACGACGTCGAAGTGCGTCGACTCACCGTGATCAACCACAGCGCGCGAATTCGTGAGATCGACGTCACGAGCTACGTTGAGGTGGTCCTCTGGTCGCCGGCCGACGACCTCGCCCACCCGGCCTTCGGCAAGCTCTTCCTCGAGACCGAGTACTTGCCGCAAAGCAGCGCGCTGCTCTGCCGCCGGCGCCCGCGCGAACCGGACGCGCCCGGCGCCTGGGCGGTTCACGTGGTGAGTCTGGAAGGTCGGCCGCAAGGACCGACCGAATGGGAGACGGACCGCGCGCGCTTTCTCGGCCGCGGCAACGGACCGGACCATCCGCAAGCTCTCGATGGACGCGCTTTGTCTGGGACGACCGGCGTCGTGCTCGATCCGAGCCTGAGTCTCCGGCAGCGCATCAGGCTCGCCCCGGGGGCATCCGTGCGGTTGTGTTTCGCGACAGGCGCCGCACCAGACCGCGCGACCGCTGAGGCACTCGCCCAGAAGTACCACGATCCCACTGCGGCGCCGCGCGCGTTTGCCTTGGCGTTCACGCACGCGCAGAGCGTCTTGCGGCATCTCGGGATCTCGAATGAAGAAGCGCTGCTGTTCGAGCGTCTGGCCTCACGCGTGCTCTTCACCGATCAGTCGCTTCGAGCGAGTGCCGACACGCTCGCGGCCAACGAACTGGGTCAGGCTGGTCTCTGGCCGCACGGTATTTCGGGCGACCTGCCGATTCTGCTCGTGCGTGTCGTCCTCAACGACGGCATCGCCCTGGTGCGTCAGATCCTGCAGGCCCAGGAATACTGGCGCCTCAAAGGCCTCAGCGCGGATGTTGTCGTGCTCAACGAGCATCCGGTCAGCTATCTCGACGAGATGCAGGGGCAGCTCTCGGCGCTCCTCGACGATGGTCCGTGGCGGGCGTGGAGGCATCGGACCGGCGGCGCGTACTTGCTCCGAGCCGATCGCATGTCGCGTACGGAGCGGACGCTGCTCGCGGCCGTTGCGCGCGCGATCGTTTGTGACGACCGCGGCACACTCGGCGCGCAGCTCGAGAGGCCCTATCCGATCCAGACCGGCGCCGCGCCGGAGACACTCGTCTGGCCGGCGCCGGATGTCGCTGCGGGTGAATTCGACTTGTCAGACCCTCGGGCGCCGGCGCCTCCAATGCGGCTCGCCAATGGCATCGGCGGATTCGCCGACGAGGGCCGTGAGTACGCGATCGTGCTCGACGGCGAGGACGAAACGCCGCTGCCGTGGGCCAACGTGATCGCAAACTCGCGCTTCGGCACGATCGTGACCGCCTCGGGCTCTGCGCACACCTGGTCGGGCAACAGTCGAGAGAATCGCCTCACGCCATTCGCCAACGATCCGGTGACCGACCCAACCGCCGAGGCTATATACATTCGCGATGACGAATCGGGAGAGGCGTGGTCACCGACACCGGGTCCCATGCGGCGGCCCGCAAAGCGCAACCGGTTCGTGATTCGTCACGGCGCTGGGGTGACGCACTTCTCCCGTGTCACACATGGGATTGGGCACGATCTCGACGTCTTCGTGGACGCCGACGATCCCGTGAAGTTCTCGCGGCTCACGTTGACCAACACCGGCGCGACCACCCGCAGGTTGAGCATCATGGCCTACAACGAGTGGGCGCTGGGGCCGCCGATAGACCGGCAGCATCTGCACGTCATTACCGAACACGACGCGGTGAGCGGCGCCATTCTCGCGCGGAACGCCTATAACCAGGAGTTTGCGGGTCGAGTGGCGTTCGCGGCGACGAGCGAGGTCGCCATCTCGGCGACCGGGAGTCGCGCGGCGTTCGTCGGACAGCACGGATCGCTCGCTCGACCAGCCGCCCTTGGTCACGCCGCGCTGTCCGGACAATTCGGCGCCGGTCTCGACCCGTGCGCGGCGCACCACCTTGAAATCGTGCTGAAGCCCCGAGAGGTCCGGCGGCTGGCGTTTCTCCTGGGCCAAGGCGACGACGTCGAACACGCCCGCACGCTCGTCAGCCGGCATCGTGGCGTCGATGCGGCCGACAGCGCGCTGCAGAAGGTTCAGTCCGCCTGGGACCGAACGCTGGACGCAGTGCGTGTGCGCACGCCTGATGATTCCTTCGACGTGCTCATGAACCGCTGGCTCGTCTATCAGGACGTCAGCTGCCGTCTCTGGACCCGCGCGGGGTACTACCAGCCTGGCGGCGCGTTCGGATTCCGCGATCAAATACAGGACGTGATGGCGTTGTCGCTCACGAGACCCGACCTCGCCCGCGCGCATCTCTTGCGCGCTGCCGGCCGACAATTCCTCGAAGGTGATGTCCAGCACTGGTGGCACGAGCCCTCGGGCCGCGGCCTGCGCAGCCGTTGCGCCGACGATTTGCTTTGGCTGCCGTACGCGGTGGCACATTACGTTCGCACAACCGGCGACGCGAGCGTGCTCGATGCGCGCGTGCCCTTTCTCGAGGCGCCAGTCCTGGCGCCCGACGCTCTCGACGCGTACGGTCAACCGACCGTCGCGGCCGCGGACGGGTCGGTCGCGGAGCACTGTCTACGCGCGATCGACAAAGGCCTGACCTCCGGCGCGCACGGTCTTCCGCTGTTCGGGAGCGGCGATTGGAACGACGGCATGAACCGCGTGGGCATCGCCGGCCGCGGCGAAAGCACGTGGCTCGGCTTCTTTCTGTACCGCGTGCTCAGCGACTTCGCCCCGATCTGCGACGCGCGCGACGACCACGCGAGAGGCGATCGGTACCGCAATGAGGCGCTTCGACTCGCCTCGGCGGTCGATCAGGCGTGGGATGGCGAGTGGTACCGGCGAGGGTATTACGACGACGGCACCTCGCTCGGATCGGCGCAAAGCGACGAATGCCGGATCGACTCCATTCCGCAATCGTGGGCGGTGCTGTCTGGTGCGGTACCCCTGTCTCGCGCCGAGCGCGCGATGGACGCCGTCCGCACCGCGCTTGTTGCGCGTGGCCCGGACATCCTGCTGCTGCTCAACCCGCCGTTCGATCGGTCGTCGCAGGAGCCTGGATACATCAAAGGATATCCGCCGGGCATTCGGGAGAACGGCGGCCAGTACACACATGCGGCCGCGTGGATCGTCATGGCCCTCGCTCAGCTGGGCGACGGGGATGAAGTCGCCGAGGTGTTTCACATGCTCAATCCGGTAAATCACACGCGGACGCGAGCCGGCGTCGATCGATACAAGGTCGAGCCGTACGTGCTGGCCGGCGACGTGTGCGCTCGGGCGCCGCACGCCGGGCGAGGCGGTTGGAGTTGGTACACCGGATCAGCCGGGTGGCTCTATCGCGCTGGACTCGAGAGCATGCTCGGGCTCCGGCGTCGCGGCGGAACGTTCGAAATCGATCCGTGCATTCCCTCGTCGTGGGCCGAGTACGAAATCGTCTGGACGTTTCAATCCGCCCGATACGAGATCAGCGTCTCCAATCCGGACCACGTGTGTCGCGGCGTCGTCAGCGCCGAGCTCAACGGCGCGCTCGTTGACGCGTCCGCGATCGCGCTCGTCGACGATGGCCGCACACATCGCGTCGTCGTTGTACTCGGGGATCGCGAGAGATCGAGGACGACAGGTCAGCGCTTGGCGACCGCCGCAGCGCAATGATCCGGGAATCGGGAGTTCGACATGGCTACCACACGCAAGATCGCTCTGACCGTGATCGTCATCGTCGGCAGCGTTCTGGTTGCGTTGGTTCTGGCGATGCTGATGTTCTTCAACCTGGATCGCTACCGGCCAGAGATCATTTCCTATTTCGAAGCAAATAGCGGAAAGACCACGACCATCGAGCGCCTGGCGCTAACGTTTTTCCCCAGACTCACGATTCACGTCTACGGCTTTGCCGTGAAGAGCCCTGTGCCGTTTCCACCCAGCGACGTCGTCACAGTGGCGCAAGCGGACGCCGTCGTTGACCCGTGGGCGCTACTGCGCGGAGCGGTCGGGATCAGGTCGCTGGTACTGAAGGACGTGGCGATCAATTTGGTCTCGACCCCGAACGGCCGATGGAACTTTGAGAACCCTCAAACGAGCACTTCGAAGAACACCTTTCCTCTGGGCATCATCGACAGCGTCGCGATTGAGCGGGCGCAGTTGACCGTATCGAATCTGCTGCCTTCCGGCACGGTGGGTCCTGCCTTTGTGGAAGCCCACGACGTAACCAGTGAACTGACGATCGTGAACCTGGCGGCCATCATCAATCCTTCGTCTCCTTCACTGAATGGCCAGGGCGTTTGGCAAGCGGGCCGCTTGCGCTTTGGCGCGGTGGAGACGACACATGTGAAGTCGACGGTCCGGCTGGAGTCGTGGAAGGTTTCGATCACGGGCGCAAGAGCCGATGCATACAGCGGCTCGATCACGGGCGACTTCTCGTTGAACCTGGACGAAAAGAACGCGAGCGTGACAACCAGCGCGCGAATGGGTGGAATCGACTTGGCACAACTACTCGCGGCGTTCCACGAAGAACGCGCGGGCGTGACGGGCAAATTGGAAGGAGACCTCCAGATGGCTGGGGAGATCGAGCACACCACCAGCCCACTGGCGAGACTACACGGCACGGGCCACGCGAAGGTGACCAACGGCCAAGTGCCGAGTCTGATGTCGAGCGCAGACTTGAGGAAGCTGGCGCCCTTCAATGATCTGGGCGCCGGGAAGCAGAATCCCACAGCGTTCAATTCGATTGCCGCGGACCTCCAGCTGGCGGACCGCTGGGTGTCGAGCAAGACGATTGATATCGACGGCTACGGAGTGGATGTGGATGGGTCAGGGAGGGTGAGCGTCTCCGGCTCCGACGAGCTGGACTATCGGGGCGTGGCGACGATTACCACCACGCAGGGCTTTTGGACGAACACGTTCGCTCAGTTCGGCGGAGCCATATTAAAGGAGGGCAAACTGACCTTTCCCTTCCGGGTCCAGGGAACAATCGAGCACCCGAAATTGTCGAGGGTCACGAAGGACAAGTGAGAGGCTCGGGCCTCGTTCGCCCTTCGTTTACTTCAGCGGCAGGGCGTGCACGATGAATCGTCGTGGCGCAGATCCAACGAAGTAGAACGGGTAGCAGGTGATCAGCGTCAGCTCTGAATGACCGCGATACTCCATCACCTGGGTGTCTTCTGGATCGACGATTTCCGTCGAGTCGACGATGAACTCGTAGGTCTGGCGGACGGTGGCGAGATGAATCGCATCGCCGGGGTGGATCCCCTCGAGCTTCCGGAAGAACGTGTCGCGGTGGGCTGCGATCGCGATGTTGCCGTCGGTACCCGGTAGCGAGGTGCTGGGGACATGGCCCGCCCCAACGGTCAAGATCCCCTCGTCAACCCCTTGAAACACCATTAACGACAGGCCGATCCTTGGCACCTCGAGTCTGCCCACGACCTCACCGTCGCGGAGATCGGTGACCGGATCGACGCGGACCGGCGGGGTCACCGCGGTCGCTCGGACCATCTCCTCGAACTTCCACGATTGATACCGCTGATAGACGCTCGCGTACGCGACCGTGCCAGCGACATAGACCAGGACCGCTGTGCCGCACCACAGGAAGAGTCGCTGAGCCCAACGCAGGAGTCGTGCGGGTGCGTTCACGGCGCGGTGGACTTCGCCACGGGCCCACGGTAGCCATCTCTGGTCGTTACCCGGAGACCCTTGCCGCTGTTGCGGCCCGCAGTGATCTCGACTCGTCGGAACTTGCCGTCGCGAAGGTGATTGCTCGAGTAGTACCCAATCGTGTAGAGGCTGCGGATAGCACCGGCCGCGTCGCGCCACACGTGGTCCAGGTCGCTCAGGGACTCGGGAAAGTACGCCCGTCCTCCGCTCAAGTCCGCGATCTTCCTCAGCGCACCGGGATTGCGGTCAAGATCGGTGTCGCCATAGATGCCGATGGTGTAGATCGTCGCGCTGGATTGTTGAGCCATCTGCACCACATCTTCCAGACGATGCCGGCTGGCGTTGTCACCGCCATCGCTCAACACCACGAGAGCCTTCCGGTCGCACGTCCCACTGCTGACGTGATCGATTCCTACGGCCAACGCGTCGTAGAGCGCGGTCAGACCACTCGGCGTCGTCTGCAGCAGCGCTTGGCGGACCTGGTCCAGGTCGTGGGTAAATGGGATCGAGGGCGACAAACCCAGACGCGGCTGTTCGTTGAAATGGACGACGAACATTTCGTCGCCGGCATTGCTTGCGCTGGCGAAGGCGAGCGCCGCGGCGATGACATCGGCGCGTTTGTCGCGCATGCTGCCGCTGTCGTCGATGATCAGTCCGATGCTCGCCGGGACATCTTCGGCGCTGAAGAGCGTGATCTCCTGCGCTTGTTGGTCTTCAAAGACGCGAAAGTCACTTTGCGTCAATCCGGAGACGTGGCGGCCGCGGCCGTCCGTCACCGTCACGTTGAAGACGACAAGATCGACAGCGACAACGATCGTCGACTGCCCCTCGTCTCGACCCAGATGGGCCGGGACGAGGGCAATTGTTGAGAAACTGAGAGACGCGACGAGTACTAGCGAGCGCACAGCAATCGCGAACCACTGAGACCAAGGCCGATGCTCAGGCTGAGGACGCCCATCAGTGCGAGCAGGGGCGCGGTTCCGGCCGTGTGCGGCATCGGGGTCGCCTTGTGTGTCTGTGCGGCGGTCGGCTGTGCGGGTGTCGCCTGAACAACGTCCGCGACAGGAATGTCTTGTCCCGTGGCTGTGACCGCCTTGACCGGCGCGGCCTTCAGCGCGGTGATCGGCGGTGAGGTCGGCGCCGGTGCCGGCGCTACGATGTTCGACGCCATCTCGTCGGACACGTACAGAACGGGCTGGTTCGTCGCCGCGGCCAGGGCGGTGGCTCGCGTCTTGGAGTAGACGAACTCCTGACCGACGGTGTCGCCCGGATAGTACCAGGCCTCGATGGCTTGCGGATCCCCAGCGGGCCGCTCCGCAAACGTCACCACGGTCTTCTCCGTAGCCTTCAATCGGTAATTCGGAATAGCCAGAATCGTCGCGAAGAGATGGGACTCATCCTGGCTGAGTATCTGGACGACGTGCCGAGTCTGTTGCGAATCCAGCAACCGGAACACATACGTGCCCGCAGGCAACACCTGAGCGCCCACGCCAGGAATTTCCACCGGCGCGGTGAACGTCACGGTGGTCTTCTTGTCTTGCGGTTGCGCGGACACGATCGTGGGTACCATGCAGAGCGCAGCGACACAGCAGACGAAAGCAAACGCGCGACGCAAATGCGTCGACGGAGATCGAGCAGACATGGACGACTCCTGGCTGTAGCTAAGGATTGAAGGAGGAGACAGACGACCCGACTTAGTTCGAATGATCTGCAGAGCGGCCGGACGCCAAGCAAGGCTCCAAACAGCAGTGTGCACGCACGCCGCGCACACCGCTGTCCCGAAGAGCACAACCTCGGTCAGAGAAGTCGACTATCGAGCCGAACGCGGTCGGTCGCTCTTCGCGGCCGTCGCGTAGCGCTCGACTTCATGGGCGCCGCGCGCCACCGCGTCGGCGAGGTTGTCGCGGACGTCCTGGCCTTTGTTCGCGAGCCCATCGATCGCGTCACCGACGCCGGTGCTTGCCTGCTGGTACTGCTCGGAGGCTCGCTTGCGAAGGTTCTTCGCCGATTCGGTCAGCTTGTCGCGAAGTTCCAAGGCCAGCGGCGCGAACCAAATCGCCAACCCGGCGCCGACGACAGTGCCTGTCAAGAGGCCGATCACGAAGCGATAGTCTCGTTGTTCCTGCGGGTTTGCGTTCATGTTCCGTTACTCCTCTCCGTACCTTAAGCGGCCGGCGATTTGCGAGGTGTTCACAACGGCACACGCGGTTGTGGCCTCTTCCTGCATGCTTGTCACGCAGGAGTCAACGATGACCGACAGAGCCGTTCGGACTGCCGACCTTGGACGCATCCTCAGCCAGCGCCGTCGCGAGATCCAAGCCGAGCTTCGAAGTCGCATCCGCGAGGGTCGCGCCGATCGCGGAGCCGAGGTGCGTGACGAGCTCGACAGCTCCGAGGCCGACACGCAGGGAGATCTCGAGTTGGCCCTGCTCCAGCTGCGGTCGGAGATGCTGACCCGCGTCGATGAGGCGCTCGTTCGGCTCGATGGCGGCAAGTACGGGTCGTGCGTCGAGTGCGCGGACGAGATTTCCGAGCGCCGCCTGCGGGCGCTGCCGTTCGCGGTGCGCTGCCAGGCCTGCGAAGAGCGACGGGAGCACGCGAAAGGACGCGCGCGGCGGATCGACCCGCGACACGACGGCCTCGCGCTCTTCTCGGAGGCCGTCCGTTCCTGAGCGCCCGCCTACGTCGGCTTGCGCATGCCCGCGAGGAGCAGCGCGACGCCGCCGGCGACGGCCACGATCCCCAGCACCGGCGGCACGGGCAGTGTCTTCTGTCGATCTTCCGTGGCGTGGACCGGGCCGATGTTGACCAATGTCTCGCGGCTGGTGTACGTGATGCCTTGATAGACGAGCGCCACCAGACCGAGCACGACGAGCACAATGCCTGCAACTGCGATCGGTTTCATGTGATTCCTCAGTCGTGCAAGACGACACTCAGCAGCGAGTTGTGGATGGTGATTGGCAGCTCGCCGTTGTACTCGATGAATCCGAGCTTCTTGAATTTGTTCAGAAAGAAATTCACGCGCGAGCGCGTCGTGCCAACAATTTCGGCGAGCGTTTCCTGCGAGATTTTCGGCACCACGCGAATCATCTTGTTCGGCTGGCCGTAGCGCGCCAGGAGCAACAGGGTCCGCGCCAGCCGCTTCTCACTCGAGTTGAAGAGCTGATCGACCAGGTCCTCTTCGATGCGAATGTTGCGCGTCAGCATGTGTGAGATGAACCGATCCGACATCGCGGGCTGGTCGTGCAGAAGCTGCGTCATCTTCCGTTTAGGGATGAGCAAGATCACGCTTGGCGTGATCGCCGAGGCGCTGCCCATCCGGACGGACTGACCGGCCAGGCAGCCTTCCCCGAAGAAGTCTCCAGGGCCGAGCATGGCCACCACCGCTTCCTTGCCGCTCTCCGACAGGACCGACAGCTTGACGCCGCCCGTCTGGATGTACATGACATCGGTCGAGAGATCCCCCTGCGTGAAGATGGTCTCTCCCCGCCCGTACTCCACAACGGATTTCGTGATGCCGGCAGAACTCAAGAAGCCCTGCGCATCGAAGACGGGGATGACCCTCGTCCCGGTGCGGGACCTCCTGCCAGTAGCCATAAGCCAGCCTGACACGCCGCTGGCCCCCGGAGTGTGCAAAAGAGGACAGGACTATAAGCCGTCTATTGAGGCCGGTCGGCCAGAAGCACGTTCTTGGCTTCCCTGAGCAGTCCGACGAGACGCTCCA
>CAYQRM010000082.1:0-17356 GCA_964419785.1 uncultured Solibacteraceae bacterium | reverse complement strand
CTGGATCGCGGCCGCGCCGCGATGGATTGGTGTGGCGTTCGCGCTCGTACCGCTCTCGGCGTTTGCGCTGAGCGCCGCCGGGTTCATCCCGCTATGGGAGCGCCTGGCGATTTGGATCGTACCGGCGCTTTGCGTGGGCGTCGCGCTGCTGGCAGATCGCGCCGTGGCGCTGGCCACGAGCACGCGCGGGGATCGCCGCGCTCTCGCCGTGACCGCAGCCGTCGTGGTCCTCGTTCCGTGCCTGTGGCTCGCGGCCGACGTTTGCGCCAACGGCCGCAACTTCATCGTGAATGTCGATCCCGGCGAATCCACGTCGAATCACGCGCTCGACGATCGAGCAGCGGGACGATGGTTGATGGAGCAGGTGCGTCCCGGCGACGCCGTGCTCGCGACGCGACTGACCTGGCCCGCGCTCTACTGGTTCGGCCGCGTGCCGCTGAGCGATCCCGAGGTTGCGCGGGGACGCGGAGGTCCGGACGTCAACTTCCTCGAGATCGGCTACCGTCCGCCGGGCGCCGACTGCGCGCCCGATCAAATTCGCGACGCGCTCCGCGGCCGGCAGGTCGCGCTCGTCTATCTCGGTTTTCCCGACGCGCCGGAGGCGTACGACCAGCTCGTCGTGCGAACGCTCGGCCAGCTCGGACGAATCGCCGCCGTGAAGCCCTTCGCGCCGCTGAGCCTTGTCGTGGTCGTCGACTTGACCGGGCCGCCGGAGCGGTACTGGTCGCGCGACTGGTGGCCGACGCGAACCGAAACCGACGCCACGCTCGACGGCTGCATCAGCGTGCGGCCGGCGACGCGATGGTGAGTCCACGTCATGCCGCCAGTCATTCCGAATCCGAAGCGCATCCGGCCGTTTCCGAGCGAGACCGCGTTCGAAGCGTGGCTGTCGTCCAATCACGCGCGCGAGCCGGAAATCTGGCTGCGCATCTATAAGAAGGATTCAGGCGTCGCGACCGTGACGCATCCGCAGGCGCTCGACGTGGCGTTGTGCTGGGGATGGATTGACGGACTCCGCAAGCCGCTCGACGCGCAGTCCTTCCTGCAACGGTTCAGTCCGCGTCAGCCCAGGAGCGTGTGGAGTCAGATCAATCGCGACCACGTCGCGCGCCTCACGGCCGCGGGCCGCATGACGCCGCACGGCCAGCGACAGGTCGATCTCGCGAAATCTGATGGACGATGGGCGAGGGCGTACGCGCCGATGCGCGCCGCAGGTCAGGCGTCGGTTCCGGCCGATCTCCGGCGGGCCATCGCGAAAGATCCGCGGGCGCAGGCCAAGTTCAAGACGCTCGGCCGGATGAATCTCTTCGTGCTCGGATTCCGCACCAACAACATGCGCACCGCTGAGGGCCGCGCGCGAAAGATCGCTGAGTTCGTCGCCATGTTGTCGCGTGGCGAGACAATCGTCCCCGAGCGCGCACCGGCGAAGCCGGCGCGCGCCTCAAAGAGAAAGAAGATCCCGCGCGAGCGAGAGCGCCGACGCGGGAGCTGATGGCTCCCGCATCGGCCCGCCCCGCGCGAACGCGCGTCTACTGCTTCTCGTAGACGATGGTATTGCTCACGGTCTGGCCCCGAGCGTTCGTGCCAGTCGTCGTGTTCGTTCTCGTCTTGCCGTCGTGTTCGATCGCGATCTTCATGACCGTCGTCACGTTGTTCTTCAGCTTGTTCGTGACCTCGTACGTCCACTCGTCGATCTGCTTCCACGAGACCGCATCCTGATCTGTGCTGGGCTGGCCGTCGATCGTGCCCTTCCACGGGTAGTCTTTGCCGTCGAACTTCGCGGTGTACTCCGTGTGTGTCTTCTTGCCCTCGGCATTGACGCCGTCGGTCGAAACCTTGATCCCCGCGGTCGTGATGGTGATCCTCGACTGCCCGCTCTTCGGCGCGAGGCTCGCCGGGCTGTACTTCGACTTTGCGAGGTTGATCTTCCAGGTGCCCGTGAGGTGATCGGTTGGGAGCGTCTTCGTCTGACCGGACAGGGTCGTTGCACCCCAACAGACAAGGGATAGAACGCCGCAGAGCACGAACGTGCGTCTCGAGAGCCGCATGGGAGCCTCCTAAAGGGAACGGGCCATATACTACCCCCAACCACCGCGGCGCACGGCTTCCCATTAATCTGAGACGGCTGTGAACCTTCCGGAGCGCGTCACCTGTCTGATCGCCGGCGGCGGCCCGGCGGGCGTAATGCTCGGCTATCTGCTCGGTCGCGCCGGCGTCGATGTTTGGGTGCTCGAGAAGCACGCCGACTTCCTGCGCGACTTTCGCGGCGACACGATTCACCCGTCCACGCTCGAGGTGATGCACGAGCTCGGCCTGGTCGACGGGTTTCTCGCTCGGCCGCACACCGAGTACCGGCAGATCAGCGGCGAGATCAACGGGCAGCACTTCACGCTCGCGGACTTCTCACACTTGCCCGTGAAATGTCCGTTCGTCGCGTTCGTACCGCAGTGGGACTTCTTGAACTTCATGGTGGAGCAGGGGCGCGCGTTTCCGGCGTTCCACGTGGCGATGGAATCCGAGGTCGTCGACCTCGTCGCCGACGGCGACCGGATCGTCGGCGCGACCGTGCGCCAGGGCGCCCAGCTCCGCCAGGTTCGGACCGAGCTCATCGTCGGCGCAGACGGACGCGCGTCGGTGGTTCGCGCGCGCGCGAAGCTCGACGTCGAGACGTTGGGCGTGCCGATGGACGTGCTGTGGATGCGTATCGAGAAGAAGTCCGAAGATGGCCCGCAGCCGCTTGGACGCCTGAACAACGGTCGCTTCCTCGTCATGGTCGACCGCGGCGATTACTGGCAGTGCGCGTTCATCATCGCGAAAGGCTCGCTCGAGGTGGTGCAGGCGAAAGGGCTCCCGGCGCTTCGCGAGGAGATCGCGCTCGCCGCGCCGTTCCTTCGCGATCGCCTCGAGGCGCTCGCGAGCTGGGACGATGTGAAGCTGTTGACGGTGAAGGTCGACCGCCTCAAGCGCTGGTATCGCCCCGGCGTGTTGTGTATCGGCGACGCGGCGCACGCGATGTCGCCGATTGGCGGCATCGGCATCAATCTCGCGATCCAGGACGCCGTTGCCGCCGCGAACATCCTGGCCCCGCGTTTCAAAGCGGGCGGCGTCTCCGTCAACGATCTCGCGGCGGTCGAGCGCCGGCGGACGTGGCCCACACATGTGACGCAGCGCGTGCAACTCCTGATTCAGGACCGCGCAATCGCTCCGTTGCTGGCTGGGCGCAAATCGGGGGGATCGCCGCCGGCGATTTTCCGCGTGCTTCGCGCGCTGCCGATCCTGCGCCGGCTGGCGGCGAGGTTCATCGGGCTCGGCGTTCGTCCCGAGCACGTCGAAATTTGAACGTCGACGTCACCTAATAACGCCGGGTGTCTTTTTAGAGGACATGTCACCTAAAAAGACACCCGGCGTTATTTTCGCCCTCACAGGCTGGCCGTTGATTTCGTCGTACTCATACGTCATCTCGAACGTCGAGGACCCGACGATCAGCACATCGGCGACCGAACGCATGGACACGGGCACATGAACGCCGTCGATCTCGGCGTACTCGCGGACGATGTGCACTTTGCGCGTCCAGAATGACGGGCGCGCAGACAGCGCCCCTTCGACGCGCACGAGCTCCGAGTTGTCGGGCTTGAGGAAGAGCGAGCCGTCGATGAGCATCACGTGCTTGCGGCGCGGCTTGATGTCGACCTTGACCAGCGAGTCATTGGCCGGGGTGATGCCAAGAAAATCGTAGTTGTCCAGGGTGAGCGCCGACTGGCGGCTGTCGGCGGCCCGAACCGCTTTCTGCTCGGCATCGAGCGCCGGGTGCAGGACGTGGTGCAGGATGATCGAGGATCCTTCCTCGGACAGCACCTGATAGGAGAATCCGGCGCCGGGATCGAGCGACGTGACGGCCTCGAGCGAGGCGGTCATCTTGCCGCCTCGTGTTGCCGCGCTCAGCCGGCGATGCGCCCGATAACTGACGAGCGGCGGCGTGGTCGGCGCGAAGAACCGGCCGAGCGTTTGATCCCGCGTGGGCTGAACATTCGGCTCGGCGCGGGGAACGGCCGCGGCGGCGGCGAGGATGACGAGCGCGATGACGAGTGAACGCATGCGATGCCTTACCACTTCACGAGCATATAGCCTCGCACGACGAGGCCCACGCTATTGGTGAACGTCCCGAAGAGCGGCGCGCCGGCCACCGGGTACACGTCGCGCGGATTGGCGTGCCGCGTCATGTTGAAGAGCTGCACCCCGAGGTCGGCGGTCCGGTGTTTCACGGTCACGGTCTTATACACCACCATATCGGCGGCGAAGAACGCCGGGAACAGGCGCGCGTTGGGCTGCGCGAGGTAGCGCTGATCGACGTCGAGCGCCGAATATCGAAACCCCGTATGCCACTCGACGGCCGGCGAGAGCACGAAACGCCTCGGCAGGTTGACGGTTCCCCACGTCACCACGCGGTGGCGGGCATCGCTCGAAAGATGGGAATAGCCGCCGGGCTGGAGCAGCGGCGCGTCCAGGCCGCCCATCTGCGTCGTGAAGTCGTTCAGCTCCCCGTACGCGCTCGAAAGCACGTAACTCGCGAAGATCTGCTGGCCCTTGCTCCACGTGCGCTGCGCCGCAAGCTGGAGCTCCCGATAGTGACCGGCCCCGGTGCTCTCGACCGTCAGCAGCCCGCTCCTGGACGGGACGTTGAGCGTCGGAATCCGCGACGACTGACGATCGGTCACCCCGATTTGCGCCATGAGTCCGGGTCGCAGCTGCCGCTCGACCGCGATCGTGGCCGCGACCGAGCGCGGCGGCCGAAGGGTGCCGACGTGCGGCCGCATCTCGATTTCGGACATCAGCTCGCCGGTATCCTGGTTCCACGTGCGATCGACGCGCGTCGGGTAGGTCGCGAACGCTGGGACGGCCAGCGGCAGCGCTCCGACGAACGATCCGTAGCCGCCTTTGACCACGGTCGTGTCCGACGCGTCGAGCGCGAGGCGAAAGCCGGTCCGGCCGGACGGGAACGCGCCGCCGTAATGGCTGTAGTCGACGCGCGCGCCCGCTTCGATGTCGAGGCGCGGGAGCGCGTGCCATAAGTCGCGCGCGACTGCGGCGACGGGGATGTCGCCAGCGCCGATTGACGCCGGCCCGCCAAATTCCACGCTGCGCACGAGTCGGCCGTTCGGCGCGAACACCTGCACGGGGCCATCCGCCACATGCCCTCGCAACCGGCGCGACGCGAGCTCGCCCGTGAAGCCGATTTCGTGGCTGCGCCCACCGAGCGTGAACGCGCGCTCCCAGGTGCCTGACGCCGCGACGCGCGTCGCCACGCGATCCTCGGTCGTGAACCAGTTATGGCTCCACCCGAACGACGTCGACACGGACGGGCCGACGCCGTTCGGCGTGGCTTGCACGTCATGTGCGAGCCCGCTCACGCGCCACGTGATGAGGCCGCCGTTGTTGAAGGTCTGGTGATGCACGATCCCGACGAAGCGGTCGCGCGCCGCCACGTTGAGCGTCGCGGTCTCGGCGCGGCGCGGACTCAGCCCGAGCGCGCTGCGATTGTCTGGAAAGACGACCGCCTCGATCGTCGTCCACTGCCGCGATCCCCAGCGGTGATCCAGGCGCCCGAACCACGTCACCGAACGATCGACCGTGTCCGGACCGCGGCCGGTCGTCACGCCCGGCACGGAGAAGCGCTCGTAGTCGAATTCAATGGCGATCGCGTACTGCGTCTGGCCCTCGCCGCTCGAGCCGCTCGCGTACGCGCGAGGGAAGACGCCCTCGATGCGGCCGAATCCCGGCGTCTCGAAGCGCGGCCGCGGCACGACGCCCTGCACGCCGAACTTCCAGTCTTCGCCGCCCGGTCGGCTCTGCATCGACGTCACGCCGGCAAGCAGTTGCCCGTAGTTGACGTTCATCGGGTCGCTGAGCGCGCTGACGTCGCGCACCATCTCGTACGGAAGATTGAGCGATGAGAGGCCCGTGGCCGGATCGGCGACGTTGAAGCCGTCGAGCGACACCGGCGTCTCATGCGCGCTTGCTCCGCCCAGATGCAGCAGTCCGTCTGGTCCGCGGACGACCGAGGGCAGAAGTGGCAGCGATTCCTTCGCCTTCATCTGCGCCGACGACGGCATTCGGGAAACCGTGTCGGCGCTGACGCCGCCTCCAAGCGCCGGACTATTGGGGGCGGCGGTCGCCGTCGCTGGCGCTCGGACGATCGTCTCCTTGAGCGTTCGCGCGAGCTTGAGCGTGATGCGAGCCGCGCTCGCGAGCGGCACGCGCACGCGTTGAAAGCCGCTGAGCGAAACCTCGATCAGATCGTTCGGGCGCGCGGCAGCGAACGTGAATGTGCCGTCCGCGCTCGTGAGCGTGGTCGCCACCACGGCGCCATCGCGCACGAGCGAGACCGTGGCACCCGGCAGCGGCTGATTGGATTCGTCGACGACGACAGACGAGGGCGCCTGCGCCAAGGCGGGGACGGGAAAACCGACCACGAAAGCGGCGGCAAGCGCCAGCAGCCGTGAGAAGGGCATGGGGGACGCCGCAAGCGTAGCTTACTCCCCACCAGTAGCGCAACCACTTCGGCGGAATTCAGCCTAACGAATGACTTGCGGCACCCAGCCAACCGTCCAGCCCTGCGTCCTCGCGATCGTTCCCTTCGTCGTTCGCGTCTGTCCACCGACGCTCAACGTGATTGTGTAGTCGCCGAGCGGCATGAGGCGATCGAGCAGGCTGCCGGGCTGTGTGCCGGTGCCGCCGCCGCGCCCGCGTCCGGTGTCCGTGCGCGTGCTCCAGACGACCGTGTTGACGCCGGCCGCCGCGGGCCCGGTCAGCCGCGCGACTTCCTGACCGCTCGCGTTGGCGATCGCGATCGTCGCGCTCTGCGACGTCGTCTTCACGTAATACCGAATCAGCATGCCGTTCGGTTCGTTCGGCGTCTGGAAGTTGCGCTGGCCGAAGAGGTAGTCGTTCGCGCCGAACTGCCACGTGATGCGCTGCACCGTGGGCTTGATCGTGAAGAGATGGACGTCCTCAGAGAGCACGGCGGGCGTCAGTTCCTCGAGCGCGCGGATGTTGGCGATGAAAATACCGCGGCCGTACGAGCCGAGGATGAGATCGCGATCGCGCGGGTGGATGAGCAGGTCGTGAATCGGCACGTTGGGAATCGTGTTGTTCATCTTCGTCCAGTGCGCGCCCTGGTCGATCGTCACGAACACGCCGGTGTCATTGCCGACGAAGAGCAGATCGGGATTCTGCGGATCCTCGGCGATCACGTTGATCGGCTGCTGCGGGAGATTGCCGGCGAGCGAGACCCATGTCGCGCCAAAATCGTTCGTCCGGTACAGGAACGGCCGGAAGTCGTCGAATTTATAGCCGCTCTTCGAGACGTACGCGCGACCGACGACGTGCGCGGACGCGACGACGCGGCTGACGTAGGCGTCGGCTCGGCCGCCGAGCGCGTCGATGGCCGGCGACGCATCCGTCCAGGCGCCGCCGCCGTTACGCGTGACCTGGACCTTGCCGTCGGAGGTGCCGGCCCAGATGACACCGGCCGTCATCGGCGATTCAGAGATCGACGAGATCGCGAACCACGGGATGCCGCCGGGCACGCCACCCTCCGATTCCGGCAGGATCTTGTCCGCGGGATGCGAGCTGAGATCGGGGCTGATCTCAGTCCAGTGATCGCCGCGGTCCGTCGACTTGAGCAGCATCTGCGCGCCCGCGTAGAGGACCTTGCTGTCGTGCGGAGAAATCAGGATCGGCGGCTCCCACAAGAATCGGTACGGCGGCTGGCCGGCGGCCGGCTGCGGCTGGATGAGCGTTTCGTAGCCTTGCTTCTGATCGAGGCGCGTGTGGCCGCCGTACTCGCGCGTCGTGTACAACCAGCGGCTATCGTGCGGGTCGACGATCGTAAAGATCCCGTCGCCGTCGCCGACCGCGAGCCAATCCTGCTCGCTCACCCGTCCGAGCGGTCCGTTCGACGGCCCGCGCCAGTTCTCGTGATCCTGCAGGCCCGCGTAGATGTTGTACGGCTCCTCCATGTCCACGCCGAGCGAGTACACGGAGCCGAGCGGCATGTTCGACAGCGCGTCGCTCGTCTTGCCGCCGTCGTACGAGATCGCGATACCGCCGTCACTGCCCTGGATCATGCGGTCGGAATTCTGCGGATCGATCCACAGCGTGCGCGTGTCGCCGAACATCCGCCGGAAGACCGCAGGCGCGTCCCACGTCCGGCCGCCGTCGATCGAATGGCGGAAGCCGTCTTGCGTGACGAACAAATTCCGATCGTTGTTCGGATCTACGAAGATCTGGCTGAAGTAGTACGGCCCTTTCGGGCTGACGTTGTAGCTGTCGGCGTTCATCTTCTTCCACGTCGCGCCACCATCGTCAGTCCGATACACCTCGCCGCCGATCGTTGACGTGACGCCTGGCCGCGGCTGCGGCGTGCCCGCCGGCGGAGGACCGGTGCGCGGATTCTCGTTTTCGATCACCGCGTAGAGGATCTCGGGATTCGTCAGATAGATGTCGAGGCCGATGCGTCCGATCCGTCCGGTTGGCAGTCCGCCGCCGAGCTTCGTCCAGTGCGCGCCGGCGTCGGTCGTCTTGTAGATGGCTGTTCCCGGTCCGCCGTTGACGATCTGCCACGGCAGCCGCTGCTTGTCATACGTCGCGGCGTAGAGCACGGACGGGTTCTTCGGATTCATGACCAGATCGATCACGCCGACCTGATCGTTGACGAACAAGATCTTGTCCCACGTCGTGCCGCCGTTCGTCGTCTTGAACACGCCGCGTTCGGCGTTGTTCGAATAGAGATGCCCCATCGCGGCGACGTAGACGGTGTTGGGATCGGTCGGATGGACGAGCACGCGCGCGACGTGCTGCGTGTCGCGCAGGCCCATGTTCGTCCACGTACGGCCGGCGTCCGTCGACTTGTAGACGCCGTCGCCGGCGTACGCACACCTCGACGTGAACGCGTCCCCGGTGCCGACCCAGACGCTGCGCGAGTCTGACGGCGCGACGGTGACGTCGCCAATCGACTGCGTCGATTCGCGATCGAAGATCGGCTCGAACGTCGTCCCGTTGTTCGTCGTCTTCCAGACGCCGCCGATCCAGGGGGCGACGTAGAAGGTGTACAGATGGTCCTTCTGCGGCGACGCCGGCACGTCAATCGCCGCGATGCGCGCCTGCATCCGGAACGGACCCGTGTTGCGATACGCGAACGCGTCGAGCAGCGCTTCGTTGATGGCCGGTGGGGCAGTCTGCGCTCGCGTGATCAACGACGAGCCGGCCCCCGACAAGATCAGGGCAAGCACGAAGAGACGACGAGTCATGGGGGACCTCGCCGCGGATTATATTCGTGAGAGGAGCAGACATGCTGCAGCGCGCGCTCGTCCTCGCAGTCGCGTGCCTGACCGGTACCGGCTCGCGAGGCGGAGCAGAGCGGACGCAGCGTTGCATTCGTCACCATCGATCGCATCCGCATTCGGGACGCGTCTGGCTTCATCGTCGTCGGCGTCGATATCGCCATGCCCAAGTCGAGACAGGGTGGGAAGCTCTGCTGCTGCATCGGTGAGTTCGAGTTCAGGCTTGCGAATGGCCATTGGATCTTCGTGAAACGCGGCGGCGTGATCTGCTCGTGATCGGGCCGCTCCTCTTGCTTACCGAGAGGACATGCGCTATCTTCACTCGGTAACCGAGAAGAGCGCCCATGAGCCGCCCCGCCGACCTCGTCCAAGGCACGCTCGACTTGCTGCTGCTCAAAATCGTCGCGCTCGAGCCGATGAATGGCTGGAGCATCCGGGAACGGCTGCGGCAGGTGTCCGGCGACGTCCTGCGTGTGAGCGACGGATCGCTCTATCCCGCCCTGCACAAGCTCGAGCAGGAAGGCTGGATCAAAGCCGAGTGGCGGCGCACTGAGAACAACCGCCGCGCGAAGTTCTACTCGCTGACGTCGTCTGGCCGGCGTCAGCTCGAGCGCGAACAGACCTCGTGGCGCCGGTTGTCGACGGCGATTTCGCAGGTATCAAAGCTGAAAGAGGCCTGACGTGCTGTTCGAGCGCTGGTGGATTCGCGCGCGGCTGCGTCTCAAGGCGCTCGTCGGCCGCAATCGCATCGAGCAGGAGATCGACGATGAGCTGCGCGATCACTTGAGTGAGGCCCAGGCCCACTACGAGGCGCGCGGACTCTCGCCTGAGGCGGCGCGTCGCGCGGCCCGCCTCGACCTCGGCGGCGTCGAGCCGGTCAAGGACGCACTCCGTGATGTCGGCACGTCCCGGTTCATGACGGATTTCATCCAGGATCTCCGTTACGGCGCGCGAATGCTGCGACGCAGTCCACGTGTGTCGCTGCTCGCCATTCTCTGCCTCACGTTGGGCATCGGGGCGAACGCGGCGGTTTTCGGCTGGATCGAAGGGCTGCTGCTTCGACCGTTTCCCGGCGTCGCCCATCAGGAGCGCATGTACGCGATGGTGGGCACGCGCGAAGCCGAACGGACCTCCGTGTCCTGGCCAGACTTTCTGGATCTCCAGCAGCACTCGACGCTCGTCGAAGCGTTCATCGCCGACAGCATCATGGGCACGACGCTCAGCATCGGCGATCGCGCCGAGCGCGCGACCGGCAGCGTCGTGTCGGCGAATTATTTCGACGCCATTGGCGTGCGGCCGATCCTCGGCCGCGGATTTCTGCCCGGCGAGGACTCGGGCCGCAACGCGCACGCGGTGACGGTCATCAGTTACGACGCGTGGCAGCTGCGCTACCACGGCGCCCCGGACATCATCGGGCGAACGCAGGTGCTCAACGGAATGCCGTTCACCATCATCGGCGTGACGCCGTCGGGATTTCGCGGCACCTTCGTCGGCTATCAATTTCAGTTCTGGGTGCCGGCCTCGATGGAGGAGCAGTTCCGCGCGGGCGGCTACAAGCTCGAGGACCGCGGCGCGCGCTGGATTGAAGGCTTCGTCCGGCTCAAGCCCGGCGTGACGCAGGCGCAGGCGCAACAGGAGCTCTCGGCGCTTGCGTCGCGACTCGAAGTCGACTATCCGGCGACCAACCGCGGCCAGGGCCTGCGCCTGTTTCCGCTCTCGCAAACGCCATTCAATCAGGCCGGCAATCTTCTGCCGACACTCCAGATCTCGCTCGCGGTCGTCGTCGCCGTCCTGCTGATCGCCTGCGCGAACGTCAGCAATCTCCTGTTGGTGCGCGCGCTCGGCCGCCGGCAGGAGATCACGATTCGTCTGGCGCTCGGCGCCGGGCGCGGCCGAGTGCTCAGGCAGCTTCTCACGGAGGGCGTGCTGCTGTCGGCGCTCGCGGCCATTGGCGCGCTCGTCGTGGCCTGGTGGTGCCGCAACGCGCTCGTGCTCTTCTTTCCTCCGCAGACGGGCGGCATCATCGTGAGCCTCGCCGGCGATCTCGACTGGCGTGTGCTCATCGCGAGTGCGGTGGTGTGCGCGCTGGCCACGCTCGTGTTCGGCCTGACCCCCGCGCTCCACAGCAGCAAGATGGATGTGGCTGCGGTCCTTCGGTCAGAAGCGACTGGCGTCATCGGCGGCCGCGCGCGCTCTCGTCTCCGCTCGGCGCTCGTCGTCGCGCAAGTCGCGCTGAGCTTCGTCCTGCTCGTCGGTGTTGGTCTGCTCGTGCTGAGTCTCAAGCAGACGCGCGACGCCAATCCGGGATTTCTCACCACGGGCGTGATCGCGACGGGATTCGATTTGCGGGCGGCCGGGTACTCGGCCGATCGGGCCGCGGCGTTCGAAGACGAACTGATTGACCGGCTGCAAGGCACCGCCGGCATCGAGTCCGCAGCATTCTCGCGCGTGCGACCGTTCACGTACGCGGTGTACTCCTCGGCGCCGATTGAGGTCGTCGGGTACGTGCCGCGACCGAACGAGCGCCCGACTGTCGAGTACAACGAAGTCAGTCCCGCGTACTTCACGACGTTTGGCATCCCGATCGTCTCCGGCCGCGCGTTTACGCGGCAGGACGATGGGAGCGTGCAGCCGGTGGCGATCATCAATGAGGCGATGGCCGCGCAATTCTGGCCAGGCCGTGACGCGCTCGACGAGTACTTCCAGGCCAAGGGCCGATCGATCCGGATCGTCGGCATCGCGAAGCAGACCAAGTACGGATCGATCACCGAGGCCACGAAGCCCTTCTATTACGTGCCGCTGCGGCAGAATCTCTCGCTCTCGGCCAACCTCAGCCTTCGCACGTCGATGACGCCATCAGCGGTGGCGGCGGTCGTGCTCGAGAAGGTGCGCACGCTCGATCCCAATCTTGCGCCGCTCGAAACGATCACGATGCGCGAGCAAGTCGATCGCTCCGAGTACACGCAGACGCTGGCCGTCGCGCTCCTCAGTGTCTTTGGTGGCTTGGCACTCGTCCTCGCGGCAATCGGACTGTACGGTGTGCTGTCCTACGCGGTGTCGCAAGGTGCGCGCGAGCTCGGATTGCGCCTGGCGCTCGGCGCGGAGGCCGCGGCGGTCTTTCGCCTGGTCCTGTCACGCGGATTCGGCCTTGCCGCTGGAGGCATCGCCCTCGGCGCCATTGCGGCGCTCGGGCTCACCCGACTGATGGGGTATCTCTTGTTCCAGGTGAGCCCGCGTGATCCTCGCGCGTTCCTGTCAGCCCTCGCCGTAATGGCGGGCGCCGCGTTTCTCGCGTGCGTCGTGCCCGCGTGGCGCGCCGCCCGGACCGATCCGAGCCAGACGCTCCGAACGTGACGGTCCCGGTCGTCTCGGAACTACTTCTCGATGTGAATCTCGTTGAGCCGGATCGGCTCGGTGTCCCAGTTCTCGAGCGTGACCGAATTGTCTTTCTGATTGAGCTCGATCTTCGTGGCGAGTGACAGCTTGCCCGTACCGGTGCCGTCCTTCTTCAGGTGGATCTCAATGAGCGTGAACGGGTAGTCCATCGTCCGTGCCTGGTTCTTGACTTCCTCATACGGCATCGGCCGGTCGGTGAGCATGACGATACGCGTACCGCCGTCGTCGAGGGGCGTCTGCCGCGCGAAGCGCAGGTCGTAGCTGAGCCGGGTCGGCAGCTTCAGCCAGCCCACGGGTTTGGTGTCCTGGAGCGCATCAAGCAGCTTCCCGGGGCCCTTTTCTCTGAAGGTCGTGACGAGTTTCTGGCGCTCGGCTTCCGTCGACCAACGGTCGACCTGAATCTCGATGCGCGCGTTGGCGCCCGTCGCGATGTTCGCCATGTTGACGGCAAACGTGGACATCTTGAGGGGCGCGGGCAGCGGGGCCGTCTGTGCCCGGCCGGGAACCGACTGGACGACGATTCCGCAGAACAGGGCGAGAGCGAGCAAGCGAAGCGAACGCATTGTTTGGAGCCTCCTCAACCATTCTCTTCGGCTCCTCCTCGCGAGGCAACCGGCCCAAGGGGCGATGCCGGACCTGTCGATGCCCAACGTCGGCACGGTACTCCACACCCCACCGCCGCGATCGTCAGAAAGCGCCATCACTGAGTGGTCTTGATCTTGCTCTTTCGGGGCGGCGGGGGATTCCATGAGCCCGCGTGTTCTACTGCCGCCCGCAGCCATTTGGCGGCGGCACGGGCTGATCTGGCGCCTGCCTGTCGCGGCGCTTGGTATCGCCGCCGCGACTTGCGGTGGCTCGGCTGCGCTTACGACGGATCCCTCCCCGGTGAAATGCGCGGTAACGGCCGTCGCGTCCGCCGCTCAGATGGACGGCAATGGGGGAACGAACTCCGTGACCGTTCAGGCCGAGCCCGAGTGCGCATGGACGGTATCGGCACAGGCGAGCTGGATCACGAACGTGACACCCACGTCCGGCCAAGGCAACGGTCAGGTAACGTTTCAGGTTCAGGCTAACCCGCTGCACTCGGTTCGTCAGGGCGATCTTGTCGTCAACAACCAACAAGTACTTGTCCGTCAGGACGGCTCACCCTGTTCTTTCGCCATCGCACCGCCTGCGGTGCAAATGACGGCCGACGGTGGCACGGGGCAGGTGACCGTGACGACGCCGAGTGATTGCGCGTGGACGGTCTCTGAGAGCGCTCCTTGGGTGACGATCAGTTCGGGCGCGACCGGTACGGGCGCGGGGCAAGTCGCGTTTACGGTCCAATCCAACAGCGGAGCGGCGCGAAGCGACGTGTTGATGATCGCGGGCCAGACATTTTCGCTGTCGCAATCGGCCCGATCTGCTACTCCATTGCCAACGCCATCACCAACGGCGACGCCCACGCCAACACCGACACCCACGCCGACGCCAACGCCGTGTGCACCGATGACGATCAATCCGAACTCGCAATCGATCGGTGCGGCAGGTGGATCGGGCAGTGTGACGGTGACGGCCGGTGCCGGCTGCGCGTGGACGGCGACGAGCAATGCGCCGTGGCTGACGATCACGCAGGGCGCGAGCGGCAGTGGCAACGGCACAGTGACGTTCGCCGCCACGGCGAATACGGGCGCGCTTCGCACGGGCACGCTCACGGTCGCCGGACAGACGTTTACGGTCACGCAAGCGGCGCCGTGCGCCTTCGCAATCAATCCAAGCTCGCAATCGACCAGTGCGACCGGTGGGCCCGGCACCGTGACGGTGACGGCCGGCGCCGGCTGCGGCTGGACGGCGACGAGCAACGCGTCGTGGTTGACGATCAATCAGGGTTCGAGCGGCAGCGGCAACGGCACGGTGGCTTTCGCCATCGCCGCGAACACAGGCGCCCATCGGACGGGCACGCTCACCGTCGCCGGACAGGCCTTCACGGTCACGCAAGCGGCGCCGTGCGTCTTCTCAATCAACCCGACTTCGCACACGTTCGATCAACACGGCGGAAATTTCGACATCAACGTGACGACGACGGCGGGTTGCGGTTGGACGGCGACGACCACCGCCAGCTGGATCACGTTCGTGGGTAATGCCGGTGGCACCGGCAACGGCAAGGTGACGATTCGCGTCGCGAGCGCGGCGCCCAATCAGCTCCCACGGACGGACGTTGTGATCGTCGCCGGCAGGACATTCACAGTACAGCAGAACTGAATCATGACGGACCGTCCTTCCCGCTCGGTGCGTATCGCCTTCCTCACGGGCGTCTTCATGGGCGTCGCGGTCCCCGCGGCGGCGCAGCAGCAGATCAGCGACGCGCTGTCGTTTCTGTTGACGAACCGTTCCGTCGCGACCGGCGACTCGACACGCGACGAGCAAGCGGCGATTTCGACGCGCGACACGATCATTCGGTTTCTGCAGACGGAGATCGCGACGCTGCCGGTGAGCTCGCCGGCCGGCGCGTTTACCTATCGCCTCGATCCAGCGCTCGGCACCGACGTTCGGTCGAGCCCGAGTTTCGGCCCGTTCTTCATCCAGCGTTCGCTGACGGTCGGAGAGCACCAGCTCGCGTTCAACGTGAGCTACCGGTCGCTGACCTTCGATCACGTCGACGGCCGATCGCTGACCGACGGCACGCTTGTCTCGATCGCGAGCCAAGTGCGCGGCGAGGCGGCTCCGTACGACGTCGAGACGCTGACTCTGCATCTCGAGACCCAGACCATGACGGTCGCGGCGACTTACGGCGTGAACGATCGGTTCGACCTCAGCGCGGCGCTGCCCGTCGTCACGATGAAACTCAACGGCGAGCGCGTGGATACCTATCGCGGCCAGGCGTTCTTGCAGGCGACGGCTCAGGCGTCGGCGTCGGGAATCGGCGACCTGCTGTTCGTCGCGAAGTACAATTTCTTTCAGAGTGGCGGGAGCGGCCTCGCGGTGGCGGGCGCCGCGACGCTTCCCACCGGCGACGAGCAGAATCTGCTGGGCGCCGGCGCCGTCTCGATCATTCCCCGCTTGATTGGATCGTTTGAGTGGGACCGCGTCGCCGTGCATGGCGACGCCGGCGTCGTCATCACCGGACCGACGCACTACATCGACTACGGTACGGCGGTCACGCTGGTTCCGATGTCGCGATGCACGGTCGCCGCGGAACTGCTCGGCCAGCGCTTCACGTCGGGCGGCAGTCTCACGGACGTCGTCGCACCAAATCCGCAGTTGGTCGGCATCGACACGATCCGGCTGGTGGGCACCAATGAAGCGACAACGCGGCTGCTGCTGGTCGCGGGCGTGCGATGGAATCTCTCGGGTCGCTGGCTCGTCGGCGTCAACGGCATGCGGTCGATCACGTCGACGGGACTCACGGCGTCGTGGGTTCCCACGGTCACGCTCGACTACTCGTTCGGTCAGTAGGAGCGCCCATGCCTCAGTTGAGGAACAGCACCTTCATGTCGGAATCGGAGATCGAGCGAGCGCCGTGTGAGGCAGATCCCGCAGAGCCAGACGCGCTCGAGAGCTTTCCGTCCGAAGTCCCGCTCCTGCCGCCTCCTGCGGCGCCGCGCGTGATCAGTCCGATTGTCCGCCCGACCGCGATGGACCGCGAGCGGTTCATGGAGCGCCCTCGTTCGCTGCGGATCCCGCTGAAGCGATTGACGCTCGCGACCAATCCGATGCTGGGACTGCTTGCCGTTGCGCTCATCGTCGTGAGCATCATTCGAGATCAATCGATCGGCTCATCGCACGATTCGGAATCCGCGGAGCCGGTGGTCGCCTCGACCGCGGCGCCGTCAGCGCCCGCCTCTTTCGCCGCAATGGCGCTGCCGCCGGCGACGACCGGCGTGCCGCCAGATGCCGTGGCGGTCGCGCAGAGCGGCGACGCCACGGTCACGAAAGACGCCAATGCCGCCGGCAACGGCGCCGCGAGGCGAAACGCTGGCGCGCCAGCCACGAGAAACGCTGACGCAGCAGTGACGCGCAACGCCGACGCGTCACGACCGAAGAGTCCAAAGAGCGTGAGCCGATCGCGGTCGCCCGTGGTCACGCCGGCGCCTCCACCGGCGGCGGTCCCGAATTGGGCCCTGGTCTCCGCGCTGGTCCGGCCGGCGTCTTCGCCATCGATCGCGCCAATCGACAATTTCTCCGTGCGCTCCGACATCGCCCCGCCAACGTCTCTGCCGCCAGCCCCGACGCCGACGGCGGCCCCGGCGGCCCCGCCCGCGAGCGTGTCACCGACGACTGCGTTGGCCATGGACTCGTCGTCCGCGCGCGTCCCGCCTCCGACCCCGACGGCCGGGACCTCGACGACGGCGGCCAGAACGGCGTCCGTGCAATCGGTGATCGACAGGTACCGCCAAGCGTTCGACGCCCTCGACGCGAGCGCGGTGGCCGGCTTCTGGCCGACCGTGGACTCGCGCGCGCTCAGCCGCGCCTTTGCCCAGCTCGACTCGCAGCAGCTCCATTTCGATCGCTGCGACATCCAGCTGGCCGGTACGCGCGCGTTCGCGTCGTGTCGCGGCTACGCGCAGCTCGTGCGCAAAGCCGGCTCGCAGGATCCGCGGACGGAGTCGCGGCAATGGACCTTCACGCTCGGCGAGGTC
>CAYQRM010000081.1:0-6169 GCA_964419785.1 uncultured Solibacteraceae bacterium | reverse complement strand
CGCCGTCCTGACTCCACTCGAGATTCGTGTCGGTCGACCAGATCGTGTCCGGCCGGATCGGATCGACGATGAGCTCGTTGTAGTAGCCCGGATCGCCGCCGCAGTAGGCCTGACCCTGCGGCGCGCAGGCATCAGCGTTGGTCGGAGCTGCGGCCGCCGGAGGCTGCGCGCCTCGCGCCGGAGCACCGCCCCGCGCTGGCGGAGTGGCTGCCGCGCCACCACCACCGCGCCGTCCGGCCGGCGCACCCGCGGCTCCCGCCGCGCCTGGCGCACCGCCGCCGCGACGTCCGCCCGACATTGTCCCCATGCGCGCGAACGTCGCGCCGGCATCATCCGATCGATAAAAGCCGCGGTCATTCCCCAGAGCATTCGCGAGCACATACACGCGCGTGGGCTTCGCTTTCGGATCGACGCCAAGCGCGATGCGGCCCATGTCGCCCTTCGGCAGGCCGTTGGTCAGCTTCGTCCACTTCTCGCCGGCGTTGATCGACTTGTAGACGCCGCTCTCCGGGCCGCCGCCGATGAACTGGCCCACGCCGCGGCGCCGCTGCCACGTCGACGCGTAAAGAATGTCCGGATTGTTCGGATCGATGACGAGGTCGTTGCCGCCGGTGTCCGGGCTAATCGCGAGCACCTGCTTCCACGTCGCGCCGCCGTCGGTCGTCTTGTAGATGCCGCGGTCGCCGCCGGCGGACCACAGCGGTCCCTGCGCGGCGACGAAGACGACGTTCGAGTTCCGCGGATCGATCTGGATGCGCCCGATGTGCTCCGACTTCTCGAGGCCGACACGCTTCCACGTCGCGCCCGCGTCGGTCGACTTGTAGAGCCCGTCGCCGATCATCGCGCTGCGCGGATTGGAGTTCTCGCCCGTGCCGAGCCACAGCACGTCCGAGTTCTTCGGGTCGACGACGATGCAGCACATGTTGAAGGCGCCGCCGTTGTCGAAGATCGACTTCCAGTTGTTGCCGCGATCGTCGCTCTTCCATACGCCGCCGGCGGCCGAGGCCACGTAATAGATGTTGGAATGATTCGGATCGATCGCGATGTCGGCAATGCGTCCCGTGGTGAGGCTCGGTCCGAGGCTGCGAAGCTCGAGTCCCTGAAACGTGTCCGACGTCAGCCGATCTGCTCCCTGACCGAAGCTCACCGCGGTGGCGAGCACGACCAGCGCTGCGACCATTACTCCGTACACGCGTCTCATGACCATCTCTCCTGTTCGTTCCAGTCCGTCAGCGTTCGTAATTCTTCGCCGGCAGCGGCAGCACGCGGAATGACTGCGGCTTGCCGATCGGCGTGACTTGATCTCCGGTCATCGTGCCGATTGAAACCGTGTAGCGACCGGGCGCGGCGAGCGGCGCGTTGCCGCCAAAGCCGCCGCGGCCACCGCCAGCGGGGGCGGCGCAGGCGTTGATTGCCGGAGCCGCCGCCGGGGCGGGGGCACCCTCGGCCGCGGCGCCGGCGCCGGCGGCACCACCGCCCGCGCCACGACCGCCTGCCCCACCGCCGCGACCGCCGCGTCCGCCACCGGCGTTGGCCAGAGGCGCGCCCGGATTGCCGCGCAAATTCCACTCGATGCGGCGCAAGCCCGGATCTTTCGGCAGCTCGCAGCGTCGGAACTCCTTGCCGGTGTCGTCGGTCACCGTGAGCACGAGCTTGCTGTCCTGCGGCAACGCGCTGCCGACGCTGTAGGTCAGCACCGCGCCGGTCGGCGGATTGGCGGCGACCCAGGTCGGCTCGGATGCCTGCAGCTCGCCAATCGGCGAGAACTCGTACGTATCGCGCACTGGATAGAGTGTGGCTTGCGCGGCGAGCGACTCGGGCGTCATCTCGCGGAGCGGGCTGTAGTCGTCGAGAATCCAGAAGCCGCGGCCGAAGGTGCCGAGCACGAGATCGCTCTCGCGCTTCTGCACGGCCATGTCGCGCACCTGGAACGTCGGCGCGCCGCCCATCAGCTGCGTCCAGTGCCCGCCCGCGTCGACGCTCGCGTACACACCGAACTCGGTACCGGCGAAGAGCAGATTGCCGTTGATGTGGTCCTGAATAACCGCCCACACGTCATGCTTCTCGGGCAAGTTGCTCGCGATCGGCTTGAACGTCTTGCCGCGATCGTCGCTGCGCAGCAAGTACGGCTTGTAGTCGCCGCGCTGCCAATTATTGAACGCGACAAAGACGACGTTCGAATCGCGCGACGAGGCGAAGATGTCGCTGACGTACGTCCACTTCGGGACGCCGGGGAAATCTTCGACCTTGCGCCAGTTCTTGCCGCCGTCCTCGCTCACCTGCAGCAAGCCATCGTCGGTCCCGACGTAGAGCAGGCCTTCGAGCAGCGGCGACTCGTCGATCGAGACGATCGTGCTGAGCGCGGTCGTTGAGGTATGGAGCTCGACGGCGCAGCCATCGAGCGGCCACACCTTGCCCATGATGGGCAGCGTGCGCCAGTCGAGATTGCGCGTCAGATCGGGACTGACGCGCTGCCACGAGTCGCCGCGATCGTCGGAGCGATAGAGGAAGTTGCTGCCCCAGTACAGCCGCGTGTGCGAGTGCGGGCTGATGATGTACGGCGCGTCCCAGTTGGCGCGATCGGCTCCCGGCGCGCCACCTCCGCCACCGCCACGCCCGTTCGCTTGCGGCGGTCCTGCGCAGTCCGGATTCTGCGCGGGCTCTGCGTTCGCCGCGCCGGCGCCGCGTCCGCGACCCGCGGCCGCATCCGCCCCGGCCGCGCCCTGCGCGCCGCCGACGGGCTCAACCGTTGGCGCTTGCACGTTGCGCGGACGAACGTTCTTGGTCGCGCCCGTGCGCAGATCGTTGCGGATGATGTTCCCGTCCTGCGACTGGCCGTAGACGGTGTCGGGATCCTCGGGATCCGATCGCGTTTGGAAACCGTCGCCGCTGCTCACGTATACCCAGTCGGTCGGCCGGATGCCGAACCGGTACGTCGAGCGCGACGGGCCGCACACGGAGAAGTTGTCCTGCGCACCGCCGCAGACGTGGTAGAACGGCAGCGCCTCGTCGACCGACACGCGATAGAACTGCGTGATCGGCAGATTCGTGAAGAAGCGCCAGTGCGCGCCCTCACCCACGCCGAGTTGATCGGCGTCGTAGGTCTCGTACAACCCGCCGTCGCTCGTGATGATCACGTGATTGCGATCGACGGGATCGAACGTCACGTCGTGGAAATCGACGTGGACGTACTGATTGGGATTGCCCGTCGGACTCCGATTCGCGTCGGTCGAGCCCGGGCCCGCGCTCGAGAGATTCGGCACGCCCGTGAACGTCTTGCCGCCATCGCGGCTCCACTCGAGCGGCGTGTTGACGGACCAGATCGTGTCCGCGCGCCACGGATCGATGAAGAGCTCCGAGTAGTACGCCGGACCGCCGCCCGTGTAGCTCGAGAGCTTCTTCCACGAGGCGCCCTGGTCGTCGGATTCGTAGAAGCCCTTCTCGGTGTTCACGGAGCTCACGATCGCGTACACCGTCTTTGGCTTGCGCGGGTCGATCGCGAGCGCGATGCGGCCGACGTCGTGCTTGGGCAGGCCATTCGTCAGCTTCGTCCAGTTCTTGCCGCCATTGACCGTCTTGAAGATGCCGCCGTCCGGGCCTCCACCGATCATCTGACCGACGTTGCGGCGCCGCTCGTACGAACCGGCGTACACGATGTCTGGATTCTTGGGATCGAGCGCGAGATCGGTGACGCCCGTGTCGTCATTGATCTTGAGCGACTGCGTCCACGTCTTGCCGCCATCGATCGTTTTGTAGAGCCCACGGTCGCCTCCCGCCGAGAACAGCGGGCCCTGCGAGGCGACCCAGACCGTGTTCGAGTTGCGCGGGTCGATCACGATGCGGCCGATGTGCTCGGAGTTCTCAAGCCCGACGCGGCTGAATGTCTTGCCGGCGTCTGTCGACTTGTAGACGCCGTCGCCGAAGTGGGCGCTGCGCTGGCTCGCGTTCTCGCCGGTCCCGACCCAGATGACGTTCGAGTCCTTCGGATCGATCACGACGCAGCACATCGTGAAGGCGCCGTAGTGATCGAAAATCGGCTCGAAGGTGATGCCGCGATTGACGGTCTTCCACACGCCGCCGAACGCGGACGCGACGTACCAGATGTCGGGGTTCTTCGGATCGATTGCGACGTCTTGGATGCGGCCGGTGTGGATCGTCGGGCCGATGTTCCGAAACGCCAGCGCCTTCAGCGGCTCGACCGGCAAGCCGCCGGTGCTCCCGCCGCTCTGTCCTGCACCAAGACCAGCCACCGCCACGACCATCGCGGCGGCCAACACACCGAGGTTTCGCTTCATCGAACGCTCCAGGCCGGACAATACTACCGCAGGCAGTTCTTCCGGGCGGTACTCCCCCAGCACGCCGCGCGCTTTGCGTTTTGCCGCGCGAGTGGCAGACACTGGGTCCAATGTTTCCGCGCGCGCGATTGGTCGTCTTCGCGGCGGCGCTTGGCGTCGCCGCCGGCGCGACGGCCATCAAGACGCGCGCTCAACTGGTCGGTCCCATCGACCCCGCCCTCTTCTCCGAGCTCCACTGGCGCAATATCGGCCCCTTTCGCGGCGGGCGGACGAAAGCGGCCGCCGGCATCCCGTCGAAGCCGGGCGTCTTCTACGTCGGCGCGGTGAACGGCGGCGTCTGGAAAACGACCGATTACGGACGGACCTGGAAGCCGATCTTCGACAGCCAGCCCACCGCGTCGATCGGCGCCATCGCCATCGCGCCAAGCGATCCGAACATCATTTACGTCGGCAGCGGCGAAGGGTTACAGCGCCCGGATCTTTCGGTCGGGGACGGTATTTACAAATCCACCGATGCGGGCGCGACGTGGACGCATCTCGGCCTGCGCGACGGCCAGCAGATCCCGCAGATCGTCGTCGATCCGCATAACGCGAATCGCCTGTTCGTCGCCGTGCTCGGTCATCCCTACGGGTCGAACGAAGAGCGTGGAATCTATCGGTCCACTGACGGCGGCAAGTCGTTCGACAAGGTGCTCTATAAGGATGCGGATACCGGCGGCGTGGATGTCGCCCTTGATCCCTCGGCAAGCGACACGGTCTATGCCGTCTTGTGGCAAGCCCGACAGGGGCCGTGGGAGAACGGCGTGTTCACGGGCGCCGGGAGCGCCGTCTACAAATCGACCGACGGTGGCACGTCGTGGCACCCGATCGTCACCGGACTGCCCACGTTTGCCGCCGACGGGCTTGGGCGGATCGGGATCACGGTCGCACCGAGCCAGCCGTCGCGCCTGTTTGCAACGGTCGAGGCGACGAAGCACGGCGGCTTGTACCGATCGGACAACGCCGGCGAAAGCTGGTACCTCATCAACGGCGATCCGCGCGTGACCGAACGCGGCAGCGACTTCGCTGAAGTAAAAGTCGATCCGAAAAATCCCGACGTCGTCTACACCGCGAGCGTCGTCGCGTGGAAATCGACGGACGGCGGCAAGACGTTCACGGGCTGGCGCGGCGCGCCGGGCGGCGATGACTACCAGCGGCTGTGGATCAATCCGAACGACCCGAGCGTCATTCTTCTTTGCGGCGATCAGGGCGCGATCGTCACGGTGAACGGCGGCGAGACCTGGAGCTCCTGGTACAACCAATCGACCGCGCAGTTCTACCACGTGACCACGGACAACGCGTTCCCGTACCGCGTATGCGGCGGACAGCAGGAGAGCGGGTCCGCGTGCGTGGCGAGCCGCGGGCCGATGGGCCAGGTGACCGTGCGTGAGTGGACGCCGGTCGGCGCTGAAGAGTACGGCTACATCGCGCCCGATCCACAGGACCCCGACATCGTGTACGGCGGCAAGCTGACGCGATTCGATCGCCGGACAGGCGAGGTGCAGGACGTGACGCCGCCGCGCGGACCCAATTACCGCGTGCTGCGCACCGCGCCCGTGCTCTTCTCGCCGACCGAGCGAGGGCTGCTCTACTTCGCCGCGAACACGCTCTGGAAGACGACGAACGGTGGCCGCAGTTGGGTGGAGGTCAGTCCCGACCTTTCGCGCGAAACCTGGGACGTCCCGGCGTCGGTTGGCGTCTATCGCAACACGCCGGAAGCGAAGCCGACGCGCCGCGGCGTGATCTACACGATCGCGCCGTCGACGATCGACGAGCGCGTCATCTGGGCCGGAACCGACGACGGGCTCATCCACGTGACGCGCGACGCCGGCACG
>CAYQRM010000080.1:0-14939 GCA_964419785.1 uncultured Solibacteraceae bacterium | reverse complement strand
CCCGCGGGCGACACGAGGCGCTTCGCATCTTTTCCGTCCGGGCTCATCGTCCAGACCACGTCGAACCAGCTGACGGCGAGACGCTTGCTGTCGGGCGACCACGACGCCTCGCGCACGCCGGTGGGACCGGCACTAGCGGGTGCGGCCTGTTGGGAGGCGCTGCGAAGTGGAACGGACGCGCCGGCAGCGAACGCCAGCAGTACCGCGGAGAGCCGGACGAATCGCACGGAGCCTCCCAGGCTGGGACTAAGGCATGAAGGACATGAAGGGAATGAAGGTCATGAAGAAGAACCGCCCGTCGATCTGACGGCCGCCAGCGGCGGCCCTGGCGGGTGTCACGACGAGCGAGAGAACAAGAGCGCCTGAGATTCGTAACGCCCTTGTTTTCTCGTTCGTCGTGACGCGCGCGCCCGGCAAGGCCGGGAAGTCAGATCGACGGGCAGTTCCTTCATGTCCTTCATTTCCTTCACGATCTTCATGCCATGTGGTGAACCGCGTCGACAATGGCTCGCGCGTTGATGCCGTACTTGTCGAGCAGCTCATCGGGCTGGCCGCTTCGCGGAATCTCGCGGACGGCGAGACGCTTCACGCGGAAGCCCTGATCCCCGACGGCTTCGCTCACGGCATCACCGAGCCCACCGTGCGCGTAGTGGTCCTCGACGGTGATGATGCGGCCGTTAGTCGCACGGCCGGCGGCGATGAGCGTGTCGCGATCGATCGGCTGGATGGAGTACGCGTCGATCACGCGGATGTTCGTCCCAGCCGATTTCAGCTGGTCGTGCGCCTTCAGCGCCTCGAACACCGTGACGCCCGCGGCGACGACGGTGACGGCGTCCTTGTCGCTCTGACGCAGCACTTTCGATCCGCCCGCGTGAAACGCTTCCGTGGGGGCGTAGATGACCGGCGTTTTGGGACGGGAGCAGCGGATGTAGACCGGGCCGGGCGTCGATGCGGCGAGCGCCACGGCGCGCGCCGCGCTCATGCCGTCGCACGGATAGAGCACCGTGCAGTTGGGAAGACCGCGTGCCATCGCGAGATCCTCGAGCGCCATCTGCGACGGCCCGTCCTCGCCGATCGAGATGCCCGCGTGCGATCCGGCGAGCTTGATGTTGAGATTCGAAATGCCCGCCATGCGAATGAAGTCGCTCGCGCGCTCGAGGAAGCACGCGAACGTCGACGGAAATGGAATCGCCCCCCGGCTGGCGAGTCCCATCGCCGCGCCGACCATCACCTGCTCGGCGATGTACATCTCGTAGAAGCGATCCGGGCTCGCGTGCTCGAACTTCTCGCTGAACGTCGAATTACCGACGTCGGCGTCGAGCGCGACAATGCGCCGATCGATCGCGCCGAGCCTGGCAAGCGCGTCGCTGTAGGCCTCGCGCGTGGCGACCTGGTCACCCAGCTTGTACGCGGGCGCGGCCATGATCTTGTCGAACGCCGGCAGCGGGCCTTCGTCCCGCCGCGCCGGCGGCGGCGGAATCTTCGGCGCCGGATCGGTCGTCTTGACGAACTGCGCCTCGAGCTCCTTGATCGCCTGGTCCATCTCGGCGCCTTTCTTGAGCGCCTTGCCGTGCCAGCCTTCCTTGCCCTCGAAGATCGAGCAGCCCTTGCCCTTCACCGTGCCGGCGATGATCATCGTCGGCCGGCCCAGGGTATGGCGCGCTTCGTCGAGCGCCTTGAGAATGGCCGGCAGATCGTGGCCGTCGATCGCGACGGCGTGCCATCCGAACGCGTTCCATCGCGACGTGAACGCGGCGAGCTGGTGATCCCACTGGGTGGCCCGGCTCTGGCCGAGACCGTTGACGTCGGTGATCGCGCAAAGATTGTCGAGCTTCTGCGTCGCGGCGGATTCGGCCGCTTCCCACACCGAGCCTTCGGCGGACTCGCCGTCGCCGAGCAGCACGTACGTGCGGTACTCGGATTTGATGCGCCGCGCGTTGAGCGCCATGCCAACGCCAGCCGCGAGCCCCTGACCGAGCGATCCGGTCGCGACGTCGACGAACGGCAATCGCGGGGTCGGATGTCCTTCGAGATCGGATGTGATCTTGCGCAGGTTCAAGAGATCCGCGCGCGGAAACGCGCCGGCCTCGGCCCACGCGGCGTAAAGAATCGGCGCGCCGTGGCCCTTCGAGAGCACGAACCGATCGGCTTCGGGATGGTGCGGATCTTTTGGATCGAATCGCAGCTCCGCGAAAAACAGCGCCGCCATGATCTCGGCCGCCGACAAACACGTCGTCGGATGACCCGAGCCGGCTTCAGACGTCGAGCGCACTGAATCGATGCGAAGTTGCGTGGCGATATTGTGGAGAGCAGGAAGCGATGGCGAGGACATCGGCGGCCAGTGAGTCTACTGTACCGCACGCGGTCGCGCTAGCGCGGCGGCCGCGAACGTTGCCATAATCATTCTGATGTCGGTGCTGCGATTCCTTGCGATGGTGCTGCTGGCGCTGTGGGTCGGCGGCCTCGCCACGCTCGGCCTGGGAGCGCCGGTGATATTCAGCGCCTTGGAGGCGCACGATCCGGTGGCCGGGCGCACGCTGGCGGGCATCGCGTTTGGCGCGATCTTCACGCGATTCGAGCTCGTCACGTTGGTCTTAGGTCTGATGCTCATCGTTCTTCTCGGCGTGCGGGTCGTGACCGGGTCCAAACCTCGACGTCTCGGATGGCGAATGTGGACGATCGCCGCGATGGCCGCGGCGAGCGCAATCACCACCTTCGTGATCACGCCGCGGATCGACGGGCTGCGCGAGAGCACACCTGGCGCCATCGCCGACCTCGCGGACAGTGACGTGCGCAAGATCGAATTCGGCCGGCTCCATGGCGCGTCCGGCGCGCTGATGACCGCGACGCTCATCGCCGGCCTCGGACTCGTCTGGGCCGAACTTCAGGATGGCAAATGAGCACAACGATGAACTCACTCGCACACGAGATCGCGACAAAGGTGTCGGCAGCGAAAGATCGTCAGGCTGCGATGGAACAGGTCGTGGCCGCGCTCAAGACCGGCATGCCGCATTACACGTGGGTTGGCATTTACTTGCTCGAGGGCGACGAGCTCGTCCTCGGCCCGTTTCTTGGCAAGCCGTCGCCGCACACCCGCATCCCGCTCAACCGCGGCATCTGCGGCGCGGCCGCCAGTCAGAGACAGACGATCATCGTCGACGATGTGAACAGCGATTCGAGATATCTCGCCTGCAGTCTCGAAACGAAATCCGAGATCGTCGCGCCGATCATGCGCGGCGCGACCGTACTCGGCGAGATCGACATCGACAGCGATCAGCCCGCCGCGTTCCGCGCGAGCGACCGAGCGCTCATTGAAGCGGTCGCGCACGCGCTCGGTCAAAGACTCTAACGTTCGTCGTCCGGGGTCCGGGGTCCGCGGCTGATTACTTCCTGATGACGCGGGTGATCTCGACGGCAGTCGTCCATGCCCGCGCCATCGTCAGATCGCCCCGTTCGCGAGCATCGCGTCGGCGACTTTGGCGAACCCGGCGCGATTGGCGCCATCGACGTAGTTCACGGCGCCGTCCGGCCCGCGGCCGTACGTCACGCACTGTTCGTGGATGCGCTTCATGATCTCGCTGAGGCGATGATCGACCTCGTCGCGGCTCCAGACCAGCCGCTGCGCATTCTGGCTGATCTCGAGGCCTGAGACCGAGACGCCGCCGGCGTTCGCGGCCTTGCCCGGTCCAAAGGCCACGCCGCCATCGATGAGCACGTGCGTGGCATCGAGCGACGTAGGCATGTTCGCGCCTTCACCGACGACCTTGCAGCCGTTCTTGACGAGCATTTCGGCGTCACCCTTGTCGATCTCGTTCTCGTGCGCGCTTGGAAACGCCGCCTGACACGGCACGGCCCATGGCCGCTTGCCGGCGTGATACTCGCACTTGAAGCGATCCGCGTACTCCTTGATCCGTCCGCGACGCACTTCCTTGAGCTCCTTCACCCAGGCGAGCTTGCCCTCGTCGATGCCCGCCGGATCGTAAATGAAGCCGCCCGAGTCCGAGAGCGTCACGACTTTTCCACCGAGCTGCATCGCCTTTTCGACCGTGTACGTCGCAACGTTGCCGGAGCCCGAGACGACGCACGTCTTGCCGCGCAGGCTGTCGCCGACGTGCCGCAGCATGTTCTCGACGAAGTACACGCAGCCGTAGCCGGTCGCTTCCGGTCGAATCAAGCTGCCGCCGTACGCGAGGCCCTTGCCCGTCAGCACGCTGTTGAATCGTCCGGTGATGCGGCGGTACTGACCGAAGAGAAAGCCGATCTCACGTCCGCCGACACCGATGTCGCCCGCCGGCACGTCGACGTCGTCGCCGATGTAGCGGCAGAGCTCGGTCATGAACGCCTGACAGAAGCGCTCGACCTCGCCGTCGGACTTTCCTTTCGGATCGAAATTCGAGCCGCCCTTCGCGCCGCCCATCGGCAGGCCCGTCAGGCTGTTCTTGAGAATCTGCTCGAAGCCCAGGAACTTCAGCACCGAGAGATTCACTGTCGGATGAAAGCGCAGTCCGCCCTTGTACGGACCGATCGCGTTGCTGAACTGCACGCGGTACCCGCGATTGATCTGCACATGACCGGCGTCGTCGACCCACGTGACGCGAAAGATGATGATGCGATCGGGCTCGGTGAGGCGATCGAGGATGCGGGCTTTCTGGTACTCGGGCCGCTCGAGAATGAACGGCATCAGCGATTCGGTGACCTCGCGGACGGCTTGGTGGAACTCCGGTTGGTCGGGGCTGCGTTTGATGAGCTGCCCCATGAAGTCGTTGACGGCGGTCGTTGCCTCACTCGCGCGGTCGAGTTTCCCCATCTGGAGAGTCCCCCTCAGTGTCGGTCCATCTTTTCGGCCGGTCGCCCGGCGCCGATAGGCAGGTCTGCTGGCCGGCCAATCCTAGCACCGCGGCCGTCCGGGCGAGGAACGGGTGGTATAGTGGCGAACTCGTGAGGCCCGACGAGATCACGCGCGCCGTACTCGCACGAGATGATGTCGCGAGATACTTGCGCGGAGTGCAGGGCGCGTCGGCCAACGAGACGCGCCAGCGCATCGAAGAGTATCTCGTCGAGCTGCGCACGACGCAGCGCTATCGCTTCTACCGCGCGCTGCAACACCCACTCTATCCGATCCTTCGGAAGGTCCGGCGGATCGCCGAGGGCGTGACGTACGCCGAACAGGCGACGCGCAGCGGCCGCGTCGTGTACGTGTCGAACCACAAGAGTCATCTCGACTATCTCGTCGAGCCGCTCGTCCTCGACGATCACGGCATTCGGCCGCCGTTGATGGCCGCGGGCATCAACCTCTTCGGCGGCGCGCTCGGGCTGTTGCACCGACACGTGACCGGCGCGATTCCGATACGGCGCAACAGCAAGGATCCCGTCTACCTCATCACGCTCCGCGCGTACGTCGCCGAAATCCTCAAGGCGCACGATCTGCTCTACTACGCGGAAGGCGGACGAAGCTACTCCGGCGAGCTCAAGCCGCCGAAGACCGGACTGCTGCAGGCCACGCTCCTCGCCGATCGCGACGAGATCGCGGTCGTGCCCATGGCGGTCGCGTACGACCTCGTGCTCGAGGATCGCATGCTGTCGCGCGCGGCGTCACGCAAACGCGCGCGGCCCTTCGCTCAGGAAATCGCCGAGATGGTTCGTCACGCCGTCGGATATCGCGCCCGGGCGTTCGTGACCTTCGGCCCGCCGATTCCCCTGCGGCAGTACGATCCCGAATCGCGCCGCGATCTCGTCACGCTGACCCACCGAATTCAGGAAGAGGTCGGCCGCCTGTACAAGGTGCTGCCGACCGCGCTCGTCGCCGTGGCGATGCGGCCGCAAATCACGCGCGCCGAGCTCGCCGAGAGGATCGACGATCAACTCGGCACGCTCGAGGCGCAGCGCGCCAACCTCGCCGTCAGCAGCGGCCAGGAGGCGGTCGATGAAGGCGTGGACCAGCTGATCGAGCGCGGCGTGCTCGTCCAGGAACGCCAGTACCTCCGCGTGCGCGATCGGATCGTTCTCCGTTACTACGCCAGGACCATCGAGCACCTGATGACGCCGCGGCGCGGGACCACCCACTGATGTTCGAAGCGGTACCGCGAGCGTTCTTCTCCGGGCTCGCGGGGAGCCAGACGCTCAAGCACGCAGCGTCCCGCTACGGCATGCGCCGGCCCGAGAGTTTTGCCCGGCGCTTCGTCGCGGGCGAGACCGTCGGAGAAGCCATTGAAGCGGCCCGCGAGCTCGAGTCGGCCGGACTGACGGTCACGCTCGATTTGCTGGGCGAGAGCGTCAGCTCGACCGAAGCGGCCGCCGACGCCACGCTCGCCTACGTCGCCGCCATCGAAGCAATCGACCGCGGCGGCGTGACACGCAACATCTCGCTGAAGCTCACACAGCTCGGACTCGGCATCGATCGCGCGACCTCGGTCGACAACCTGCGACGCGTGCTGGACGTCGCGTCGGCGCACGCGTTTTTCGTGCGCATCGACATGGAGAGCTCGGCCTACACCTCACAGACGCTCGAGACGTTCGAGACGACGTGGAGTATTGGATACCGCAACGTCGGCGTCGTGCTGCAATCGTATCTGCGCCGATCGATGGACGACGCCAGGCGCATGATTGCGCTCGGCGTCCCGGTCCGGCTCGTGAAGGGCGCCTACCGCGAACCGCGCAGCGTGGCATTCACCCGCAAGGCCGACGTCGATGCCGCCTACCTGACGCTGATGCAGCTGCTGATGCTCGAGGGAAAGTACCCGGCCATCGCCACGCACGATGAGGCGATGATCGACGCGACGAAGCAGCTCGTCGCAGCGCATCAGATCGCGAAGGATCGCTTCGAATTTCAGATGCTCTACGGCATCCGCCGCGACCTGCAGACCTCGCTCGTGGCGGAGGGCTATCGCGTGCGAGTGTATGTGCCGTACGGCCGCGAGTGGTTTCCGTACTTCATGCGTCGGCTGGGCGAGCGGCCGGCCAATGCCGGCTTCGTGCTCAAAAGTTTGATGCGGGAACGCTAGACGTCGACAACACAGTCTCGGGATTGATCGTCAGTTGGCGGCCATGTGGAGTACGACGATAACCAGCACGCCGCCTGCCATGGCGGTCGCCACGGCGACAAGCAGTATGGCCAAGTGCCCGTGGACGGTGGCAAGCGTCCGCCTAGTAGCCTGCCGGAATGCGTCATCGTCTCTCCAGCTCCGCAGGAGCGTGGAACAGCCGATGACGAGCACGGCGAATGGCAGACCGAGGAGGAGCACCCACAAGGTCCACATCCGGCCTGAGAACCAGGTCACGATCGCTCCGGCCATGGTCGCCGGCGGGAACGCACTGCGCATGAAGAGCGAGATCATAAAGAGCGCAGCGGGAACCATAAGCATCAGCTCGACGGTCGCGATAGCGAGTCTGAGGGTCTTCATGGATAACTTTATAACGCAAAGCTAATTGCATTGCAATACGCCGGAGCCGCTCGCAGCCTGTCCGACTTTCACCGCGTCCTAGCCGGTCTCGCGCACCAGGCGCGTGCCGCATCGGCCAGCAGATCGCGGCACGCATATACATCGTCAACTAACACGTACTCCTGCGTGCTGTGCAGACCCGCGCCTCCCGGTCCGAGCAGGACGGACGGCGTGCCGGCGGCGGAGAGGATCGCGGCGTCCGTCCAAAACGACATGCCTGTCGGGGCGCTCGCCCGGCCCTGACGCGCGAGGGCGTGGCTGATCGTCGTCGCGAGCGGATGTGCGGCGTCGAGGCAGTGCGCGGGCCGGTACGTCACGAGCCGCGCGTCGGCGCGGAAATCGGGATCGGCGCGCCGCAGCCGCTCGAGAATCGTCTCGACTTCCTGCAGTACCGTATCGCGCGTCTCGCCGTCGACCGTGCGGCGTTCCATCTCCAGCGTGCACCGATCGGGATAGCTGCTGAGCTCGCGGCCGCCGCTGATGAGCGAGGCGTGCAGCGAGCCCGTGCCCTGAAATGGCGCCGGCGGCAGAGCGCGCAGCTCGCGGTCGCGGCCTTCGAGCGCCGCGAGCACGCGGCCCATGCGCGCGATCGCGTCGCGCCCGTCCTCGGGCCGGCTGCCGTGCGCCGCCCGGCCGTGCGTGACGATCTGCAGCCACGCGAAGCCTTTGTGCCCGATCGCGAGCGCGAGATCCGTGGGCTCGGTCACGATTGCCGCGTCGGCGCGCCATTCCTTGACGAGCGCTTCCGCGCCGAGACTTTCGTACTCCTCGTCGACGACGGCGGCGACGATGAGACGGCCGTGAGCCCAATCCCGCGCAAGCTGGCCCGCAGCCGCGATCATCGCCGCGACGCCGCCTTTCATGTCCTGGGATCCGCGCGCGAACAACCGGCCGTCGGCAACGCGCGGCACGAACGGGTCGGTCATGCCCTCGACGCCGACGGTATCCAAATGGCCGCAAAACATCATGGACGGACCAGGCGCGCGGCCCTCGAGCACGCCGATCACATTGGGCCGGCCTGGCGCCGCGTCCTGCAGCACGACGTCGAGTCCGGCCGCCAGCATCGCCCGACGCGCGACGTCGGCCGCCTCGGCCTCGCCCGGCGCGCCCGGCACGAGCGACGGGTTGATCGAGTTGGCGGCGATGAGATCGCGGAGGATCGGCAGCGGGTCCATGTTTCGAAGACATAGTAAGTCGGGAAGTCGGAAGGTCGGGAGGTCGGGAAGTCGGGAAGTCGGAAGGTCGGAAGGTCGGAAAGTGGACTCCGGACTTCGCGGACCTCGGACGACGACGGACCTCGGACCCAGGACCCAGGACCCAGGACCTCGGACTTCAGCCCTCGGACAGACTAAGCTTTTGTCGTGAGGTTGGCGGGCCGGGTCGTGGCCATTACGGGCGCGTCAGCGGGGATCGGGCGCGCGACTGCTGAACGCTGCGCATCCGAGGGCGCGGCCGTGGTCCTGTCGGCTCGCCGTGCGGACCGGCTCGACGCGATCGCACACGCCATTGCCGGCCGCGGCGGACGCGCGCTCGTCGTGCCGGGCGACGTCACGAAGCCGGACGACATGACGACGCTCGTGGACCGCGCGGTCGAGGTGTTCGGCCACCTCGACGTGATGATCTGCAACGCCGGCATCGGCTACCACGGCTCGATCGACGAGACGCCTCCGAGCGCGATGCAACGGCTCGTCGACGTCAATCTGATGGGCACGCTCTACGCGGCGCATGCGGCGATGCGCGTGTTCCGGCGGCAGCAGCACGGCCACATCATCGCGATTTCGTCGATCGTCGGCCGTCGCGGTGTGGGCGGATCGAGCCTGTATGCCGCGACGAAAGCCGCGCAGCTCGCGTTCATCGAATCGCTGCGCGCGGAGTTTCTCGGTACGAACTTCCGCGCATCGGTCGTGTTTCCGGTCGTGACGGTCACCGATTTTCACGACACGATCGCGCGCGATTTCGGTCACGCGGTGAGCGGTAGCGGTCCGCGTCAGTCCGCCGAGCAAGTCGCCAAGACCATCGCCGACTGCATCGTCTCTCCTCGGGCCGAGGTCTATCCATTTCCGAAAGCCTGGTGGCTCGCCGTGCTGAGCGTGATCGCGCCGGCGCAGGCCGACAAGGTTGTCCAGAAGTTTGGCCGCCGCCGCAAGCCGATCGCTCCCGCGCCCGATGGTCAGCGCTCTTCCTGATCTCGCGCGAGCGATCGCGCAGGCCATCCGCGACGACGGCGGCCGCGCGCTCGTCGTCGGCGGCTGGGTGCGCGACGCGATCCTCGGTCATCCATCGAAGGACGTTGATCTCGAAGTCTTCGGCATGCCCGCCGAGCGGCTGCGATCGCTCCTCTCGACGTTCGGGCGCGTGGACACCGTCGGCGAGAGCTTCACCGTCTACAAGCTGGGCGATCTCGACGTCTCTCTGCCGCGCCGCGAATCGAAGACTGGACGCGGACACACCGGCTTCATCGTCGAAGGCGATCCGCACTTGTCGATCGCGGACGCGGCACGGCGCCGCGATTTCACCATCAACGCGATCTCGCTGGATCCGTTGACCGACGACGTGCTCGACCCATTCGGCGGCCGCCGCGACCTCGCCGCCCGCGAGCTGCGGGTCGTCGATCCCGCAACGTTCGGGGACGACAGCTTGCGCGTGCTGCGCGCGCTGCAATTTGCCGCGCGATTCGAGCTCACGCTGACCGCCGATACGCGTGAGCTGTGCCGCGCGATTCCCCTCGACGACCTTCCGTCGGAGCGCGTCTGGGGCGAGATGGAGAAGCTGTTGCTTCAGGCGCGACGGCCGTCAATCGGCCTCGCGCTCGCGCTCGATCTCGGCGTCGTCGATCGGCTGTGGCCGGAGCTGAAGGCGCTCGTCGGGTGCCCTCAAGAACCCGCGTGGCACCCGGAGGGCGACGTCTGGATCCACACGCTGATGGTCGTGGACGAGGCACGCAAGCGGATCGACGATCTCACGCGCGGACCGGCAGTCGCGATGATGCTGGGCGCGATCTGTCACGACTTCGGCAAGCCCGCCGCGACGGCGGTCATCGACGGCCGGATTCGATCGCCGGGGCACGAAGAGGGCGGCGTCGAACCGGCGGCACGGTTCCTCGATCGCCTCAACGTGCACTCGCTCGACGGGTACGACGTGCGCGGCGCCGTGCTTGGCCTCGTGGCGCAGCATCTCAAGCCGAGCGCGTTCTTCAAGTCGGCGGCGCCAGTCAGCGACGGCGCGTTCCGGCGCCTCGCGCAGAAGGTCGACCTCGAGCTGCTCGCGCGGTTCTCGATGGCGGATTGCCACGGGCGTACGGGCCCCTTCGATTGCTCAGCGGGGGATTGGTTTCTCGATCGCGCGCGCGCGCTCGGCGTCGAGCACGCGCCGCCCGCGCCGCTCGTGATGGGGCGTCACTTGCTCGCACTCGGCGTCAAGCCCGGCCCAGGCATGGGCGAGATGCTCGCGAAGATCTACGATGCGCAGCTCGACGGTGCGATTGCGACGCTCGAAGAAGGGATCGCGATGGCGCGACAGCAACTCTCTAGTGGATAACCTCGAGCAGCTTCTCGGGCGCCGACTGGCTCGAACTCGGCAGCCAGACGCGTCACTGGCCGCCGCCGATCTGCGTCGTCTTCACAGGGCCCATGCCGATGATCTGGACGATCACTTCTTCGTCCTTCGCGCCGTCGTAGTGATGCGAGCCGGCCGGGTGCTTGACGATGCTGCCGGCCTTCATCGGCTTCGTCTTGGACGGATCGAACGTGTCCGCCTCGGGCCCGAGCGCGACCCACCACGTGCCCTTGATCACCGTGACGTATCGATCCTGATCGTGAAAGTGCGGGCGGCTCATGTTTCCAGGCGCAAAGCGGATCCGAATGCAGTACAGGCCGGGCTTGTTCGGATCCCCCGCGATCACGACCGTGCTCTGCGGGCCGTCGGGGAACTTCACGTCTTCCGGCTGAACGACGATGAACCCTCGAGCGTCGGGGGCGATCGCCTGATCGGCCGCGAGCGGCACGGTCAGAAGCAGCGCGGCCGCGAAGCCGGTGAAGCGGACTGCACTCCTGCGCGTCATGCGATCTCCTTGTCGGTGTCCGACCGATGTCGTTACGGGCCTGTCGCGGGCGCTTTGTAAACTGCGCGCGAATCGTGGAGACTTCATCTTCATGAACGTGAAGCCGCCGCCCCTCTGGCTCGTCAGCCTCGCCGTCGTCGCGCTCGGCAGCCTATCGCACCTTTCCAGTGCGATCCAGCCGCGCCGCAACGCGATCATTTTCATTTCCGACGCAATGCGACACGACTCGATCAACGCCGAGGACACGCCGGCACTGTGGGCCATCCGCAATCAGGGCGCGCACTTCGACAACAGCCACTCGGTATTTCCGACGTTCACGACGGCGAACGGATCGGTCATCGCCACCGGCCACGGCCTCGGAGACACGGGCGACTTCAGCAACGTCTTCTGGCCGGGCTTTGCGACGTTCGACACGGGCAACTTCGGCCTCGTGCCCGGCACGCCGGTCCCGTTCGTCGAAAACGATCGCATCCTGGCCGACCTTGCCGGTCACTACAACGGCAACTATCTCGGCTCCGACACGCTGCTGATGGTCGCGCGCGCGCACGGATACCACACCGCGGCGATCGGCAAGCTCGGCCCGACGGCGATTCAGGACATCGAGACTATCGCGCCAGTGAACGGCGCCTTCCCCACTGCGCCCGCGGGCATCGTCGTCGACGATTCGACGGGATCGAGCGCGGGGCCGCCGCTGCCGCCCGCGCTCGTCGCCAGGCTCAGACAGGCCGACGTGCCCCTTGAAGCGCCGACGCGATCGAACGGGTACGGCGCGACATCGCCGTACAACAACGGCTACACCGGCGATCGGCTCAAGGCCGGAACGCTCGCCGCCAACGCGGTGCAACAGCAGTGGATGGCGGACGTCGCGACGCGCGCCGTGCTGCCGATGTTCGCGGAGACACCTGACACGCCGTTCGTCCTGGTGTTCTGGTCGCGCGACCCGGACGGATCGCAGCACAACCACGGCGACAGCCTCGGCGCGCTGGCGCCCGGCGTCAACGGCGAGACGTCGAAGCTCGGCGTACGGAACGCCGATCGAAACATTCAACAGCTAATGGCGTGGCTCGACGCGAACCCGGCAATCAAGGCGAACACGAACGTGTTCGTGACGTCGGACCACGGCGTCGGCACGATCAGCCGGCGTGAGATTGACCGCACGGGACGGCCGACGTCGAGCGAGTCGGCGAAACACGACTACATCGACGCCAGCGGCCAGATCGACACGGTCGTCGGCACGCTGCCCTTCGGTTTCGTGGCGATCGATCTGGCGCTCGCGCTGAGGATGAACTTGTTCGATCCCGACACGCACGCCGCTGGCAGCGTGCTCTACAAGAGAATGAACATCGATCCGACGTCGGCAACGTGGGAGCACCCGGTGCTCGGCAACGGGTTGATTGGCCTCGACGTCCGTACCGCCGGCGGCACCGACGCGCGCGTCATCGTCGCAGCCAACGGCGGTTCCGATCTGATTTATGTGCCCGACGGCAGCGCGGTGATCGTGCAGCGTGTCGTGACGACGCTCCTCGCGCTGGACTACGTGAGCGGCATCTTCGTCGACGACAAGTACGGCGCGCTGCCGGGGACGCTGCCGCTCAGTGCCATCGGACTGGAGGGCTCGAGCAGAGTGCCGCGCCCCGCCGTGGTCGTCGCGTTCAAAGTCTTCTATTTGAACCCGAACGATCTGCAGACGGCGATCCAGATTTCCGACACCGTCTTGCAGGAGGGTCAGGGCATGCACGGCGGATTCGGACGCGACAGCACCTTCAACAACATGGCCGCGCTCGGTCCGGATTTCAAGCCGGCGATCGTCGACGATGCGCCGACGGGCAACATCGATATCGCCCCAACGCTCGCGCACGTGCTCGGATTGCCGTGGACGAAGGCCGGCATCTCTGGCCGGGTGTTGACGGAAGCGCTTGCGGCCGGCTCGGGGTCAACGTCTGCGGCGCCGCTGCAATATCTCCGCTCGACGGCCATCAACGGCAGGCAAACGCTCCTCATCTATCAGGAGCGCGACGGCGTGCGCTACTTCACCACCGGATGCTTCGTCGACTCGTCAGCGCCGAACGGTCCCAACGTCTGCCGATGAGGACGCGCGTCGGTCACCCGCGAAAGATGAAATAGACGGCACCGAGCAAGCAGAGTCCCGCCCACAGAAAATCGAGCTTGATCGGCTGCCGCATGTAGAAAATCGCGAACGGCACGAAGACCGCCAGCGTGATGACTTCCTGCAGGATCTTGAGCTGCGACAGCTGGAGCGTCGTGTACCCGATGCGATTCGCCGGCACCTGAAACATGTACTCGAAAAGCGCAATGCCCCAGCTCGCGAGGATGGCGACGACGAGCGGCCTGGCGCGCAGATTGCGCAGGTGCGCGTACCAGGCGAACGTCATGAAGACGTTCGAGCAAACGAGCAGCACAACGGTTCGGACGATGACGCTCATGTCGGAGTCCTCGTGTGTTCCGGCCGCGGCATCAGATCGACGCGTTGGCAGTCGGCACCGCTGAGGCGCCAGCCTCTGCCGTGAAAAACTCTGCGGGCGCGAAACCGGCCGCCCGCGCAATCAGCACGCCGGGCAGGCTCTGGGTCTTGATGTTGTAGGCCTCGACCGCGCCGTTGTAGTAGTTGCGCGCGTAGGCGATCTTGTTCTCGGTGTCGGCAAGATCGGCTTGCAGCTGCGCGAAGCGCTCGTTTGCCTTGAGCGCCGGATACGCCTCGGCCACCGCGACGAGATTGCGGAGGGCGCCGCTGAGGTCGTCGCTCGCCTTCGCCGCGGCGCGGGGACCCGCGGCCGTGCCAAGCGCGCTTCGCGCTTCGGTGATCTTCGTGAGCGTATCTCGCTCGAACGACGCGTAGCCCTTGACCGTGTCGACGAGATTGGGAATCAGCGACGCGCGCCGCTGGAGCTGCACGTCAATCGCGCTCCACGCCTCGCGCACGCGGAACCGCGCGCCGACCAATCCGTTGTAAAGGATGACCACCGCGATGAGCACCACCGCCGCGATCGCCAGGACATAGGCCACTACCATCCGCCACCGCCTCCACCACCGCCGCCGCCGCCGGAGCTGCCACCACTGAAGCCGCTGCCGCCAGATCCGCCCGGCGTCGACGCAATCGCCGACGACACGGACGTGGAGAAACTTCCAACGCTCGCGGAGAACGATGCCGGATTGAACGCCGTCGACCCTATGTACCAGCCGGCGGTCGCTGCCTGGAGATCGATGTCCTTGAATGCCTGCGCCCATTTGTCGACGCACTTCAGCACGATCGCGTACGGCAGGTAACTGGTGAAGATGTTCGCGCGCTCCGCGAAGGCCTGCTGCTGCACCTCCGCCGTCTTCATGTACCGCGCGAAGCCAAGCGAGCGTCGCATCATCTCGCGGCCAAGTGCGGACCGCCGAGGCATGATGCGCGACATCATCGTGAGCAGGACGCCGCC
>CAYQRM010000079.1:0-1614 GCA_964419785.1 uncultured Solibacteraceae bacterium | reverse complement strand
CGGCGGGAACGTCGTCGCGATCTTGAGCGGCGGCAACGTCGCGCCCGACGCGCTCGCGCGCCTCGCCAGCGAAAGGAAGCGCGAGGCCGTCGCGCGATGACAGCGAGACTCGCGTCGCGCGCCGCGGTCGCTGCCGCGGCGGTTGCCGCCGCGCTCGTCGTTCCTCTCTCGGCCAGGCAGACCTGGGTCATCGATCGGTTCGACTCGCGGCTCAGTCTTCAGCGTGACGGATCGGTCGTCGCGCTCGAAGCGATCGACGCCGACTTTCGCTCGGATCCACATCACGGCATCTATCGCGACATCACGTCGCTCCTCGACTACGGCGACGGCACGCACCTGAGGAAGTACGAGCTCACGCTCACGGGCGTCACATCGGCCGACGGCCGCAGACTGCAGGAAAAGACAGAAACTGACGGGCCGACGACGCGGTTTCGCATTGGCGATCCGAACGTCAGAATCACGGGCAAGGCGACGTATCGCATTGCGTATCGCATCAAAGGCGCGCTCAACGCGTTCGCCGATCACGACGAGCTTTACTGGAACGCGACCGGCGCGACCTGGGAAGTGCCGCTCGAGGTCGCGTTCGTTACGGTCGAGGCGCCCTCGGCCGGCATCGATCGCGTGTCGTGTTTTCAGGGACGAAAAGGTTCGACCGAGCCGTGCGAGTCGACGTTCACAGAGACGCAGGCGCGGTTTCGCGCGACGCGCGCCCTTCAGCCCGGCGAGCAACTGACGATCGTCACGAGCTTGCGCAAAGGCACGGTCACGCCGCCCGAGCCCATCCTCGTCGCCAAGGGGAGTGACGTGGTGCGTCTCTTCGAAGTCACGCCCGGCACGACTGCGTTGTCGATCGCGACACTGGTGGCGGTCGTCGCGGCTCTTGGTACGTTGTGGTGGCGCGTCGGCCGCGACCGCAGATTCGTCTCGATGCACTACCTCACGCAAGACACGGCCGAGCAGCGCGTTCCTCTCTTCGCGTCCGACTCCGTCGTCGTCGAGTTCGAGCCGCCGGAGAAGATCCGGCCCGGTCAGATGGGCCTGCTGCTGGACGAGCGCGCCGACACCCTCGACGTGACCGCGACGATCATCGATCTCGCCGTGCGCGGGTACCTCACAATCAAGGAGCTGCCGAGAAAGGGCTGGTTCGGCCACACCGACTGGGAGCTCGATCGCCTCAAGCCGTCGGACGCGTCGCTGCTCGAGTACGAGCGAATCGTGTTCGATGGGCTGTTCTCCGGAGGCTCGCCTCGAACGCTGTCGGACTTGAAGAACAAGTTCTACTCGGATCTCCACAAGGCGAAGTCCGCGCTCTACACCGATGCGGTCGGCCGCAAGTGGTTTCCCGCGAATCCGAATGTGGTGCGCGGCGTCACCGTTGCGCTGGGCATCCTCACGATATTCGCCGGCGGCGCGCTCGTGTTCGTGCTCGCGTCCGGGTTCGGCATGGGGCTCGTCGGGCTGCCGATTATTCTGGGCGGCGTCCTGCTCACGATGATGTCGCGCATCATGCCTCGGCGGTCCGCACTTGGCCGCGAGATGATGCGACGCTCGCTTGGCTTCGCGCGGTACATGAAGACGGCGGAGGTGCAGCAGCAGGCCTTCGCGGAGCGCGCG
>CAYQRM010000078.1:0-4289 GCA_964419785.1 uncultured Solibacteraceae bacterium | reverse complement strand
CCCGGCGAGAACATCCTCAGCACGTGGCTCGGTGGCGGCTATCGTTCGATGTCGGGGACGAGCGTGGCGACACCGCATGTGGCGGGCGTCGCGGCGCTCCTCGCTCAGATGAACCCGGATCTCTCCGTGCCCGACATCAAGTCGATCCTGTTGAACACCGTCGATCCCCTTCCGGCGTGGACCGGGTTGGTCGCGTCCGGCGGCCGACTGAGCGCCAACCGCGCGGCCCATGCAGTCAGTCCCAAGAACAACCAGCGCCCGCTCGTGACGATCGTGAGTCCGCAGGAGGGCGCGACGCCCAAGGTGCACACCAGCGTCACGGTCGAAGCCATGGCGAACGATCTCGACGGCACCATTCGCCACGTGGTGTTCTATGTCAACGGTCAGTATGCCGGCCGCGCGACCGCGAGCCCGTACACGCTCACGTTGAGCGATCTCGCGCTCGGCGCGTACACGTTGACAGCCGTCGCGGTTGACAATCAGTACGGAGCGACGACGTCAGCGGACGTGCACTTCACGGTCGTACCGAACCAGCCGCCCGTCGTGTCGCTCTCTGCCCCAATGGACGGGGCGTCCTACACCTCGCCAGCGAGCATCACCATCACCGCTGACGCCGCCGACGCCGACGGCAATGTGACGCAGGTGGCCTTCTACGAAAACGGCACGCTCATCGGCATCGACACCACGAGTCCGTACAGCGTTGCATGGACCGGCCCGAACGCCGGGTCCTACGCGCTGACCGCGATTGCGACCGACGACGACGGAGCGACGACGACATCGACGGTGGTCAACATCTCCGTTCGCCTCGTGCCGATCCGCATGAACGTCGCCCTCGCGGCCAACGGCGGCGTGGCCAGCGCCTCGACGATCTTCAACGCGAACTACCCCGCGAGCGGCGCAATCAATGGCGATCGGAAGGGCCTCAACTGGGGATTCGGCGGCGCATGGTGCGACGGCACGTTCAATACATGGCCCGATTGGCTCGAAGTCGATTTCAACGGACCGAAAACGATCGACGAAGTCGACGTGTTCTCGATGCAGGACACCTACACCGCGCCGGTCGAGCCGACGAAGACGATGAAGTTCGCGTTCTACGGACTGAAGAACTTCGAAGTCCAGTACTGGAATGGCTCGGCCTGGGTCGACGTGCCCGGCGGGCTCGTCACCAACAACAACCTGGTGTGGCGCCAGCTCGCCTTCGCCGCGATCACGACATCGAAGATCCGAATCTTCGTGACAGGCGCACTCGGCAACTACAGCCGCGTCATGGAAATCGAAGCGTGGGGGGTGGCCGCGCAGTAGAATGACTCCCGGCGTCTTCTTCGCGAAGCGTCGCGCGCCACAAAGGAGGAGTCATCGTGAGACGATTCGCTCTGCTCGCAGTCTGTGTGATTTGTTTCGGTGCGGGCGCCGTCATGCACGCCCTTGTCGCGCAATCCGGAAAGCTGACGTACAACGCCGAAGACATCAAGGCCAAGAGCCCGAAGGACGCGGCGAAGACGCTGCTCGACGGCGCGATGCAGCTGGCGGAGGACGGCAGCTGGGAGCGCATCGCCGTCGGCCGCGCGTGGTACCTCGGCGGCGACAAAGCCAAGGGCCAGACGATCTTCGACATGGTCACGAACGGCAAGAAGGTGAAGGGCAGTGACTGGTTCCGCCTCGCGCGCGTGTACGAGGAAGCGGGCGAGTGGGACAAGGCGAAGACCGCGTTCGACAAGGCCATCGCGCTCGATGCCGGTGATGACTCCGGAATGATCGAATACGGCGCGCTCTCGAACCTCCACAAGGATCGCGCCAAGGCCGAGGAGCTGTTCGCGCAGGCCATGAAGAAGAACCCGCGCGACATCTGGAACTGGGCCAACGCCGGCGGCTCGTACTTGGGTGTCAGGCCGCAATAGGAAGCGAGCCGTTCGCTCCCTGGCGCGCGGAGCCAGATCATGAAGGTGTGCACCTATCTCAACTACGGCGGCAATTGCCGCCAAGCCTTCGAGTTCTACCAGCAGCACCTCGGCGGCACGATCACGATGCTCACGACCCATGGCGAACTGCCGGACGCGAGCAAGGTGCCCGCGAACTGGAAGCAGGCGGTGCTCCACGCGCGTCTCGAGATCGGCGGGACGACGGTGATGGGCGCTGACATTCCGCCCGATCGCTTTCAACCGATGCGCAGCGCCTACCTCACACTGATCGTCGACACCGCCGCCGAGGCCGAACGAATCTACGAGCTGTTGACCTATCGCGGCGAGATCTTCATGAAGATGGAAGAGACGTTCTTCGCCAAGCGCTTTGCGATGCTGCGCGACCGTTTCGGCACGTCGTGGATGCTGCTCTGCGAGCCGGCGTCGAGTTAGGTCATGTCGCGCCTCGTCGTTCGCGCGTTCTCCATCTCGCTCGATGGTTTCGGCGCCGGTCCAAATCAGGACCGCGAGCACCCCCTCGGCATCGGCGGTCCGGAGATGTTCGACTGGTTCTTCCACACGCGCACGTGGCGGCGCACGCACGGTCACCTCGACGGCGACACAGGCGTCGACGATGAGATCGCGGCGAAGGGCTTCGAGAACATCGGTGCCTGGATCCTCGGCCGCAACATGTTCGGCCCGATTCGCGGTCCGTGGCTGGACGAGAGCTGGCGCGGCTGGTGGGGCGAGGAGCCGCCGTATCACGTGCCGGTCTTTGTCCTCACGCACCACGCGCGCGCGCCACTTGCGATGCAGGACGGTACCGAGTTTCGCTTCATCACTACCGGCATTCATGACGCGTTGCGCCAGGCGCGGGAAGCCGCCGGCGGACGCGACGTCCGGCTCGGCGGCGGCGTGGCGACGATTCGCGAGTACCTTCGAGCCGGCGCGATCGACGAGCTTCAGCTGACCATTTCACCCGTCCTGCTTGGTGCCGGCGAGCACCTCCTCGGCGGACTCGACATGCCTGCGCTCGGCTACGAGTGCGCCGCGCATGTCGCGGGCTCGCGCGCGGTCGCGCACGTGACGCTCCGCAAGCGCATCTGACCAATCCTCCAACGATGAAGGCCATCGTCTACGACGAGTACGGACCGCCCGAGGTCCTTCGCTACGCCGACGTCGATCCGCCGATGATCGGCGACGATGAGGTGCTGATTCGAATTCGAGCGGCCGCGCTCAATCCATTGGACTGGCACTTCATGCGCGGCACGCCGTACGCCTTGCGCGTGCGGGCCGGGCTGAAGAGGCCGACAAAGACGCGGCTCGGTGTCGACGTCGCCGGTCGCGTGGAAGCGACCGGTCGCCATGTCAGCCGATTCAAGCCAGGGGACGAAGTGTTCGGCGCCGGCGAGGGTGCATTTGCTGAGCTGGCCAGCGCGCGCGAATCCGGCCTCTCCATGAAGCCTGCCGGCGTCACGTTCGAACAGGCGGCGGCGGTGCCCATCGCGGGTCTGACCGCGCTTCAGGGACTGCGCGACAAGGGCCGGCTCGAGCGCGGTCACTCGGTGCTAATCAACGGCGCCGCCGGCGGTGTCGGTACCATGGCCGTGCAGATCGCCCGCGCGTTCGGAGCGAGAGTGACCGGCGTGTGCAGCGCGCGGAACGTGGATTTGGTCCGTTCCCTCGGCGCCGAGCAGGTGATCAACTACCTAAAGGCCGACTTTACCAAAATCGGCGAGCACTACGACATCGTCTTCGACACGATTGGTAATCACTCGCTGATTGCGTGCCGCGAGGTGCTGCAACCGGAAGGGACGTGCGTGATCGTCGGCGCGCGCAGCGGCCGATGGGTTGCTCCGCTCGGGCGAGTCGTCCAGGCGGAGATCCTGTCCCGGCTCGTGCGTCAGAAATTCGTCGCGTTCCTCGCGCAAGCGCGCGCGGAGGATCTCGCGACGCTCGGCGACATGATGGCGCGAGGTGAGCTCACGCCGGTGATCGATCGGCGCTATCGACTGGCCGAGGTCTCAACCGCCATCGCGTACCTCGAGCAAGGGCACGCGCGCGGCAAGATTGTCGTCACCACGGATGCGGCGGTCAGGTAGTCGCGAGTCGAGAGCGCAGCAACACCTCGTAATGCTGCGACGCTGTCGTGCGGCGCACCTCGTCGAGTGTCGATTGGCCGGTCACGAGCAGTTGGTGCGTCTCGGGGTCGTGTTCGACCTGGATGCACGGCCCGGCGTCGTACGCGTTGCTCGCGGCGACCAACTCGACCACGTTCTCGCCGAAATCGCTGTCCGTTCGCGTCAGCAGATACACCGCAGGCGCCATTCGCGAGAAGTCGCGGAGGTAAACGCGGCAAAGATCTGTCTCGACATGCTGCAGCACGAGCGA
>CAYQRM010000077.1:0-2557 GCA_964419785.1 uncultured Solibacteraceae bacterium | reverse complement strand
GCGTTTTCGTTTCTCGATGGCGCGTCGCTGCCGGGCACGTTGATCGAGCGTGCGGCCGAACTCGGCTATCCCGCCATTGCGTTGCTCGACCGCGACGGCATGTACGGCGCGCCGCAGTTCTACCGCGCCGCCAAATCCGCGGGAATTAAAGCCATCGTCGGCGCGGAGCTGACGGTCGATCGGGCCTCAGGTGTTCGGCCGCAGGCCTCAGAGAAACGGCCTCAGGCTGGCGCACTTCCCGACTTCTCGACTTCTCGACTTTCCGACTTTCATCCTTCGCCTTGGGTACTGCCCGTCCTCGTCTCGTCCGCCGAGGGCTATCGAAATTTGTGTCGCGTGATCACCCGCGCGAAGCTGCGCGCGCCGAAGGGCGAGTCGTGGCTCACACTCGACGATTTCGCGGGACAGACGAGCGGACTGATGGCCATCGTCGGCCGGTCCGCGCTCGACGCGCGGCGGCACGGCGTCGGCGGGCTCGTCGATCGTCTCGTCGGGTTGTTCGGCCGGCGTCATGTCTGGATCGAGCTGCAACGCCACTTTCGCCGCGACGAGCAGGCATCGATCCAGTCGCTGATCGATTTGTCGGCCGCGTTTCGCGTGCCAGTGTTCGCGTCGAACGGCGCGCGCTTCGCGACGCCCGAGTCGCGTCCGCTCTACGACGTCTTCACCTGCCTTCGCCACAAGACGACGCTCGAGCGGGCGGGGCGGCGGCTGGCGCCAAACGCGGAACGCTATCTGAAGCCGCCGGAGCACATGGCGCGGCTGTTCGCCGATCTCCCGCAGGCGCTCGCGGGCACCGAGGCGCTCGCCGAGCAGCTCGAGTTCACGCTTGCCGATCTCGGCTACAAGTTTCCCGAGTACCCGGTGCCCGACGGGGAGACGCAGCCATCGTTTCTCCGTCGCATCACGCAGGTCGGCGCGCGCGATCGCTACCGGCCGTATCACGATCGCGCCCGCGCGCAGATTCAGCGCGAGCTCGATCTCATCGAGACGCTCGACCTCGCCGGCTACTTTCTCATCGTCTGGGACCTCGTCAATTTCTGCCGGCAACAGGGCATTCTCGTGCAGGGCCGCGGGTCGGCGGCCAACAGCGCCGTGTGCTACGCGCTCGGGATCACCGCGGTCGATCCGGTCGGCATGGAGCTGCTCTTCGAGCGATTTCTCTCGGAGGAGCGCGGCGAGTGGCCGGACATCGATCTCGATCTGCCGAGCGGCGATCGCCGAGAGCGCGTGATTCAGTACGTCTACGAGCGTTACGGCAAGCTGGGCGCGGCGATGACGGCGAACGTGATCACGTATCGGGGCCGCAGCGCTGCGCGCGAGGTCGGGAAAGTGTTGAGCCTCGCGGAGGAGGAGATCGACCGGCTCGCGCGCATGATGAGCCAGTTCGAATACATCGATCCCGGCGAGACGATCGCGCGCAACCTGCGCGAGACCGGCCTCAATCCCGACGACCCGCGGTATCGGCTGTTCGCGGCGCTCTGGCAGCAGATGCAGGACCTGCCGCGCCACCTCGGCCAGCATTCGGGCGGCATGGTCGTCTGTCAGGGCCGGCTCGACGAGGTCGTGCCGCTCGAAAACGCCACGATGCGCGGTCGCGTCGTCGTGCAGTGGGACAAGGACGACTGCGCGGACCTGGGCATCATCAAAGTCGATCTGCTGGGACTGGGGATGATGGCGGCGCTCGAGGAGGCGCTCCTGATAGTCAACGGGGACGAAGGGCAGCGGGCAGAGGGCAAAGGGCGGATGCAGAAAGTCGATCTCGCGCATTTGCCTCCCGATGATCCTGCCGTCTATCGCATGCTGCAGGCCGCGGACACGATCGGCATCTTTCAGGTCGAGTCGCGCGCGCAGATGGCGACCCTGCCGCGGCTCAAGCCCGAGCACTTCTACGATCTCGTCGTCGAGGTCGCGATCATCCGGCCCGGACCCATCGTCGGCAAGATGGTGCATCCGTATCTTTCGCGGCGGCGCGGCGACGAGCCGGTGACCTACGCGCATCCGGCGCTCGAGCCGGTGCTCAAGCGGACGCTTGGCGTGCCGCTGTTTCAGGAGCAGCTGCTGCGCATGGCGATGGTCGTCGCGGGCTTCACTGGCGGCGAGGCGGAGGAGCTGCGTCGCGCGATGGGCTTCAAGCGATCGATGAAGCGCATGCAGCAGATCGAGACGCGGCTGCGCGGCGGGATGGCGAAGAACGGTATCACCGGCGAGGCCGCCGATCAGATCGTGCTCTCGATCACGTCGTTCGCGCTCTACGGGTTTCCCGAGTCGCACGCGGCGAGCTTCGCGTTGATCGTGTACGCGAGTGCGTACCTCAAGGCGCATTTCCCGGCGGCGTTCTATACGGCGCTGCTCAACAACCAGCCGATGGGGTTCTACTCGCCGGCGACGCTCGTCAAGGACGCACAGCGGCACGGCGTCCGCTTTGCGCCGATCGACGTGCAGATTTCCACATGGAATTGCTTCGTGCAGGACGACGGCGCGATTCGGCTCGGGCTCAGATACGTCCGGGGGTTGAGAGATCAGATAGGACAGCGGATTGAAGGGGCAGAGGGCA
>CAYQRM010000076.1:0-16362 GCA_964419785.1 uncultured Solibacteraceae bacterium | reverse complement strand
CTACGTGAGCAACATCTACAAGTACTACATCGCGTACAAGCTCTCGCAGGAAGCGGTGAACGCGAAGAAAACGTCCTTTAAGTGAGGAGATTTTCGTCCTCGCGCGGGGACGATGTCGTGCGCACCGCTGTCGGTCAGGCCGACGCACGCTAGCTGGCCCGTGGTACCGTCATTGCACTTAAGCCGGGTGCGCCGTGTCGGGAGGGCCCTCCCGTGAACAAATATTTCGTCCGCTCGTTCGTTGCGTTCAGCACTGTTATCGTCCTTGCCGCAGGTCCGTCGTCCGCCCAAGCTCAGTGGCATGGCGGTCCGGGGCACATCCACGTCGGCGTCAGCGTCGGCATCGGATTCGGGTATGGCTGGTACCCGTACTACAGCCCGTGGTACCCGTGGTATCCCTACCGCTTCGGTTGGTACGGTCCATATCCGTACCCGTACTATCCGTATTACCCCTACTACCCGTACTACGGCATGCCCGACGTGGTAACGGCGTCGGTGCGGCTCGAGGTGAAGCCCTCGGACGCCGACGTCTACGTTGACGGCTATCTGGCCGGAAAAGTCAGCAACTTCGACGGCATGTTCGAGCGGTTGCGGGTCAAGCCGGGCGAGCACGATCTCGTGCTGTACCACGACGGGTTTCACGAGGTGCAGCAGCATATGTACCTCGCGCCGAACTCGGATCAGAAGATCCAGTTCACGATGCAACCGCTCTCGGCGGGCGAGCCGAACGACGTGAGGCCGACGCCGCCTCCGCAATCGGAATCGAACCCGACTTCGAACGAGCCGGAGTATCCGAATCAACCGCCGCCGGGATACGGAAATCAACCGCCGCCGGGGTACGGACGAGGCGGGCCGCCGCCGCAGGGTCGGCAGGCTCCGCCGCCACAGGGCCAGGGCCGCCAGGGCGAGATGCCACCGCCACCGCCGCCCCAGGGCTCCGACCAGATCACCGTCGACCCCCGAAGCTTCGGAGCCTTGTCGTTACTCGTGCAGCCGACAGACGCGCAGATTCTGATCGACGGCGCGTCCTGGTCGGGCGCGTCTGGCGAGTCGCGGATGGTGATCCAGCTGCCTGAGGGCCGGCACCACATCGAGATCAGCAAAGACGGCTTCGCGAAGTACGTCGAGGACGTCGGCATTCAGCGCGGGCGCACGCTCTCGCTGAACGTCAGTCTGATTCACGCGCCGCGTCCGGCCGGCGGCGGACAGTGATGGCCGCCGTCCGGTTCGAACAGCACGCGATCTCGATCGCGCGCGTGGTCGTGGGGATCGCGCTCACGCTCACGGTCGCCGTTCCTTCGAGCGCGCAGCTGGCGGCGCAGGCCCGCGACGCCGCCCAGTCGAGTGCAGCGCAATCGAGCACGTCGACGCAATCGAGCGGTCAGTCACAGGGGCCGCTCGTCCTCCAGCCGATTCACAACGACTTCGTGATCACGCCCGACTTCAAGTTCACGCAGATCGCGAACAGGACGGGTGAGCTGCTCGGCGGCTATGCCGGCGTCGACTTCGATCGGAAATTCCTCGTGGGTGGCGCGGGCTACTGGCTCATCGATCCGACGAACGTCATCTCGATGGGTTACGGCGGCGTGCTGTTTGGCTGGCGCGTGACGGGTGGCGACGGGCCGGTGCGCCTCGATCTCCGCGGGCTCGTCGGCGGCGGATCGGCGTATATCTACAACTACTATGGCGGGTACGGCCCCGGGTACGTGCCGCCTCCGCCACAGGTGGACCCGCGGCATCCGTATTACCCGACCTATCCGTACTACGGCTACTACTATCCGTGGATCGGATTCTTCGTCACCGAGCCGGAAGCGCGCGTGCAGATCGCGCTCGGACAGAGCGTCGCGATTGATGCCGGCGTCAGCTATCGGGTCGTCGCCGCCGCGTCAGGCTTCGAAAGTCTGCTGCGCGGACCGGCCGGGACGATCGGGATCAGGTTCTCGATCCATTAATAACGCCGGGTGTCTTTTTACGTTTTTGGTAAAAAGACACCCGGCGTTATTTATTTGCAACTCGGCACTTTGATTCCGGCGATCTTCGTGGAGTAGGTCGGCGCGTTCTTCTTGATGTAATCGCCGACGTACCAGAACGTGCAGTCGTCGGAGGGATCCATCGCGAGCGTCGTGTAGTCCTCCCAGCGCAGCGTGTTCGTCTGCACGCCTTCGCCGTCGACCAGCACGCTTTCTTTCATCGTGAGCTGTCCCTTTGGATCGTTTGCGAGGCGCGCGGCGAAGCGCTGTCCCGGAAAGATCTCGGGGCCGCCGTACGAGTAGCCGATCCCGATGTTGCCGTCCTTGTCCATGCCGGCGCTCGGCATCCAGCGATAGTTGCCGCCAGGCGCGTACGTGCCTTCTTGATACAGCGTCACGTTGCGCTTGGCGTCGATTCGGAACTCGTACCACCGCACGCCGCCGCCGGCCGCTTCGGTGTTTACCGAGTGCGCGGCGACGATCGACTCACGGTTGCCGATGCGGCGATAGACGAGCCGCTGCATCAGCTTGTCGCCTTGCGCGTCGAGACGCCGGTCGGTGCCCGGCTGCGGGACGCAGTTGGTGAGCTGACCGTTGCAGAGGTAGTGATACGGCGCGACTGGAATCTTCGTCGCTTCGCTGAGCTTCGAGTGTTCGGGATGCTGCCAGTCGACGTGGAACTGCCACGCCATGATGACGCGGTCCTGGAAGTTCTCGTCGAGCTGGCGGCCGCCGCCGGCCATCATGATGTTGGGTGCGCCAGGCGGCGGCACGGCCTTGCCGTCGATGTCGGCGTTGTTCAGGAAGTTGACGTTCTCGACGATCGCGCATTGCTCGGTCGCCGGCTCGCCCTTGAGCATCTTGTTGCGGTCGGCGACGCACGCGTGCTTCTGCGTGGCGACGGTCTCAGAAATTCGATTGTCGCTCGTGCTCGACGGCACGTAGTAGCCGTCGGGCCAGACCGCCGGACGCGGATAGTCCGGAAAGAGCGGACGGAGAAACTCGTAGCGATAGTACGAGCCGAGCGGATCGCTGCTCGTGCTGACCGCGTAGCACATCGAGTAGGTGCCCTGCGGGCCTTCGGGCTGGCCGCGCCGGCCCTGACCCGGAGCGCCGCCGCGCGCCGCGTTCGGCTGCCCCTGTGCGCCTGATGGGGTGGGCGTCGTGGGCGGCGGCGGAGGCGGCGGCACGAAGAGCGTCATCGCCTGGCCCGGCTGATTCGCGCGACCGATCACGCTTTGCGCCGGAGGCTCGCCCGCGCGGCCGGCGTCGACCTGATCGGGACGTACCGGCCCGCGTGAGAAGAGCGGCAGCACGAACAGCCAGCGATCGGCGAGCTGGTCGTAGCGCACCACAGCGTCGCCGCTTTGCCGCTCCTCGCAATCGCCGCCGAAGCTCTTGAACACGACGTTGGTCGCGACCGGGCCGTAGAGCACTTTGCCGCTCGCGTCGAACTTCGAGCCCTTCTTCGAAAAGATCGCCATCCGCGAGTTCACGATCTGCACGACATGATCCGGACCGACCGCCAGGCTGTTGTCGGAGGGATTGCGGAGAGTGGCCGTGCCTTGCGGACCTTCAAAGCCGACGCCGAGGCCGTCGAAGCTGGCGACCACCGGCAGCGCGGGCTTCGTGCCCATGGTCGTCTGCTCGGCCTTCGCGCCTTCCGGATCGTGAGGCGCTTCCGACGGCGCGCCGCCCTGGCGGCCAGGTTGCGCTTGTTCGTCGGCCTCGACCGACGCATCAGCGTCGCTCTCCGGCTCCGGCGCGAGTCGTCCGGAGGTATCGTGCGCGAGCGCGGCCCTCGTCGTGATGCCGCTCGCGAAGGGCGCGGCAGCAGAGCGGTGCGCGCTGAAGCCCACGAAGAACGCCGCGATTCCAAGCGCGACGGCCATCGACAACCACCCAGATCGATACGTCACAGCGGGCAACTCCTTGAATAGTGCGGCATCCTACTACCTTCACGCCCTTCAATCCTGTAACATCGCGCCGAATTCCCGGAGGAGTGGCCATGAGTCGACGAGCAGCGGTCGGAGCGGCGGTGGCGGCGGTGGTCGTGCTCGCGTTCGGTGCGGTGGAGCGCGCGGCGCCGGCCGGACCGATCAAGCTGGCGCGTCAGCCCGATTACCACGCCGGGCGCATCGCGTTCAGCTATCTCGGCGACATCTGGACCGCGAACGAAGACGGCACGGCGGTCGTGCGCCTCACCGACAACACGGCGCGCGAGGAGTATCCGCGATTCTCGCCCGACGGCCGATGGATCGCGTTTTCGTCCAATCGCTACGGCAACTACGATGTGTTCGTCGTGCCGGCTGGCGGCGGCGCGCCGAGGCGGCTGACCTTTTTCACCGGCAGCGATGAGGTCGTCGGCTGGACGCGGGACTCGGCGAACGTCCTGTTCCGGTCGTCGCACGGCGACGGCGCGTTTCCTGGCGTCGCGACGCTCTACGAGATTCCCGTGAACGGAGGACCGGAGAAGGCGCTGCCGGTCGACTGGGGCTACTGGGGCAGCTTCTCGCCCGACGGTCAGCGGCTCGCGTTCAATCGTCATCCCGCGGTGTGGTCGCGCCAGCACTATCGCGGCAGCTTCGCGGCTGATCTGTGGATTGCCGATCTGCCGAAGAAGACCTACACGAAGCTCCTGCCCGATGAAAAATACAATCGCTACTGGCCGATGTGGGCGGCGAACGACGAGATCTATTTCGTCGGCGATCCGCTGCCGAGCGAGAAGGACGCAGCGCCGGGCAGTCTCGCGGTGAAGAAGAGCGTCAACAACATCTACAAAGTGCCAGCCGGCGGCGGGACCGCGACACAGGTCACGCACCACACCGACGGCAGTCTGTTCTTCCCGTCCATCTCCAGCGACGGCAAGGTCATCGTCTACGAGGAAAACTTCGGCATCTGGAAGCTCGACGTCGCGTCGGGCAAGGCGTCGGAGATCAAGATCAACATCGAGACCGACGACAAGGAGAATCAGATCGAGACGCGGACGGTGACGAACGAAGTCGACTCGTTCGATCTCTCGCCCTCGGGCCGGCGCGCCGCGATCTCGGCCGTCGGACAGCTCTTCACCATTGCGACCGATCGCGGCGACATCACGCGTATTGCGCCCGACGAGATGGCGTCGCGGAGTCAGAATCCGAAATGGTCGCCTGACGGCAAGTACGTCGCGTTCCTGTCGGATCGATCGGGCCGCGACGAGGTGTGGATCAGCGATCCCGACGGAAAGGATCTGAAGAAGATCACCGATCTCGACAATGAGAAGGGCGCGCCGCTGTGGACGCCGGACTCGAAGCTGTTGCTCTACACAGCCGCGGACAAGCGGCTCTACAGCTACAGCGTCGCCGATGCGAAGACCGCCGTGGTGGCGTCGGACACCGTGGGACGCATTCAGTCGGTGTCCGTCTCGCCCGACAGCAAGTGGGTGGCGTTCGCCAAGCAGGACCGCACGCTGCGGTCGCACGTCTACATCGCGCCGATTACCGGTGGCGACGAGCGTCACGTGAGCGACGACAGCTTGCTCTATTCGGAGGGCAACGTCGTGTGGACCGCCGACGGCCGCTATCTCGTGTTCACGTCCTCGGAAGGCACGGGCTCGGGCATCGCGTCGACCGGCGGCGTGGCCGCGACGATGGAGCTGTGGGCGCTGTCACTGCGCGATCAGGATCGCGATCCGAGCAGCCGCGATATCGACAACGAAGCGCAGGCACTCGCCGCTGACGCGGCCGCCCGGCAAGGCGGCGCGGGACGAGGTGCCGGCGCCGCCGCCGCGCCTATTGTGGCCGACGTGCGCATTGATTGGAACGGGCTCGCACGTCGCGCGCGACGCGTGGCCGTGCCGGGCGACACGATCGGCGGATTGGTCGCCGCGCCAGACGGACATTCCGTCGCGCTCAATCTCGGGGGCGGCGCCGGACGCGGCGGCGGTGGTGGCGCGGCTGCCGCGGCGACCGCCGGACTCTATATCGTCAACGTCGAGAGCGGACAGCTGACGCGCGTGCCGCCTGCAGCCGAAGCCGGTGGCGGACGAGGCGGACGCGGCGGTGGTGGCGGAGGCGGCGGAGGCGGCGGGACGAGCACCGTGTTCTCCCGCGACGGCCGCACGATCTATTTCCGATCGGGCACGGGCTTGTTCTCGGCGCCCGTCGCCGGAGGCGGCGCGGCGGCGGCGCCCGCTCCAGCCGCCGGGCGCGGCGCGGGAGGCGCGACGACAGCTACGCAGACCACACCTGCGGCGACGGCGCGGCAGGTCACCTACAGCGCCAACGTGCAGGTCGATCACCGCGCGCTGCGCCAGCAAGTGTTCAACGAGGGCTGGCGCATCATGAAGAACCGCTACTACGACGCCGAGATGAACGGCGTCGACTGGGTCGCGGCCCGCTCGACGTACGCGTCGCTGCTCGACTACCTCGTCGATGAAGAAGAGCTGCACTCGGTCATGATGATGATGATCGGTCAGCTCAACTCGTCGCACACCGGCGTCAGCGGCGGTCCGTCGGATGCCGACACGTCGCCGGCGCAGACGCGCTATCCAGGATTCGACGTCACCGCCGACGCGTCGGGATATTACAAAGTCGGACGCCTCTACAAAGGCGGACCTGCCGATCACGATTATCTCAAGATCAAAGAAGGCGACTTCATCGTCTCGATCGACGGGCACGATTTGAAGACGACCGACAACTACTGGCAGTACTTCACGCTCGCATCTGGTGCGAAGTTCCACTTCTTGATCAATGACAAGCCCGCGAAAGAAGGCGCGTGGGAGGTGACGATCGAACCGATCGCCGGCAATCTGCACGGCAATCTGCAGTACGCCCGCTGGGTCGAAGATCGGCGCGATATGGTGACCAAGCTGAGCAACGGCGAGATCGGCTATCTGCACATTCGCGCGATGGACGCGCCGTCGCTGCGTCAGTTCCAACTCGATCTGGCGGCCAACCGCACGAAGAAAGCGCTCATCATCGATCAGCGCTTCAACGGCGGCGGCGGGATCGATCAGGAACTGCTCGGCATCCTCGCGGGCCGCGAATATCAATACACGGTCAACCGCGACGCGGGCGTGCGCCAGCCGCGGCCGCAGAATTTCTACGGCCCGATGGTCGTTCTGCAGAACGAGCGCTCGGCGTCCGATGCCGAGATGTTCCCGGCCGGCTTCAAGGCACTCGGCCTCGGCAAGGTCGTGGGCGTGCCGACGATGGCAGCGGTGATTGGAACGGGGTCGTACACGCTGCTCGACGGATCGGCGATTCGCACGCCGGGTTCGGGTGTGTGGCTGGCGGCCAACGGTCAGAACATGGAGAACTACGGCGTTCCGCCCGATGTGCTGGTGGACAACACGCCGACCGACTTCGTGGCCGGCCGCGATATGCAGGTCGAGAAGGCCGTCGAGGTGCTCAAGGCCCAGATCGCGGCCGGAGTGAAGAAATAGGCGAGGGGCGGGCAAGTGTCTGTGCCCACTACAGTTCCGGGGCAAACTCTGGCAAAATCGTGTGGCGCCTTCGGGCGTGGACTGGACAAGCGATTGGCTTTGCGATACAAAGTATGAGCGTGCCGCCCCTCGAGCTCGGCCTCGAGATTCGACCCCGCGCCCGTCTGGACGTCATCGACGTGCGCGGGCTTGCCGCCCAAACCCACGGCAATGCTCTGGCGGCCTACCCCCGGTGCCTTTACGCGTCGCGCCACACGACGGCGGGCTTTCTCCCGCAGGCGCTGGCGGCGCGTCTCACGTCGAAGCCCGACGGGATGGGGCGCTATCTCGATCTTTTCCGAACGGTGTTTCCAGAGTCGGCCGGCTACTTGCACGATCAGCTCGATCTCAGGCACGAGCTGGCGCCCGACCAGAAGCTGGTCGAGCCGGTCAACGCGCACTCGCACCTGGCGTTCATCGGCGGTGGCCTGCGTCCGTGCGTGTCCTACAGTTCGAGCCGGCCCGGGCCGGTGTATCTCATCGATCTCGACGGCACGCACGAGGGCGTCCCGCGCGAGCGGCAGACGACGATCGTGGGCTATCACCGCGAGACGATCGTGGCGCGCACGACGTTGCGCGTGCCCGTCTCGCCGCATCCGATCGACGCCGTCAATCTCAAGGACGCGCGATTCGGGCTCTACGACCAAGTGGCTGATCTCATCAAACGACACGGCGTGACGAAGGGGCGCGTGCGGCTCGAGCTCGGCCACGGCGAGCAGTTCGCGAGCCTGACCGTCAACGAGTACGAGACGCTGCTCATGCAGCACGATCTCGCGGAGGTGCTGCGCAACCCTCTGCGGTTCGCGGCCGAGCGCGCGCGCCACGCGTGGAACGATCCGCTCGCGGTGCCGGCCAAGGCGGTGGGCTACGCGAAGTACGATCTCGTGCGCGCGCTCAATCGATTCATGGACGCGCTTGGATTGGGATCGTCGAGGATTGAGCGGCTGGTGGCACGGACGTTCGAAGTGCCGGCGTCGCGCTTCCTGCGGATGCGACGCGGCGTCGATCTTCTCGTTTCCGACAGCGGTCACGCGGGCGAGGGCGCGATCGCCGAAGGCACGTATCAGGCGCCGATTCTGGTGCAATGGCGTCCGGCGGTCGAAGCGACGCGTGAAGTCAGCGTCGCGCTGACGAGCTTCAACTAGACGCCGGCCCGGCCCAGATCCTGAAAGTACTTCACGATGGTCTCGCGCCCGTCGGGGCGCGTGTAGACGTCGGCCTCGCGTGATTCAATCGCGCCGGCGATCACGTCAGCGACCTCCTCGGCCGTCTGCGCGCCGGGAATCTCGCGCGAGTCCACGCCGCCGTGCATCGCGTTCAGTCCGAACTCCGTCGCCACCACGCCCGGTGAGATCAGCGTGACTTGAATGCCCGGGTGCGTCTGCTGCACTTCGGTTCGGAAGTTGGCGGTGATCGCGTTGAGGAAGTGCTTGGATCCGCTGTACGCCGCTCGCTGCAGCGCGTGCGGCACGCGTCCCAGCATCGACGAGACGTTGATGATCTGACCCTCGCCGCGCGCCATGAAGTGGGGCAGCACTTCCTGCATCCCGTAGAGCGCGGACTTGACGTTGATCAACATCATCAAGTCGATGTCCTCGTCGGTCAACACCGACGGCATCCGTGAGATGCCGCGGCCGACGTTGTTGATCCAGACGTCGATGTGACCGAACCGCTCGATGCTCTCCTTGACGACGCGCTTGACGTCGTCGCGATTGGTCATGTCGGCGACGATGGCAAAGGCGCCGGTCCCGACTTTTGACGCCAGATCGACGAGCGGTCCCTTGCGGCGCGCGACGAGCACGAGCTTGGCGTGCCGCCGCGCGAGGTTGTCGGCGAGTGCCGCGCCGATCCCGGCGCTCGCGCCCGCAATCACGATCACTTTGTCGGTCATCGCGGCGTCATCATACCGCTAGCTCACTGCCGTACCACGCCCAGATACTTGTCCACCCAGTCGAGCATCTCTTTGATGGGCGCCTGCTGATTGGCGGGAATATGTCCGCCTTCGAAGACCGCATGCTTCTTGTCGGCGGCCGGCGTGCCCAGCAGCCGGAACATCGGAACCTGCGCGGTCGCGTACGGCAGATCGAAGTCGTCGCGGCCGTTGACCATCAGGACCGGGACGGTCACGTGCGGCGCGTAGTTGACCGGGTCGGCCTCCGGCGGCACGTTCCACGTCTCGAACCCGCCAGAGAAGAAGACGCCGGTCTTGAAGCGCGAGTCGGTGCTCAAGAAGATCGGACCGAGCTGGGCGCCCAGACTGATGCCGTAAAAGGCGACCCGCGACATGTCAACGTCCTGCCGCGTCGCAAGATAGTCGAGCGTGCGGCGCATGTCCTTGCCGGACTCCACGAAAATGTCGCGCAGCAGGTTCGGTCCCTTGGGGCCGGCGAGGTGCCGCTCGTAGGTGTTCATGTAGATCGGATACACGAGGACCCGGCCGCTGCGGATGAAGAAATCCGCCCATCGCAGCCACAGCGTCGCGCTCGAGGCCGTTTGCGTCGCGTTCGAGCCGGGATACATCACGACCACTTGATACGGCGGCGCGGCGGACTTCGGCACGAAGATATTGATCGGCAGCCGGTCGTTGCCGTACGCCGTCGCGACGGACACGATCTCGCGGCGCCATGCCGGCGTGTCCTCGGTGCGCTCGGCCTTCACGTCGAGAGGCTTCTTGTCGTAATCGAACTGGTGGAGGTAGGCCTGGAAGACGTCGTTCGCGACGGGCTTGATGGTGTTGGGATCGCGCTCGACGCTGACCACCGCGTCCGTCCACGCGGCCTCCATCGGCGCCGACTGCGAGATCGTCCGAAATCCGAATCCAGGACGACGTTCGAACGGCGACTGCGCGTCCTGGTCGCGGAATTGGTACGTGGCGTCGGCGAACGACCCGCCGAGCACGTAGTGCTTGCCGGCGTTCGCCGCGTTCGAGCACCACTCCTTGACGTTGCCAGCCATGTCGTACGTGCCGAACGGCCCCAGCCCGTGATACTCGCCCACGCGCGCCGTGCCGCGGCCGGAGAAATTACTGGCCGTGACGACGTCAGAAAAAATCGTGAACGCGCCAGAGGCGCGGTACCAGTGATAGATCGTCGGCAGCTGACGATGCGCATAGACGGTATACGCCATCGCTTCGTACCAGCTGACCCCGCTGACAGGGAAATCGTCTTGTCCATCGGGATAGCTGCCGACGTTCCACGTCGACGGCCCCGGGCGGCCTGTGGCGTCGCGCAACTCCGCCATCGCGGCATCCCACGCGATCGGATGTCCGTCCTTCACAAACGGCTCGCGCCAGTACTCGCGCGTGCGATAGCCGCCGGCATCGACGAATTGCTTGAACTGACGATTGGTCACCTCGTAGACGTCGATCCAGAAATCCGGGAGATCTGCGCGGCCCGCGTCGAGATCAATCGCTCCTCGAGGCACGAGCGTCATGCCGGGCGGCGCGGTGCCGGCCGGTGTCAGGCGGAGCGCTCTTGTTTCGGCGGCGCTTCCCGATGCCTCGAGCGGATCGAAGCCGGCTTTGGTGACCCGCCAGCGCACCATGCCGAACGGTACGCGGACATGCGCGAGCGGGGTCGTGCCGATGGGGATCCAGTCGCGCGTCGAGAGAAAGCCTTTGACGGCGACGGTCGCGCCTGGCGGATCGCTCGTGAGCGACGCGTCGTCTGCGGCGTTCGTCCATGCTTGCAGCAGCGAGGGATCGTCGGGCGCGACGGCGAGCGCCTGTCGCGCCAGCCGGTAGCTCTCGTCGGAGTCGCCTATCGTGGTCAGCCGCGAGATCTCGGGAACCGCGGTCGTCCGGACCCAACGCAGGCGTGACTCGTGCAGCCATTCCCAGCCGATCGCTCCTGCGGCCGCGACGACGAGCGCGCCGATCGCGACGCGCGTGACCCATCGCCGCGCCGGCATCACGGACGTGACATCCGCCTTGCCGAGCGCTGCCAAGTCGTTGGCGAGTTCGCGCGCTGACGGATAGCGATCGTCGGGGCGCTTCGCCAGAGCGCGCATCACGATGCGCGCAAGCGCCGGCGGCACGTCGGCTCGCATCCGGCTCACACTCGGGGCATCGCTCGTGATTGTCGCGTGCATCGTGCCCCACGCCGTGTCGGCGGCGAACGGCCGGCGTCCCGTCAGGAGCTCGAACATCACGACGCCGAGCGCGAACACGTCGCTTCGCGCATCGGCCGGTTGCCCTTCGATTTGTTCTGGCGCCATGTACCCGACGGTGCCAGCGACGCCTTGCCGCGTCATGAACTCGGCCGTCGCCGGGGTGGTTTCGGCGGCCGGCGAGGCGGGCAGGTGTCGCGCCAAGCCGAAGTCGAGCACCTTCACGTGCCCGCTCGACGTGACCATCACGTTGCCGGGCTTGATGTCCCGATGCACAAGGCCCGCTTCATGAGCCGCCGCCAGCGCTTCGGCGACCTGCTTCGACCAGTCGACTACGCGATCGATCGAGAGTCCACCGGCCGCGATCTGCGTCGAGAGCGGGGCGCCGTCGACCAGCTCCATCACGATGAATTCGGTGTCGCCGCTCTTCGCGAGCTCGTGAACGGTGACGATGTTCGGATGGTTGAGCCGCGACGCGGCTTTGGCTTCGCGAAGGATGCGCGGGCCGAGCTCCGGATCGTTCGCCGTCTCCGCGGACAGCACTTTGATCGCGACCACGCGTCCGAGCACCGTATCGCGAGCGCGATACACCGTGCCCATGCCGCCCTGGCCCAGCTTGCCGTCGATCGCGTAATGACTGAGCGTCGTGCCAATCATGCTGACGACGCGGCATCATACTCCGATCGAGGAGCGACGACGGGCGCGCGTCGATCCGCGATCCTAGGCCTTCCGCGCCACGACGCTAATCGACCCGTTGTTCTCGAGCACCGCCGTGTGCACGTCCTCGACGCACGTACATCCGGCCCGGCGGAGCGCGGAATCCAGCTCGTGGTGCGTGAGCTTCGCCCGCCGCATGACGTTCGCGTAGAGCGTACCGTTGTGGATCAGCACGAGCGGCTGGCCCTCGACCAGATCTTCGAATCGCTTCGAGCGATACGTCAGAATGCCGAGCAGCGCGTTCAGCAAGACGAGCGTGACGGCTGAGATCAACCCGCCGACGAGCGAATTGTCGCCGCCGTTCATCGAGTTCTGGACGGCGTTCGACAGCACGAGCAGCAGAACGAGATCGAACGGCGCGAGCTGCCCGACCTGCCGCTTGCCGGTGAGCCGCAGGAGGACGAGCAAAAAGCCATACACCACGACAGATCGAAAGATCAGCTCCCACACCGGGACGGCGAGATTCAACATGACGGCCCCCAACGCGCGGCAGGCGCGGCGGCTACTTGCGCTGGACGACGCTGATCGAGCCGTTGTTCTCGAGCACCGCCGTGTGCACTTGATCGACGGATTCGCACCCTGCCTGTCGCAGCGCGGCGTGCAGCTCGTGGCGGGTCAGCTTCGCGTCTTTGAGGACTCTATCGTAGAGCTGGCCGTTGTGGACGAGCACTTGCGGCCGCCCTTCGATGAGCGCCTCGAGCCGCCGGCTGCGATACGTCGCCAGGCTGATCGCGCTGTTGAGGCCCACGAGCGTCGCGGCGGACACGAGCCCGCCGACGAGCGAGTTGTCGCCGCCGTTCATCGAGTTCTGCACGGCGTTCGACAGCACGAGCAGCAACACGAGATCGAACGGCGCGAGCTGCCCGACCTGCCGCTTGCCGGTGAGCCGCAGGAGGACGAGCAAGAAGCCATACACGACGACTGAACGAAGAATGAGTTCCCAGATCGGAACGCCAAGATTCAACATGTCGAAAAAGGATATCGGGAATACTTTTCGTGTCCACTTTTGTGGAAAGTATTCCCGGTATCCTCTTCTCGTCAGCGAGGGTCGTAATACAGCCAGCGCCAGGGCGCCTGATCGTCGAACGCGCACCAGCCGGGGGCGCCCAGCCAGTCTTCGCCGAGATCGCCGATCGGGGCGCCCGGCGGCGCGGGCTCGGCGGGGACGATGCCGACCGATTCCTGCGAGCGCTCGAGAAACCGCTTGATGTCGGCGGCGAGCAGTGCGCGATGACCGATCTCCGCGTCTTCCGTGCCGGGCGACGTGCGCAGGCGCGTCGCGAGCTTCTGCAGCCGCAGCGACGCGATCGCGCGCACGTCGTTGTTCGGCGAACCTTGCGCGAGCCACATCACGCGGCTCACGAGCACGCGCTGCTCGGCGCGCTTGACGGCGGCCTCATACGGCGTCGCGGCTGCGACGTCGAACGTTGCGGCGGTCAGTTTGTCGATGACCTCCTCGAGACCCGGCAGCGTGGGATCGACGGCGTGCTGCGCGACCATGCGCGCGGCGCGGTCGAGCTGCAGCGCGAAGCCGATCGTGACGTCGGCGGCGATCGTCCCGGGCGTGATCGGATCGAACGCTTCGCCCGTCGTGCGCGGGAAGAGCTCGCGATGGAGGCCGTAGCCCGGCGGCCGCGGCGGAATCGCGTCGAGGATGCGCTTGGGCACCGTCAGCTCGGACGGCTTGAGCGTCGCGGCCAGCGCGTCAATCGCCTTGCGCTGATTCGCCGCCGTCTCCCACTTCACCGGCGCGCGGCCGTCGCCCCGCATCGCGTAAGTGAAATCCTGACCGCCAATCATCGACGACGTCGCTTCGACGGCGTAGCGGTGATACATCCAGATCGGCACCAGCGGCTCCTCGATCGTCGTCATGGGCGCGCCGAGGCGAATCGTGCGCTCGCCGATGCGCGTGAGCGCCGCGTGGCGCACCTTCATGATCCGTGTGAGCTCGTCGGCTTGATTGATGCCGTTCGACCACTGATCGACGCGCGGATGGATGTCGAGGTCCTGATTCGTGAAGAACCGCAGATCCTGCGTCCACGCATCGTCGAGGATCTTCGTCAGCGCCTTCGGCTCGTCGGTGCCCGCGGCGAACTGGCGATAGCCGAACGTGATCGCGACCTTATCCCAGTCGCCGATCCGCTGCGGATACGCCTGCGAAATGTCGATCGATCCGTCCTCTTGCAGCGACTCGACCGGATGCGGGTAGTCCATCACCGAGATCCAGCCTTTGGTGCTGTCGTAGTAGTTATGGCTCAGGCCGAGCGTGTGGCCGACTTCGTGCGCCGCGAGCTGACGGATGCGCTTGAGCGCCGCCTGATAGATGCCGTCCGGCTTCTCGAGGCCCGTCGCGTACGGGGACAGCAGGCCCTCGAAGATCATGTAGTCCTGCCGGTCGCGGAGCGATCCGAGCGTGACCGTGCCGCGGATGATCTCGCCCGTGCGCGGATCGGCGACCGAGCCACCCGAGCTCCAGCCGCGCGTCGATCGGTGCACCCAGTTGATCATGTTGTAGCGGATGTCCATCGGGTCGGCGCCGTCGGGCAGGATGTCGACTTTGAAGCCGTTATGGAAACCGGCGGCCTCGAACGCGTCCGACCACCAGCGCGCGCCTTCGAGCAGCGCCTGCTTGACGTCAGCGGGCGCACCGGAATCCACGTAGTACTGAATCGGCTTGACGACGTCGCTCACGTCCGCGTTGGGATTGGTCTTCTCGAGACGATGGCGACGGAGGTAGCGGACGACCATGGGATCGCCGATGGGCACGCTGTAGTCGACGAACTGCATCCCGCCATATCCGGCGCGCGGGTCATCGACGCGCGGCTTGTAGTTGCCGTCGGGCAGCTCGACGAACGACGCGTGCTCGCGCAGCGTGACCGCGTCGGCCGACGGCGTCACGCTCGCGACCGTGCCGGAGTACAAGCCGCCGCCGCGCCCGCCGCCACCGCCCGCCGCGGCCACCGCGTTGCCGGGGCCGATCGGCGCGGGACCCTGCTGCGGGCCGGCGGCGTTGCCGCCGCCGCGTCCGCCGCCGCCGTCGCTCACGAACGTGAGCGTCATGTCGAGTTCGGTGTTCTTGGGAAAGTTGCGGGTGTTCGGCAGATAGAACGCGCTGCGCGTCGGATCGAGCCGGTACGTCCCGGGCCTGAGCGCGCTGGCGGCGTTGTTGACGTCGCGCAGGAAAAACGGCGTCGCGTCGACGAGCACGCGATCGCCCGACTCGGCGCCGACGGTCGTGCCCCAGATGATCGATTTGGCGAACGACTCTTCGACGGACTTGCGCTCGAGCGCGTTCGGGCTGCTGGACCGGAACGACTGATTCGGCTCGAGCAGGAAGATTTTCTGGCCGACGCGCTGGAAGAGCACCAGGCGTCCACCGCCTTCGCCGCCGCGATCGAGCCCGATGTCGTTCGAGCCGAGCCCGGCCGACAGACCCGTCGTGTAGAGAAATGGCGTGTCGAAGCGCGTGATCTCGAGCCACATCTGGCCCGTGCGCTCGTCCCAGTAGAGCGGGAAGTAGCCGTCGAGCTTGCGCAGGCCGTTCGTCCGCTCGTCGATTGAGGGAATCGGGCCGCCGCCCGCTCGACCTTGGCCCTGAGCGGCCTGAAATGCGGTTGCCGCCGTGGCGGGCTGGCGCGCGCTTGGCGCGACGGCAAATCCCGCAAAGGCCACGACCGCCACAGCGAACACGAAGCGTTTGTCGAACATGGTGGGTCCTCCGGCGAGGGCATTCTATGACGGTCCACTCCGGCGGCGAACCGGGTAAACTCCTCGCCATGCGACACCGACTTCTGTGGGCTCTGGCCCTCGGCGTGCTGGCCTCGGGGCTCGCGGCGCTTCGCCCGCATCCGCTGGCGGCGCAGGGGAAGGCCACGGCCACCGACGTGCCGGAGATTCCCTACGACGCGGTACCGAACTTTTTCAAGAATCCCGTCGGCATCTATCCCGGCGAGAGCATGGGCATCGCGACGGATTCGAAGGGCAACATTTATCTGTTCCATCGCGCGTACGAGACGCGGCTGTTTCAGTACTCGCCATCGGGTGCGTACGTCCGCGAGATCGGACGTAGCAACTACGGCTTCGGGTTCGCGCATTCAGTCCGCG
>CAYQRM010000075.1:0-15508 GCA_964419785.1 uncultured Solibacteraceae bacterium | reverse complement strand
GGGTCGGTGCTCGGCATGACGCGCGACGGCGCGACGCACCTGGGCGTCGCCACCGATCACGTGATCGAGTCGTTTCGTAACGGACTCTGGTCGGACTACAAGACCGGAGAGGGCATTCATCCCGATCTGCTCGCGCAATTCCCGCTGCTCGAGCAGGCGCTGACGGCCCTGGGCGTCGTCGTCTGGCCGATGGTCGAGTTCGAGGCGGATGACGCGCTGGCGTCCGCGGCGGTGGCGGCGGCGCGCGACGAACGAGTGAACCGCGTCGTCATCTGCACGCCGGACAAGGATCTCGCTCAGTGCGTGAGCGGCACGCGCATCGTGCAGCTGAACCGGCAGACGCGCGAGCTGCGCGACGAGGCGGGTGTCGTCAAGCGCTTCGGCGTGCCGCCGGCCTCGATTCCGGATTATCTGGCGCTCGTGGGCGACGCGTCCGACGGCTATCCGGGTCTGCCGGGCTGGGGCGCGAAGTCGACGGCGGCAGTGCTCGCGCGATTCGGTCATCTCGAATCGATTCCGGCGGACTATCGCGACTGGCACGTCGACGCCGCGAGTCCCGCGCGTCTCGCGGAGACGCTCGCACGCGAGCGCGATCGCGCGTTGCTGTTCCGCACGCTCGCGATGCTGCGTACCGATCTGCCGCTCTTCGATGATGTCGACGATCTGCGCTGGACGGGACCGACGCCGGCATTCGCGCCGCTCGCGGCCCGGCTCGATGCCGCGGTCCGGCGGCGATCGGGTGGATAATGTAGCGTCCGCCAGACGGCGGCCCAGTCGCAAGGACGGAGCATGCTCGCCAGAACACGAGGATGGGTGGAATCCTGGAACCGCGTCAAAGACCTGCCTGAACACGAGCTCCAGGACTATCTCGTCAAGAAGTGCCGCAACGGATTTCAGATGGCCAAGAAGCCCTCGCGCGATCAGAAGGACGCGTGGGTCACGCTCCTGGCCGAAGAGAACAAGAACAAGGACGATCTCAGCCCGCTCGCCATGCGCATGGTCAACCACGTGCGCCATCGGCTGACCGAAGAAGGGTACGATTTCGAGCTCAACCTCGACGAGACCGGCGGCGTGGGGTACGTCGAAGTTCATTTCCGGACGCTCGCGAAGAAGGCGAAGGTCTCGTAGATCGGCCGCGACCCCGCGTCCTGCGGCCATGGCGTCGAACGTGGCGAGCCAGAAGTATAGACATTCGATATTGAGTATCTATAGAATGACGTCATGCCGCCGTCGACGTTGCTGCAGGGCACGCTCGATCTCCTGATTCTCCGCACGCTCGCGCTCGGGCCGCTCCACGGCGTCGCCATTGCCGATCGCATCAAGCAGGTCACGCGCGGCACCTTCGAGGTGAAAGCCGGATCGCTGTTTCCGGCGCTGCATCGGCTCGAGGCCGAGGGCCGCGTGCGCGGGACCTGGGGCACGGCGCCGACCGGCCGGCGCGCGAAGCTGTATGTGATGACCCGCGAGGGCCGCGCGCATCTCGCGGCCGAGACGAAATCCTGGGCCCGCGTCGCGCTTGCCATCCAGCAAGTGCTCGAGATGAGCTGACGTGTCGTTCCTCTCTCGATGGCGGGCTCGGACCAGGACGTGGCTGCGTCGCGACATCGTCGAGCGCGATCTGAATCGGGAGCTGAGCGACTGGGTCGATGAGCTGACCGCGCGGTACGAGGCTGACGGCTGCGCGCCGGCCGAAGCGCGCCGGCGCGCGCTCGTCCAAACCGGAGGCGTCGAGCACGTGAAAGATCAAGTCCGTGACGCGCGCGAGCGGTGGCTGCTCGATCGCGCGCTCGAACGCCTGCGCTTCGACGTGTCGACGGCGCTTCGATCGCTCGGCGCGACGCCCGGGCTGACCGCGGCGATCGTGATCACGATCGCGTCAGCCGCGGGCATCAACCTCGCGATGGTCAGTGTGATCGATCGCGCGCTCCTCAGCCCGCCGCCGCACATCGGTGACGCCAGCCGCGTGTTCACACTCGCGATTCACCCGCCCGGCGACAGCGCGGGGCTGCGCACGACGATGTCCTATCCCACGTTCGCGGCCGTGCGCGATGAAGTGCCGGCGGTGTCGGCCGCCGCGTTCATTCGCGACACGATGAGCCTCGTCATCGACGGCGATCAACGGCGCGTCAACGGGATGGCTGTGTCGGCGACGTATTTCAGCCTGCTAGGCGCGCGACCCGCGATCGGACCGGGGCTAATGGAGAGAAATGATGACGCCGGCGAGCCGGTGGTGGTGCTCAGCCACGCGCTCTGGCAGTCGGCCTTCGGCGGCGATCCCACTGTCATCGGCCGCCGCGTGAGCGTGCATGGCGTTGACTGTGCCGTCGCCGGCGTCATGCCCGAAGGATTCAGCGGGCATTCGGCGGTCAGCGTCGATCTCTGGCTGCCGTTCTCCGTCGCCTTTCGCGGCACGCCAAATTGGGATCGCGATCCGTACCGCAATCTGCTCTCCGTCGTCGTCCGGCTGGCGCCGGGCCAGACGCTGGAAGGGGCTGAAACGCAGGCCGCGCGAGCCGTCGGATCGCGCACGACGTTTGATTCGATCGTCGGCGCGAGCGTTGGGTCGACCGAACGGCAGGTCGCGTGGTGGCTGGGCGCGGTCGCGCTCTTAATCTTCGTGATCGGTCTGGCGAACGCGGCGACGCTCCTGGTCGTGCGCGCCGCGAGACGACAGGAAGACGTGGTCATTCGCACGGCCCTCGGCGCTTCGCGAGGACGGCTGATCGCCCAGGCCGTCGTCGAGGCGTCGCTCGTCGCTGCGGGCGCCACGGCGCTCGCGCTGGCGTTCGCCGTCTGGCTCGACGAACCGATCCGTCGCGTGCTCTTTCCCGACGTTGTCGGTCGCAGCGATCTCGCGCGGACGACGCTTCAGGCCGCCGGCGTGACCGGGGTCCTCGCGCTGGCTATCTGCGCGCTGACCGCCGTCTGGCAGGTACGCGGATACATTCCGGCCACGGCGCTCTCAGGAAGCGCGCGACGCAGCGGACGCACCAAGGCCCTGACGACATTGCTGTTGGTGCAGACGACCTTGTCGACGGTGCTGCTTGCCGGCGCGGGCATGTTCGGCCAGAGCTTGCGCAAGCTCGCGGCGCAGGACCTCGGCATGAAGATGGACGGCGTCTTCATCGTGAGCTTCGAGCAGGGTCCCGGCGAGGTGCCGGATCGCAACGAGATCTTCTCCGCGGCGCTCGAAAAGATCCGCGCGCTGCCGGGCGTCGAGCTCGTGTCGCCGATCGACAGTCTGCCGTTCACCGGGTTCAACGTGCCGCCGATCAGCGTCCCCGGTCACGCCGAGCCGCCGCGCATCGGCGAGCAATTGCCCTATCTCATCGCGTCGACGCCGGAATCGCTGAAGATCCTGGGCATCGACGTATCGGAAGGCCGAACGTTCACGGCCGCCGACGATCGCGGTGCGCCGGTGGTGATCGTCAACGAAACGATGGCGCGGGTCGTGTGGCCGGGCGAGAGCGCGATCGGCAAGTGCATCCGAATCGGCTTCGACGACGACTTCGATCCGGCATTCTCATCCGGGCCGCCGACGCCCTCTGACAAGCTGCCGTGCCGCCAGGTCATCGGTGTCGCGCACGACGTGCGACAGCGGTCGATCGTGCCCGTCGACAATGAAGCGCACTTGATGCAGTATTTCGTGCCGTTCTCTCAGGTACCGCGACCGCCGTTTCCGATGGCGTCGTGGCCGCAGATCCACGGCTTGCTCGTCCGCGCGCCCGGCGGCATCGAAGGGCTCGCGCCGCAAATCCGGCGGATCGTTCTCGGGCGGCGCACCGATCTCCCGTTCGTGCGCGTTGCCGCCTACACCGCGTCACTCGATCGTCAGCTGCGGCCGTGGCGGCTCGGCACGACGCTGCTCGGCATCTTCAGCGTGCTCGCGCTCGGCGTGGCCGCGATGGGCCTCTACGCGGCGTTCGCGCACGCGGTGTCCGAGCGTCGGCGTGAGATGGCGATCCGAATCGCCATTGGCGCGCGGCCCGCGGGCGTACTTCGGTTGATCTTGCGCGAGTCGCTCGCGAGAGCCGCCGCAGGGGTCGTGATCGGCAGCATCGCCGCAACGGTGTCTGGCCGCTGGGTGCAATCGCTGCTCTTCGAGACGGCGCCGTCCGATCCGATCGTCCTGGGCTTTGCCGCGGTTGTCATGCTGACCGTCGCGCTCGCGGCGACAGTTCTGCCGGCCCGCTCGGCCTCGAAGGCCGATCCGAACATCCTGCTGCGCGTGTGATGTAGCGCCCTACTTCGAGAAGGTGGAGACCACGCCGGCTGGCGTGAGCTTGCGGATCGCCTGATTCATCGTGTCGGCGATGAACAGATTGCCCGACGGATCGAGTGCGATCCCCTCCGGGCTGTTGAAGAGCGCGAGCTTCGCGGGACCATCGAGGAAGCCGGGGTCGGAGTACCCGCCGATGTTCGAGTGCTCAATGTCGATCTTGTTGTTGCCCGCGACGGTCGCGACTTTGCCGTTCGCGATCGAGATGATGCGGTTGAGGCGGAGATCGGACATGTACACCGCGCCCGCCGGAGTCAGTACCAGGCTCAACGGCGTCCAGAGCTCCGACGAGACGGCGTCGCCGGTGATATAGAGCGGATTGTATGGATGCTTGCCGCATTGACCGGCCAACGTGTCGAGCGAGTTGTCTGCCTCGAGCCGGCGGATGCAGCGGGCGCCGTCCGACTCGATGATGTCGCCGTTACGATCGATGGCAATACCGTACGCATTGATCTTGAGCGGGCCGCCGTCCGCGGCCTTCCGCGTCGTCACGACACCGCCCGGCGTAATGACGCGGATGACCGCGTATTCGTTTTCGACGCGATCGACGACATAGACACGCGCGTCTGGACCGACGGCGATGTACTTCGGATTCTTGAACGACGCGGCCACACCCAGGCCATCGACGAATGCCGATCGGTCGTTGCCCGCGAGCGTCGTGACCACGCCGCCCGGCGGGATCTTCCGGACCTTGTTGTTATCGACGAGGTAGAGGTTATCCGTCGCGTCGATCGCGAGGTCTTTGCTGTCCTCGAGGAGCGCCGCGGTGCCCACGCCATCGCGATGCTTGACCGAGCCTTGCGGGCTCCCGACGTAGTCGCTCGCCACGCCGTCGGGCGTGAGCTTGACGATCTTGTTCTGCTTGCCGGAGACGTAGACGTTGCCGTGACTGTCAGCCGCGACGCTGAACGGAAAGTAGTAGAGGCCAGCGACCATGGTTGACCGCAGACCAAGTGTCGCCACCAGACACGCGCACGAAATGAACCCGAGCGGCTTCACGTAGGGGATACGCGCGACACCGCCCGGATGGAAGACAGAAAGATGACCTCGAACGGCAGCTATCTCTTTGGCGCCATCCCTTCTCGAATCCGATCTTCCTGCGCGCGGAGCTCGGGCGTGAACTCGGCGCCGAAGTCGTCCGGCTCGAATACCTGACGCAACTCGATTTCGGATTCCTGTCCCGGGAACGGGTTGGGGCAGCGGCGCGCCCATTCGAGCGCCTCTGCCTTCGATTTCACCTGCCAGAGCCAGAAGCCGGCGATGAGCTCCCTCGTCTCCGTGAACGGCCCGTCGATGACAGTGCGGGTCGTGCCGGAGAAGCGCACGCGCGCGCCTTTGGCGCTCGGCTGCAGCCCTTCGGCGGCCACCAGGACGCCGGCCTGCGCCAGCGCTTCGTTGAACTTCCCCATGTCTTCGATCAGCTCTCTTGTTGGCATCACGCCAGATTCGGACGCTTTCGTCGCTCGTACCATCACCATGAATCGCATTGTCGTGCCTCCTGATCCAGTCTCTATGGTGACGTCGAACGAAGGTGGCGCGGATCGACAAGCCTCGCGCCAGACACCGGGCCCTCAGCACTCAGACTTTAGCCCCCGGCGCTTTTCCTCCTGGCCGCCTCGAACATCGCCTGCATGCGCTTGACCTGCTCGGGGTCGGGGTTGGCCTGGCGCGCCGTAAAGATCAGCACGTGTCCGGCCGGGTCGGTGACGCGCAGGTCGCGAGTGTTCCAGGGGGTGTCCACCGGGTCGGGCACGGCGGACGATCCGACGGCCGCGACAGCGCGGGCTCGTGTCGCGAGAGTGTCGACCTCGTCGGCGCTGAAGCTCAGCGTGAGGCTCGCAGGGGCGGCGGCCGTCGTCGCGCTGCGCGAGGGGATCAGCAGCAGGTCCTGATATTTGTTGCGCCGCAGATGGACCATGGACGGTTGGCCGCCAATCGGCGGGCCGGCGAACATCGTGCGGAATCCCAAGGCCTCGCCGTACCAGCGCGCGACGGCCGCGACGTCGGCGACGGCCAGCGTTGCGAACATCGGCATCGGATAGACCTCGAACTCATTGAATGTGCCGAGCGTCGGCGGTTCGTTGGTATCGGCCACGGCAACCTCCTGCGCTAGATATAGACTCTCCAGTTACTGGAGAGTCAACGTGCCTTCCGAACCCACTGGCCTGATGACGATCGGCGCGCTCGCCCGCGCGAGCGGCGTCCCGGTGAAGACCATTCGCCACTATTCGGACCTTGGCTTGCTGCCGCCGGCCGACGTCACGTCCGCGCGGTACCGGCTCTATCGTCCTGCCGCGCTTGGCGACCTCGAGACGATTCGTCTGTTCCGATCGCTCGACTTCGGTCTCGAGGCGATCGCTGCGATTGTCGATCGGAAACGGCCGCTCCGCGAATCGGTACAGCTGCAGCTCGACGCCGTCGATACGGCGCTTCGCCGGCTGCGCCGAACGCGCGCGGTGCTGCAGCGCGCGCTCGAGTCGGCGTCTGGCGAGAACCTGCAGGCGATCGTGAGCCGGCTGCAGGGCATCGCACGGCTCGATGCCGGGGAGCGCAGCGCGATCTTGCGCGAGGCGATGGAATCGCACCTGCGGGGCGGGCCGGTGGACGAGGCGTGGCGCGCGCAGCTCTGGGACGCCGCGTTCAAGCATCTGCCCGACGAGCTGAGTGACGCGCAGTGGGAGGCGCTGTTCGATCTGATGGAGCTCGTGCACGATCCAAGTTTTGGCGCGAGCGTCGCGGCCCATGGCAAGCGTCACTGGCGTCAGGTGTCGGAGGCGGACGCCGCGCGAAGTCAGCGCGAGATGGTCCGGCTCGTTGCGCTCGCCGTCCGAGCGCACGACGCTGAGGAAGATGTTGAGAGCCCTCGCGCGAAACGGCTCGTCCGCGCGTACGTTCGGTGGTCGGCGCGGCGCGCTGGACGCCAGCCTACGGCGGCCTTCGCGCGCGCGCTCGTTCGCGAAGCGGCCGCGCACGATCCTCGCGAGGAGCGTTTCTGGGAGCTCGTCGGCGTGTTGCGTGGATGGCCGCCGGGCCCGCTGCCACAGACACGGGCATTTCGCTGGCTGCTGCAGGCGCTGGCGCGGCAATTTCCTGTCCCTCAGACGCGAGTCGGCTATGCTGGCGGACACAGGGCAGCGAAGTCGCGCGCATGCTGAATCCCGACGCCACCACGCGCACGCGATCGATGTCGATTGGGAGCAGCCACCTCGTGCCGCTGCTGTCATTCGGCACGGTCGTCACGAGTCCCGAGACGAAACTCGGCTATCGCGTCGGCCGGCTGCTTGGCGCAGGCGGCTTCGGACAGGTGTACCTTGTCACGCGCGTGGGGACGTCGCGCTCGGTTCCGGCCACACTCTGTCTCAAGGTCAGCGCGCGAATGGACGGGTGGCTGCGCGAGGCGTATTTCGGCCAGGTGCTCGACGAGCACCCACGCGCGATCCGCGTGTTCGATGCGTTTCCGTTGATTCGCGCGGGCACGCGACCGCTGTACTGCCTCGCGCTCGAGTACGCGCGTCACGGCGATCTCAGCGCGTTCCTGCGCCGAACCGCGAAAGGATGGCCGGAACGCGTGGCGCGCCGTGAAATCGCCGGCATCCTCCAGGTGCTCGGCCGGCTGCACCGCGGCCAGATGCTGCATCGCGATCTCACCCCGCTCAACGTCTTCGTCTGTGACGATCGTCACCTCAAGCTCGGCGACTTCGGCATCGTCCGTCCGCAAAGCCATCGGCGCGGCATCACCGCGCGCACGCTCAATACGTCCATGGTGCCGAGCGACATGCTCGGCGGCGACGCGCCGAAATGGCGCGCGCGCGACGACGTGTATCAGGTGGGGCAACTGTTGGCGATGCTGGTGAAGGGAGACGCGACGGCACGCGTGCGCACGCACGAGGTGCGGCGGCTCGCGTGCAGCGATCACCTGAAAGAGATCGTCTATCGCTGTATCGGCGAGCGCCGCAAGCGGTACGAAAGCGCCGATGAGATGATCGCCGCGCTCACGGCGCCCCCGGCGCGGCTGAATGCCGGCGTGCTCCGCTCGCTGAAGACCGTGCACTTGTCGTTCACCGGGATCCTCAGCCGGCCTCGCAGAGACGCGATCCGCGCGGCGCGGAAAGCCGGCGCGATCGTCCACGGCGGTCCCTCAGCGCAAACCACCGTCGTCGTGCGCGGCCGCCCGAACCCGTTGCAGGCGGCAGGCCGCGAGGGCGGCCTGAAGTTGATGGAGATCAAGCGCCTGCGCGCGAAAGGCCACCGCATCACGCTGCTCAACGAAAAGCAGTTCTGGCGCCTCGCCGCGAAGGCCTAGCGGCGCCGAGACATGCCGCGCATCGCGACCATGAGCGCCGCCGTGCCGAGCGTCTTCACGAGCGCCGGGTGCTGCGCGTAGAACTGGCTCATTTGATCAATGACGTTCGGATGCTGCTGGACCTGCGCCGCGGCGTTCGTCACCGCCGACGGTGGGATCGTGCTGGCTTGCGCCCCGGTCACCTGCGTGAGCCCGCCAAGGCCCGGGATCATCGCTTGCAGCTTCGCACGCTGGTCCGCCGGTACTGCGGCGATGAGTGCGTTGAGCATTCCGGCTTTCTGATCGGCGGTGCCGTTGGCGAACAGCTGCCCAACGAGATTGCCGAAGTCGGGCGTCTGGTCGGACCGCATGATTTCGGACACGCCTTGCGCCAGCATGCCTGAATTGCCCGACTGCGCGATTTGATCGAAGTGCGCGCCGACGCTTGCCGCCGATCCTCCGCCCGAGGCGTACTGAGCGAGGACGCCTTTCATGTCGTCGAGAAGACTCATGTTGTGCCTCCGTGCCAATAGAGGAGCGAGCCGTCAGCATGCACCGGGCGGGCCGCCGTTTCAACGCTCTTCGTCATGGACGGATGTAATATCCGTGCGGGAGAAATGACGCCGGGTGTCTTTTTAGGTGACATGTCCTCTAAAAAGACACCCGGCGTAATTATCAGGAGGATCGACGTGACGAACGAGGCTCGTGATTTGGTGACGCGGCGTCCGCTCGCAGCGCTGTCCGCCGTCCTGGTCGTCGCTTTCAGCTCGGCGTTTGCGCTGACCGCGCAGTCGCCGGCGAAAAAGGTGCTCGGCGTCGAGGACTACACGCGCTGGCGCGCGATCTCCGCCTCCGAGATTTCCGGCGACGGCAACTGGGTCGCGTACGGCGTGTCGCAAACGAACACCGCACCGGCCGACGCCAAACCCGTACAGCATCTCCTCAATCTCACGACGAATACAGACGTGGCCATCCCCGACGGGTCGGGCGGCACCTTCTCGGCCGACTCGCACTGGTTCGCGTATCAAGTCGATCCAGGCGGCGGGCGCGGCGGACGCGGTGGACGTGGCGGCGCCAACAACGCGCCGGCGGCGATCAGTGACACGAACGCCCCGGCCGGCGGTCAGGGCGCGCAGGCACGCGGCGGCGCGACGACGCCTCCGATTCCGCCGAGACACGTCGAACTTCGCAACCTCACGACCGGCGCGGTGCAGTCGTGGCAGGACATTCAGTCGTTCACGTTCTCGACAAACGCCACCTATCTGCTCCTGCGTCGTCGTCCGGCGAACGCGAACGCGGGACGCGGCGGCGCCAACGGAGGCGCCGACACAAACCAGCAACCTAATCAGCCTCCAGCTGGCGGCGCTGGCGCCAATGCGCAGGGAAATGAAGGCCAGACGGGCCCGCGCGGCGCCGACGTCACGCTTCACAACCTCGCGACCGGACGCGACCAGCTGCTCGGCAGTGTTGGCGACATTGCGTTCAACAAGTCCGGCGAGCTCCTCGCGTACACGGTCGACGCGGCCGTCAAGGACAGCAACGGTCTTTTCGTGCTCGATCTGCGCAGCGGCCGCATGAACTCGCTCGACAACGACGCGAAAACCTACAACCGGTTGACGTGGAGTGATGACGGCGCGGCGGTCGCGGTGCTCAAAGGCGTCGACGTCGACAAGATGCGCGAACGCAGCAACGTGCTGATCGCGTTTCCGAACGTGCAGACGGCGCTCGGCGAGCCCGAACCGGCTCCCATCGTCCTCGACCCCGCGAAAGCCGCGGGCTTTCCGAGCGGCTGGATCGTGAGCGACCGCGCGGCGCTCGAGTGGAGCGACGATGACAAGCGCGTGTTCTTTGGCATGAAGGCACAGGTGCCCGCGGTCGATACGACGACTCGCCGGCCGTCGACCGACGAGCGCGCGGACGTCGACGTCTGGAACTCGCTCGACGAGCGTATCCAGTCCGTGCAGATGATCCGGGCCGACGCCGATCGCAACTTCACGTTCCGTGAAGCATTCGACGTCTCGGCCGCGAAGTACGTGAAGCTCGCCGACGAAACGATGCGCGAGCTCGACGTTGCACAGGACGGCCGTTGGGCCGTCGGCCGAGACACCCGCGGGTTCATTTCCGACTACAAGCGTCCGGCCGCCGACCTCTATCGCGTCAACACGACGACCGGCGAGCGCACGCTGATGATGAAGAACCAGCTCACGGGCGCGGGCACCATCGGCATCTCGCCGGACGGTCACTATTTCTTGTACTGGAAGGACAACAAGTTCCAGGCATACGACCTCGACGCGGGCACGTCGCGGACGCTCGGTGGCGCAAGCGCGGTGAGCTTCGTCGACACCCAGTACGACCATCCAGGGCCGAAGCCGTCATACGGCATCGCCGGCTACACCAGCGACGGGAAGAGCGTCATCGTCCAGCATCAGTACGATCTGTGGGCGGTGCCCTTCGACGGATCCGCCGCGCGCAATTTGACCAACGGCCTCGGCGCCAAGAACGAAGTGCGCTATCGCTATGTCCGCATGGAGCCGGACGACGCGGCCCCAGGTGGCGGCGGTGGCGGCCGCGGCGGGCGAGGCGGGGGCGCGCGTGGGACGATCGATCTCTCCAAGCCCGTCACGTTCTCCACCTATGGCGAGTGGACGAAGAAAGCCGGTTTTTCGCAGCTCGTCGACGGTCAGATCAAAGAGCTCGTGTATGACGACGCGGCATACAGCACGCCGGTGAAGGCCGCAAAGGCGGACAGGTTCCTCTTCACGCGTCAGACCTTCACCGAATTCCCCGATCTGCGCGTCTCTGGCCCCGACCTCAAGGACGCGAAGAAGATCACCGACATCAACCCGCAGCAGACGGAGTACATGTGGGGTCACCGCATCCTGTTCGACTTCAAGAACAAGGATGGACTCCGGCTGCAGGGGATTCTCGCGCTGCCCGACGACTACAAGCCTGGCGAGAAGCGTCCGATGCTCGTGAATTTCTATGAGGAGAACTCGCAGAATCTGAATCGCTACTCTGCGCCGTCGTACCTGACGGGCATGGGCTCGTCGCCGATTCAGGCCGTGAGCGAGGGCTACATCACGATGCTGCCCGACATCCACTACCGCACGGGTGCGTCGCACAGCGACATGCTCGAGTGCGTCGAGGCGGCCGTGCGCAAAGTGATCGAGATGGGCTATGTCGATCCCAAGCGCATCGGCATCAACGGCCACAGTTACGGCGGTGAAGGCGCGGCGTTCATCGGCACGCGCTCGCGATTGTTCGCGGCAGTGGGCGTCGGTGCAGGCGTGACGGATCTCTACTTCGACTTCAACCAGAACTGGGGCTGGTCGTACCAGGTCTCGGGCGGCAGCGGCGCGAACGGCAACGACTACTACCTCTACGGCCAGGGCCGCGAGGCGGTGTCACCGTGGGATAACCCCGAGATGTACAACTTCGAGTCTGCGCTGACGCACGTGCGCGAGGTGACCGCGCCGATTCTGATCATGCACGGCACGGCCGATCCGACCGTCGCGTTCCAGAACGGACTCGCGTTCTACAACGCGCTGCGCTACAACGGCAAGAACGCGATCCTGCTCGCGTACCCCGGCGAGGGCCACGGCCTGCGCGGCATGGCAAACCGGAAGGACCTGACGATTCGGTACTTCCAATTCTTCGATCACTACCTCAAGGACGCGCCCGCGCCGAAATGGATGACCGAGGGCGTGCCGTTCATCGAGAAGGACCTTAAACGAGACCCGACGATCAAGTGATGTGAAAGTCGAGAAGTCGGAAAGTCGGGAAGTCGGGACGGGAAGTCGGGCGCAGGGCGGTTCCTTTTCAGATGCCGTCGCTCTGACTGGCCGCCCGCGGCGGCCTGACGACTGATCGAGCAGCGCGAAGAACAAGAGCATCGGCGTTTTGCACGCCCTTGTTCTTCGTGCTGCTCGATCAGTCGAGCCCGGCAACGCCGGGCAGTCAGAGCGACGGCAGCGTCGCAATCCGGCTTCATGTTCTTCATTGCCTCCATGATCTTCATGTGAGCACTGCAGCTGGTACGACACCCCCATGCTGGGAGTGTCTGCTGGCTGAACCTATCGCCTCTGAGGCGGCTCGGCGCTCTTGACAATTGTCGCCCACGGCAGCGCGTCATAGTGCATGCCGAACGCGGACTTGACGACGAGGTGCTCGCGCGTCAAGGCCTCGACCGCTTCCGCGACCTGCTGGGGCAGAAAGATCATCGGTCCGCGAATCGTGAAGAGATCGCTCGTGTAGAGCAGCTGGTGCTCCGGCAGATAGACCATCATCTGACGCTCGCCGGACGCCGTACGGTACGGATATACCTCCAGCCTGTTGGCGCCCGTACCGACGACGGTCTTGCCCGAGACGACGTGCAGGTTCGGGCGCTTCGGTGATTTCGCGAGCGCGTCGGGCGACGTCTCGTACTTCGCCGCGAACAGTCGCGTGAGAATCGGCACGTTCAGATCGAGCGCGTAGATCGGGATGCCGCGCGCGACGTACTGGCGCATGCCGCCGAGGTGCGGCCACGAATCCGACGTCGTGATCACCGCTTTGACCGGCGCGCCGCCGAATCGCTGCGTCGCGTCGGCGATCACTTTCGCTGAGTAGTCCGACGTCAACGGCCCGTCGAGAATCACGACGCCGTCGTCCTGCTTGATCTCGACGATGTCCCAGCTGCCCGGCACGTGGACGACGCCGGGTGCAAGCTCGGCAGCGGGGCGTTGGGGCGATCCCAGCGGCGCGTCAGAGATCTTCCGGCGGCCCGCGATTAGCAGCTGGCGGACGTCGTCGGGCACATCGAACGATGTCGCGGGCGTGGGTGCGCTCAGGCGCATGCGCGTGATCGTGAGCGTGCCGTCGGTTTGACCGCCTGTCGAAAACTCCCAGAGCCGCGGAAACTTCACGCCTTCCGGCTCGAGCGTCCAGACACCGAATGAGACGCGCTCGGTGACATCGCCCCACGGCGCCCAGTACGTGTCGTACGGACGCGCGCGCGTGATGTCCACTGCGCGCGGCAAGAGCGACGGGACGTTGAGAATCAATCGCACGCGCGCATCGCCGTAGGTGAACGCCACGACGTGATGCCGGTAGCCGTCGAGCGTTTCGTCGGGCTCGGCGTGCGCATCCTTCGCATCGAGTGCGGCAAGCACGACGTGCTCGGGTTCAAGTGCGAGCGGCAGGATGCCGAGATCCCACGGCGTACCCGCGGGACCCCACGTGCCATTCGCCTGCCGCAGGCCGACGCCGCTCGCGACGACGATGGTCGATTCCGGCGTCCAGTCCTTGCTGTCGACCCAGTCGGGCGTCGAGTAGCCGCGCGTCCGGGAGGTGCGAACGACGGCGTCTTTCGCGACGCTTCGCACGTCACTGAAGTCAGTGAACGTAATGACCCAGGGCCCTTCGGGCCGCTCCGATTGCTCGCGCTGGTGCAGGACCGACAGGCCGTCGAGCTCGATCGCGCCCAGGCCCCGAAGCTTGGCCTCGCCGCCAAGCGTCTGCGCGGCACCGGCCAGCCACCCTCCCGCCTGGTCCGGCGCCCGGCCGAAAAGTATTCCCGGTATCGTTTCTATAAAGAGGACCAGCGCCAGAAACGTCGTCGAAGCGGGTTTGGACGTCATCGGCCGGGTTAGACGGACGAGACTTCCGGGGAGTTTCGGACCGCCGCGCGGTTCCTCTACAATGCGGAGCACGTAGGGCGGCCGCCCGCCGCCGGACACCCGTCAGCGGAGGATGACCATGCGATTTTCACATCTCACCAGACCGACTTTCGGGACCGTGCTGGCACTTGCGGCCTGCGCGTCCCTAGTCGCCACCGCCGCGACCCGCGCCCAGCGCGGCGGCGGAGGCGCCGCCGGTCCCCCCACCGTGCCGCTCACCGCGAGCTCCTATTTCCAGCATCCCGATCAATACCTCGGGCAGCAGGTCTCGATGATGGGCACCGTCGCGAAGAACATCACCAAGACGACGTTCACGATGGTGCAAGGCAAGACGCCGATGAAAGGCGACGTGCTCGTCATCGCGCCGACGCTCAACGAGCAGCCCGCGGCCGACGCGTATATCACGGTCGTCGGCAACGCCGTCAAGTTCGATCCGGCCGAGGTCGCGCGCCGGTTCAAGGACTACACGCTCGATCTGCCGGCCGACATGGTCGAGAAGTACAAGGGCCAGCCGGTCGTGCTCGCGACGAGCGTCATCAACAACACCAACACCGACATCGCGAAGAAGCCGCCGCGCCCGGCGACGCCCGAGGAAGAAGCGCTCGACAACGTGATGAAGAAGGTCAGCCCGGGGTTCACCGCGCTCCGTCAGAGCCTCGACTCGTCGACGACGAACACTTCGCTCGAGAAGGCGAAGGAGCTGAAGGGCTACTTCGGCGACGTGCAGGCGTTCTTCAACAAACGCAACATGGCCGACGCCATCGGCTGGGCGACCGAGGCGCAGAAGCTCACCGACACAATCGGCATGGCCGCGACCGCCGGCAAGTGGGACGACGCCAAGACCGCCGCGACGACGCTGAACGGACTCTGCGGCCAGTGCCACACCGCGCATCGCGAGCGGATGGACGACGGAACCTACAGAGTCAAGTGACGGATCAAGTTAGAAGTTAGAAGCCAGAAGTTAGAAGTTCAGAAACTGGAAGCTAAGAGGCCTGCCCTGAGCGGGGTCGAAGGACATGGTTCGACTGCCGTACTTGCTTGCGAGCGCCGCGATTTCGGTCGCGGCGCTCCAGCCTTCCACATCGCCTGCGCAGTATCGATCTGGGCCGCTGCCGCCGGTCCCGACGCATGCCGTGGGCGGCGGCGAAGTGCTGCTCGAAGTTCATGTGACGCACAGCGGCTCTGTGAATGGCATCACCGTCCTCCGGACCACGCCGCCGTTCACCGATCTGATGACGACCGCCGTGCAGGCCTGGCGTTTTCAGCCCGCCCAGCAGGACAGGCCGGTGG